>CAINOC010000006.1 GCA_903851385.1 uncultured Chlorobiaceae bacterium | reverse complement strand
GACGTACAATTCAGTCGTTTGCTCTTGGGAAATCCTGATAAACGCAAAAACATCTCTGCCGGGTCAAAAACAAACAGCTTTTGATCTTGATGGGGTTGTAAGATTTTCAAAAAACAAAGGTTTTCTGTCAGGCACTACTTAAGCCGAGACCTGAGCCCTCATAGTTACGGGTTAATGAGTCATCAGCCTGCCGGAAGCGCTCAAAAATTTTCTGTTGCATAGCAGCAGGAACACCAATGCCGGTATCAAGCACATAAAACTCAAGCGAGGAGCCAATTCTTGTATAACCGAAATCAATGGTTCCCGTACTGGTGAATGTCAGGGCATTCTGGATCAGGCTAGTCAATATCCGGGTCAGCTTTCCACTATCGGTTTCAATGGTGCTCTCTTCATCAGAAAGTGCACAGGTACAGTTCAAAGAGAGTCTCTTCACTTCGCTTTCAGGCTTGAAAAAAGCATAGAGATCATGCAATAAGGCGTTGACTGGGGTGTCGGTAATCTGCAGCGTTGTTTCACCAGCATCATAAAGGGAAATATCGATCAGTTCAGTGATGAGATTGAGCATCCTGTTGCCGCTTTTCTGAATAAGGCTGATAAACTCTTCCTGTTCCTCTCCAGTAAGATGCGGGTCTTTCAGGATTTCTGAAAAGCCGAGAATGCCATTCATCGGGGTACGTATTTCATGGCTGATATTGGCCAGAAACGCTGATTTAAGGCGGTCGCTCTCTTCTGCATGATCCTTGGCTGCAGTCAACTCATCCCAGAGTTTTTTCTCTGCTGTGATATCCTCCTTTACAGCTACAAAATTGGTTACCACACCATCATTATTCATCATGGCTGAAATAACGGCTCGTTCCCAGAAAAGTTCACCGTTTTTCTTTTTGTTTTGCATTTCACCACGCCAAATCCTGCCAGAAAGAATTGTCTGCCAGAGATCTTCATAGAAAGAGTCAGGCATCAGGCCGGACTTAAGAATACGGGGATTTTTTCCTCTGGCCTCTTCTGCTGAATACCCGGTGTGCGCCGAAAAAGCATGATTGACGTATTCAATATTGCCTTCAGGGTCGGTTATGACAACAACTGTGGGGCTTTGCTGGAGAGCAAGACTCAGTTTTTTAAGTTGAGACTCAGCTTGTTTGCGTTCGGTGATGTCGTTCATGATGCAATAGAAAACCATATTGCTTCCTATTGCTATGGTATTTTGTACGACTTCTACATCATGTAATGAGCCATCGGCTTTACGGTGAAGCGTTGTGAATCTGTTTTGCTTCGATGCTTTGAATTTGAGAAGATCACTCATGACAGCTTCATGTGATCTCGTGGTGATCGTATCAAGATGCATTGTGCAGAGCTTTTCAATCGGCCATCCATAAAAAGTAGCAGCTGCAGGGTTGGCATCAATGATGTTGCCTGATTCATCGATAACCAGCATTATGGAGGAGTGGCCTTCAAAGAGCATCCTGAACTTGTACTGGCTCTGTTTGAGAGCATTCTCAGAAATTTTTTGATCAGTAACATCCGTTAAGATGGCCCTACATTCACAAGAAGAATCACTGATTACAGCATCGATTCGAAAGATGTGGCCGGCAAATGATTGGTCAGCCTTGAGATGAACTGAATTGTCAGGCAAAAGAGTGGCTTCACAGTATCCATGCTGCTTCTTGGTGAACACTTTTTCAAGCAAGGCATTGATTACTTGACTGTCTTGCGGATTAAAGAGGTTTGTCAAAAGATTACCTCGTAACTGCGAGCGAGAAAGGCCAATTATTTTGGTCGCAGTCAGGTTTGCCTCAACTATCCTGCTGTCTCGTAAAAGCGTAACATAGCCCAGTGGGGCAAAATCATAAAGCTCGGTGAAACGTCTCAGGCTCTCTTCCTGCTCTGCTTTAGACTTTGAGAGTTCCTCTCTCGATTGAATAAGTTCGTCCTGCTGAAGTTCAAGTTCGATCTGGTAAACCTCCAACTCATGGCTATTCCGGAGTATATCCTCAGGTGAAGATGAATAATCCGGCCGTTTCAATTGCAGGACTTGGTGACGCTTTTCAGCAAGAGCCCTCAAATCAGATAAACTGACTGGCGTGGTGAAGGATTTTTTTTTCGGCATGGGGTAATACAAGATCCCGTTACCGGACAACAGGTAAATTCCAGTCCGAATGGAACTTTGCTACATAACTCAAAATGGTCTTGCAGAAACCAAGGGGACGACGTTGTGACACCGATTGCCGAGACTGCTCGACGTATTGATTTTATATGAAAATAGAGCAATACGTGAACTGTCTTTGATTTATAAAGGTATTGCTTAAATACATGTATACATAAAAGTTTTTTTTATGCCCCTTTTACCAATGCATCATATCCTAAATTAATTCGAGTAGCTCGCTTTTGCTCATAGGGTTGTGAATACAATGCACACAGCTGGCGTTAAGGGGCCGCTTCAGAATCCTGGCATTTTCCGATGTTGCAGAAAACGCTTTCGGTGTAAATCCCTTCCTACCAGTCAAATTGACAGGAGGGAATGTTTAAAAGCTAGTTTGTAATTGGGTGTAAATGGGTGTATAATTGGTTTATGTTACGAACTGATACTATTCACATCACTCCGGAGATCCTGAGCCTGATTGCTCAGATCGATGAATTCAAGGGTGCCTGGCGTACTCTAGGCACTCTTGCTCCTGATCGTCTTTCAGCGTTACGCAGGGTTGCCACCATCGAGAGCATCGGATCATCAACCCGCATCGAGGGAAGTAAACTGTCCGATCGAGAGGTTGAGCGTCTCCTTTCCAACCTGGTTATTCAGTCTTTCGAAACACGTGATGAACAGGAAGTTGCAGGTTATGCGGAGTTGATGGACCTGGTGTTCGAATCGTGGTCAAACATCCCGTTCAACGAAAACCACATCAAGCAGTTACATCAGATTCTCCTGCGCCATAGCGAGAAGGATTCTCGACACAGAGGACAATACAAAACCAACTCAAACAGTGTTGCAGCCTTTGATGAAAACGGCAATCAGATCGGTATCGTGTTCGAAACCGCAACTCCCTTCAACACCCCTCACCTGATGGCCGAACTGGTTACCTGGGTAACAGATGAACGTGAGCAAAAAACACTGCACCCACTTTTAATCATCGCTATTTTTGTGGTGGTCTTTCTGGAAATCCACCCGTTTCAGGATGGAAATGGTCGGCTCAGTCGTGTCTTAACAACCTTACTGCTACTTCAGTCGGGGTACGCTTACGTACCATACAGTTCACTGGAAAGCGTCATCGAACTCAACAAAGAAGCCTACTACTTGGCTCTACGGCAAACTCAGGGTTTAATCCGGACCGATACACCAAACTGGCACCCGTGGCTGCTATTTTTTCTTCGTTCGCTGGCCGATCAGGTCCGCCGACTTGAGGCAAAAGTAGAGCAAGAGAAGATCGTCATGACTTCTTTACCAGAACTCTCATTGCATATCGTCGAATTTGTCCGTGAACATGGACGCATAACGATAGGCAATGCGATCAAGATGACTGGCGTCAGCCGCAATACCCTGAAAGTGCACTTCCGAAACCTGGTTGAACGGGGCCATCTGACACAGCACGGCAGTGGACGTGGAGTCTGGTACGAACTGTGGTAGCTTCAGGAAAGAAAAATTAGACCAACTTTCATTCTACCTTCATCCAATAATCCTTAACGGGCTTTAAAACCCGTTTCCTGAAGCGAGCCCAGGATGAAGACGATGACCCAGCCGCTCGGAGGCAGCAGATAGTGTAGCAATCAAGTCGACAAGCTCGGGCTCCAATGCCTCTGGCAGACATGGCTCAAGGCGTGGTGGTAATTCAAATATCATAATATTGCCGATTATTCGATCTTATTTATGTATGTATTTGAATAAGTTACAAAGAATAATCTAAAATTCATGCCGATTAGTTTGCCGATGTTTTTCTCAGAAAAAACAATTGCAGATGGTTCATAAACGTATATCTTGATTATTGATTCCCGTTTTCCCCATGTTCAACCCTCATACGACACTCTTGCACCCAAAGCGCTCATCTCGGTGGTTGCATAATCTTTGGAGAATTGTGCAGATGAAACGGGATAATTATCTTGACGCAAATAAATCATATCTGATAAAGGTTTTCGGGCTAAATACCCAATTTTACGAGAATACTCATGCTTGAAATCTGGCAACTGTGGGCAATAGTCGGCATTATGCTATGGATTATTGAAACATTCATGCCTGTCTTTGTAACTGGTATTTTTGGTACTGCATGTTTGATTATTGTTCCTCTCGCAGTTGTTCACGTTCCGCTCACAATCCAGTTATTTCTTTTTGTTCTCATTTCGGCTGTGTTGACATTGGGTATAAGGCCGATCATTCTCAAGTATTTCTATCATCATGGAGGTTATGCTAAAACAAACGCTGACGCCCTTGTAGGGAAAACAGGTCTGGTTACGGAAGTGATTGATTCCTGCGGAGGCTCGGGTAGCGTCAAGATTGGAGGCGAGACATGGCATGCAGTTATGGTCAATAACAGTTCACGTATTGAGATTGGCCAAATCGTTACCGTCAAGAACATTGAAGGGTCTAAGGTTATTGTTGATTTTGAAATTGAAACCAAAAAGGGGTGAAGATGTTTACTTTGGTGTTTTTTGGAATGCTGGTCGCATTGATTGCCGCTTTGGCGGTGAATGGATTCAAGATTATCCAGCAATCAGAAACTATGGTCATTGAGCGTTTAGGGCGTTACTATCAAACATTGCCTTCAGGGATTAACATCATTTGGCCGGTTATTGACAAGGCCAGATCCATTGACTGGAAATACATTATTACTGATATCAACGGAAAGACTATTGTTCGTAAAGAGACTATCACACGAATAGACCTTCGTGAGACTGTTTACGATTTTCCCAAGCAGAATGTTATCACCCGAGACAATGTCGCGATTGAAATCAATGCTTTACTCTACTTCCAGATCACTGACCCCAAGCGGTCTGTTTACGAGATTGCCAACCTACCCGATGCTCTTGAGAAACTGACGCAAACGACACTTCGTAATGTTATTGGTGAACTTGATCTGGATCATACGCTAACTTCGCGTGATACCATCAACCAGAAACTGCGTGCGATTCTTGACGAAGCTACTGATAAATGGGGTGTAAAAGTCAATCGTGTTGAGTTGCAGGACATCATCCCTCCAGAGGATATCAAGGTAGCAATGGAAAAGCAGATGCGTGCGGAGCGAGACCGTCGTGCTATTATACTGGAAGCTGAGGGACAAAAACAGGCCATCATTCTTCAAGCCGAAGGTGATCGTCAAGCGGAAATAAACAAAGCGGAAGGCATAAAACAGGCACTCATTCTGAAAGCTTCAGGTGAGGCGGAAGCCAGAGTTCTGGTTGCAGATGGCGAGGCTGTAGCTGTTGGAAAACTTACCCAAGCAATCAAGGAGTCTGGAGGAAATCCTACATCATACCTTCTGGCGTTGAAGTACATCGAATCGATGAAGGAAATGGTGAGTGGCAAAGACAACAAAGTAGTTTACATCCCTTATGAGGCTACAGCTTTGCTTGGTTCGGTTGGCAGTATTCGCAACCTGTTCGATGCAGTTCAATCAAAGACGTGATGGCTGAGAGGGGTATGAACAATACGTTTCCGCTGGTCTTCACGGGAAAGAAGTTCAATCTCTAAAAGAACTTCCCTTAGGAATGCTCAAGTATTTCGGAAAGGCTCTTTCACTTTGAGAAGGCGTATGAATTTGCCTTGAAAATGGGGGAAGAGCGGGAACTGATGGCAATTCTGTTATGGGGTCGCTTAAGGAAAGTCGGGTAACAGCAGCACATTACTACGCTACCTGATTTTTAAGAATATTTCATTCTTTTTCAAGTTTAGGTCAAAAAGCTGCAATAGGAATCTGGATACGGGACATCCAGAAATCCAGTCCCTCTTCCTATCCAGATTTTCAGTTCAGCCTTTTGCTGTATGCACAATTATTTCGTTGCCACTGGCTGCTTGCAATATGTTTTTTGCTCTTTCTATGTCTTCAGCTGTTCCATGAGCAATGACAATAAACTTGTTGGCTTTCACCGCAGCCTCATATTTTACAATGCTGTCTTTTGGAATACCAATACTGTAAAGGGCTGCCCCAAAAGCACTGAGTCCTCCTGCGACAATGGCACCTTCAAGAGCACCTATAATCCAGCCAACTAATGGGCCAAGTACAATAACATGACCAACACCTGGAATCAAAAGGAAAGCGGAACCGAATAGCCATCCATACAAACCACCCCAGAATGCACCGCGTTTTCCCCAGAATTTTACTCGGTCACCTGTGTTATAATACCCAACGACATGCTCTTCCGTGTGATAATCCTTGCCAATAATCGACAACTTCTGCATATCGAAACCGGATTTTCTAAGTTCTTTAATAGCGTTTTCAGCTTGCTGATGGGTGTCAAACAAGCCAACGGTTACATTTTGATTTTCCATACCTCACACTGTTTTTTATGATCCTTATCGAACGGAACTGATCCCAGATCTTAACAAGACTGAATACTTTTATAACAGGGCGAATAGTCAACAAGTTCAGGACAAGATGTCGCTATCAGGAGGATGCTGATAAGTAATTTTACATAGCACTCATGCCACCCAAAAAATGCAGCTCCTCTTTTTCTATTTTAGTACTGATAATGTATTTTATCATAATTAAATATGAGCAATACAGCCCTTGCCCAGGCACTAAGACCGACACCCTGCCGATCCTCGAAAACGGATGCTATCAGCTCCGGAACTTGAATGGTATGCCAATATCCGAAGTGAAAAGACCCGAAGGGCATACCGAAACGACGTGAAGGAATTGTCTCGATTTCTCGGCATCACGGAACCGGAAGAAATGCGCATAGTCACAAGATCGCACCTGCTTGCATGATGAACCGATCTCAAACAGAGTAACCTTGCTGCCGCCACTATCCGCCGCAAGCTTGCATCGATCTCTTCGCTTTTCGACTTCAGAGTCTCATCAAACGACCGTTTATTGATACAAACAGCGGAATGGGTACAAATCTTTCATGTAGCTCAGCGGTTGAGGGCTGCCCAGCGTTCAGGTTAAGCAATCATAATGTTGATTTATGTTCAAGAATTTATTATGTTCAATATAAATGAACAAAGAATTTATTGAACATAAATTAGCCGAGGACAAAACAATAATCCTTCGGCAGGCTATGGAAGCCCTTAATACGATCGCACCACTGGAATACGCGATTGAACCGATTGAAGTCCTTCAAAACCAGACATTCGACTGCATTGTAAGGGTCAAAGTTTTCGGGAAAGAATTCGTTGGGTGCGTCGAGGTTAAAAAACATCTTACAAAAACCGGAGAGCTCCAGTTTTTGATGAACATGGATAAGATGCCGCATCCATTTCTGCTCGCGACACGCTACATCCCTCCCGAGGCCGCAGTAAGATTGCGCGATGCCAGCATCCAGTTCATCGATACGGCAGGAAACGCCTTCATCAATCAACCACCACTGTTGATTTTCGTAAAAGGGAACAAACCTGAAAAAGATGAAAACGAACCTCCCACAGCTCGCCTCTTCAAAGGGGTCGGCCTGAAAATCGTTTATCTCTTTTTGTGCCAACCGGAACTCGTCAATAGACCCTATCGCGATATTGCAGAAATGACGAATGTCGCCTTGGGAACGGTGAAAAGCACCATGACCGAACTGATCCAGAAAGGCTTCATTGTCGAGATGGGCAAAAAGGGGAAAAAGCTCCTGGACAAAAAGAAACTTTTTGAGCGCTGGATTGCTGCATATCCCGACCACTTAAAACCTAAACTGTTGCTTGGACGATTCCGGGGTGATGGGGAGTGGTGGAAAGATATTCAATTGGATCAAACCCTCGCCCAGTGGGGGGGAGAGGTTGCCGCAGCAAAACTGACCGGATACTTGAAACCAGGCACTGTCACTTTGTATGCGGACAAGAATCATCTCGGAGAACTGGTGATCGCTAACAGGCTAAAAAAGGACCCGCAAGGCAATATAGAGATTTTCGAACGCTTCTGGCCGGTCGACAATGGCCTCGGCGCTGACGAAACTGTACATCCGATCCTCATCTACGCTGACCTTGCAGCAATCGGCGACCAACGAACCATGGAAACCGCAAGGATAATTTATGAACAACATATCGATCGATATTTCAGGCAAGATTGCTGGAGTTGTTGAAAGGGTACAAATACACAGGGCAAGTTTACGCAAGGACTAAGGTTTCTAACGATGCATCCCATGGCTCAGCGGCTGATTGATGAGTATCTTGAGGCTGCCGGGCACCGATACGACCAGAAAGGCCCACTATTTCGACCGGTAAAAAACAATATCAGCGATACGCTTGATAAGTCGCTTGATCTTCAGGCAGTCTATACCTGTATTATCCCGCAAATACGGAAAAGAAACCGGTATCATGGCCAGCTTGGACGGGTTCAGGACTTTCTTGGACACCTGAACATTCAGCACACCGTTATTTATACGGCCTCAAAACTGACGTGGAACCTTGCCGCCGATTCACGGAGGTCGGCCTCCGGCAGGGATATTGAGCATCTCAAAAAGCTGACACTTTTTAAGCTTGTATAATGTTCACGATATTGTTAACATGAACAATGCGAACTATCGAATTTTTCATTACTGCAAATGGCAAAAAGCCAGTCGATGAATTTTTAGAATCTCTTTCAACAAAAGAGGCAAAAAAGGTTTTTTGGGTTCTTAGGTTGGTTAAGGAATTATCACCTGTACCAACAGAGTATTTCAAGAAATTGCAAAACACAGATGGGATATGGGAAGTTCGGGCGGCACATGGAAACAATGCATTCCGGTTGCTCGGCTTCTTTGACAATGGAAATTTGGTGATTCTTACAAATGGATTCGCAAAAAAAACTCAGAAAACCCCGTCTGAAGAAATTGAACTGGCTGAAAAAAGAAAGAAAGACTATCTCAGGAGGAAACAATATGGATGACTTACAACGCGCTATTGCAAAACGGAAACGCCTTGACCCTGAATTTGCTAACACCTTTGATAAAGAATACCAAGAGTTCAAGATCGGAGTGGTATTGAAAGAAGCAAGAAAAAACGCAGGGCTTACACAGGAAGCTCTGGCCGATAAGCTGAATACTAAAAAATCGGCAATCTCAAGAATTGAAAACCATTCTGAGGATATTAGGCTTTCTACGCTGCATCACTATGCCGAAGTACTGGGGAAAAAAATTCACATCTCCATCCTGTAGTAAGAACGCCAACGACCGCCGCGAAGCGGCGGTCAGCCTCCAGCGGGGATATTTAGTGCACGAATAAACGCTGATCGTTTTGTCAAAATCAGCCTCTTAACTCGAAAAGATTATCTCTTAAATGCGAAAGCTCAAGTGTTTGGCCCTGCTTCTCAAAACCTTTTTCCCGGAGCCATTCTTTTAGTGGTCCGCCTCGGAATTCAGGGCATTTTTTCCAAAATGAGCCATAAAGCGGGTACGGGTGAACTTCATCATCAAGCTGAAGTTGTATGCCCTTGTCCTTCCAAGGCTTGTCAACCGGCCAAGCCTTCTTGTCAACCTCCCAAGACCTGACAAAAAGTTGCGGATTCTGCGCATTCTCCCTTCCGACGCTAATCCCAATAATCGCAGTAGGGTCAATTCCACTAAATTGTTTAATGAGCCAAAAATATTGCACGTATGACTGTACACCCTCCTCTGTCACAAACCCATCCTAAACTGCAGACAAATGAAGGTCGCAGGGAGATGCTTTTTCAGGAAGTCGTCTCTTCATCGAAGGTAGAGGGAATTAAAAATGCTGAGACTATTCTCAAGAAATGGTACAAATCTGCCGGATCAGGGACGAAGAGCCTGCCGAAGGATGCCCGTCATCAGTTCAAGGCTTAATGTCTGTATGGCTTTGATATAGTCCGCAAATCGCTGGGACGATTTCGGGGTGATGGGGAGTGGTGGAAGAATATCAAACTTGATCCAACCCTTGCCCAGTAGGGAGGAGAGGTTGCCGCAGCGAAACTGACCGGATACTTGAAACCGGGCACTATCACAACCAACGAACCATGGAAACCGCAAGGATAATTTATGATGTAACCCTTAGAGATTAAAGTTCTGAGCTGTATGGAAGATCGTAAGAATTGTCACGATATTGCTGCGAACCGTGTAAACAACAAGATATGGTGTATCTGCAAACAGGAGTTCGCGAGTACCCATCAGACGACCTGGTTTGCCGCTGTCAGTGTATTTGGAAAGCTGGGTAGCAGCTTTTTTGATAATTGAAAGAATGACTTTTTTGGCTGCTGCAGGACTTTCCTTTCCGATATATGCCTCAATTTCTTCGAGACGGGTTTTTGCCTTGTTAGTCCACTGTACCTGCAATTTTCCCCTCCCAGTGTTCAATCATTTTTTCTTGCGAGATGACCTTACCCTCGTCAAGGTCACGAAGACCATCTTGAATGCTTTTGAGCTGCCACTCATTCAGAACAAGATACTGATCGATTGCTTCTTCGATAATAAAGGTTTTTGTTCTTCTGGTTGCCGCAGCAAGCTGTTCAATCCTGTTTTTGGTGCTCGCAGGAATTTTAAAACTGACCTGGTTTCGCGGTTCCATTGGTTTCGCTGGTGATAACATGTCGTCCCCATATGTTGGATTAGTATTTCGAAGTGTTACGATAAAATACCAATTAAGAAAAGAGTAATCAAGATTTGATTTATGGGATTTCCACACAGTTCAGCACGCCTAAAGTTAAAGTGGACAGTACAAAACCAACTCAAACAGTGTTGCGGCTTTTGATGAAAACGGCAATCAAATCGGTATCGTGTTCGACACAGCAACTCCCTTCAACACCCCTCACCTGATGGCCGAACTGGTTACCTGGGTAAAAGATGAACGTAAGCAAAAAACACTGCACCCGCTTTTAATCATCGCTATTTTGTTAGGTTTCGTGAGCAGCACCTATACATCTTTTATTATGTAGTTTCGGCGAAGGTACCTTCGTTGGTTGCGGCTTCACCGGCATACAGATAACTTAAAACTTCGGCATTGCTGCGTTTTTGTTGTTCATGACCAGCGTATAGCACCACTGTTTTCACGACACGTTCACCAAAAATAGCCGCAACTTTATAGAGTTGTATGAAACACTCCTGATTAATCGTCTGCGATGACTTGATTTCGAAGAGCCTTATCAAGAGTGGCCTTCCCTGACTGCCTTGGACCGGTAAGCGTTACAACAGGATATTCCAAGGCACGACTCTGCAGGGCAGACATGAGATGACGCGCAATCATTGTATGCAATATTAAAGTTGAACTTTAATATTGCATACAATAAAGTAAAAAACCGAGAAAATTTACATCATGAATATCCTGCCACCAAAACCATTGGCAATATTTTGTTGCATGTAACAGATTTTTAGTATACGTTGCATGTAACAAAGTCACAAACGAATGAAGAGGTGCAATATGGCTGGAGTTGTTGAACGGGTTCAAAAACACAGGGCTAGTTTACGCAAGGCAGGAATGCGTCCGGTACAAATCTGGGTTCCGGATACACGACGCGAGGGATTTGCTGAGGAGTGCAAGCGGCAATCAGCACTGATCAAAAATGACCAGCACGAAAAAGAAGTTTTGCGGTTTTTAGATGAATCAGCAGACCGCGAGGGCTGGAAAGCATGAAAAGAGGCGATCTTGTTCCCATTGCGCTTCAAGGTGATTACGGAAAACCCCGTCGTGCCCTTGTTGTTCAGTCCGATTTGTTTTCTGAACACCCTTCAGTGACAATCCTGCCCGTGACAAGCGACCTGAGAAAAGCTCCGTTATTTCGGATAGACATTGAGCCTACAGCCGTGACTAACCTTGAAAAAAGATCGCAGATAATGGTCGATAAGGTTCAAACCGTACCTCGTGAAAAAGTAGGAGCCGCCTTCGGTCGACTCGACGATACTTCGATGCTGACGATTAATCGAGCTCTCGCCGTGTGGCTTGGCTTTGCTTAATCACCGGTACGGTTGGAACGAATACTCCCCTTCCCAAAATGATAACGCTGTGCAGAACCCCTTTTTATCTGCTGATTGACTTCATGGCCTCTATCAACACCAATGGATTATGCGCTGAATCATATACCGGTATGACCTCCCTACCGGTATCAAAGAGCCCGTAAACAGCTATCTGCGCTGTTCTTACGGAATACTCAACCGTAAACACGCAATCCTCTGCCACTTCTGCAAACTGACCCAGGAAGGCAAAGTTGGAGGCTCCTTCAGGTATGACGTCAGGTCGATCCCCTTTCGCGCGCGGCATAAACAGGCTGTCAACAAAGGGCATGGCTACAGGGATGCAGTTGACTTTTCCGGCCTCGACAACGGGTTTCATCAAGTCCTGCACTTTCAGGTGATACCAAAGCTCTTCAAGCATCTCCTCGCCATTGCAATCCGACATTCTCTTTTGAACATGGTTCCCTTCTCTGTCCGGGTATAAGCCATAACCCCAGAATATCTTCACATCCTTAGGCTGATTCGGAAAATGTGGCTGGCGGGCAATGACGATCGACATCAGCCAGTTGGAGTCAAGCAGGGTTACCAGCCCTCCGGTTCCATCGAGATTGCCTGAAAAGTTTTCCATATAGTCATGGAAGGTGCTGTCCTTCAACGTGGCGGTAAAGGAGTACCATTTCTGTAAGTTTATGTTGTCGCTGAATACCCCAGGGTTTCCGAATAACTTGTCCTTTGCCGCAATTTTCTCCCACAGCATCCAGGAACCCGAAGATGCCTTGTCTTTGAGGAGAGCTGGCCGTGCCCATGTTCCATTATCTGTAGACTCTGTAATGGAGCCGTTGGTTATAAACACATAATCATCGGGGCCAAGAGGCACCTCTTTTTCTGTGCCGCTGGCATCTATCAGATGAATGACTGTTGCGGTCTTTTTGTCGGCGGAGAGTTCGAAATCAATATCTGTGACCCTTGTGTTTGTTTGAAAATTGACACCTCGCTTTTCCAGGTATCTCGTCAGGGGTACAATATCGGAGTGATACTGGTTGTATTTCGTCCTCATGACACCACCGAGCCGGTAGAGTCCCGCCACCAGATGCATGAAACGTTTCATATATCTGCGCATTTCGGCAAGGCTGCTCCATTTCTGGAAGGCAAACATGGTCGTCCAGATGTACCAGAAATTGGAGTGGAAAAATTCATCTGAAAACCACTCCTCAATCCGCTTGTCTTCAAGGGAATTCTCGGAAACAAACGTCAGCCGCACCAGATCGAACTGATCTTTTATCGACAAGCCGTATGTAGACACATCCACTTTCTTTCCATCCCTTAACAGGCGGGCCTGAGCATTGGAAACAAATCGTTCGTTAAATTCAAAGGTTTCATCCCTGACGGAAATTTCGGGATCATCATACGACGGGATGAAAGAAAGAAGATCCCAGTAACACGCATAATGTTTCTCGTGCATTCTTCCGCCACGCACTACAAACCCGGTCTCACTGTCTCCCGAGCCATCACATGCGCCACCAAGTATTGCATCCTGTTCAAGAATAATAATATTCTCTCCCGGTACACCTGCATCCTTGACCAGATAAACTGCACAGGCAAGTGATGCGATGCCGGCACCTGCTAGGTAGACTTTTGAATTTTTCGGGTTTCTGTTTTTAACACGTTCCATCATCACCGACTCCTTTTTTAAATACATTGCCAAAGCACCTGCCGTTTTAATCTGTTCTCATCCTGACTGCTATGGATATGAGAACAGAGTAGGGCTACTGATGATTCCTTCACGGCAAGAGGATGAACTGAGGCTGCCGGGTTTTGCGCCAGCAGAAAACACCTGGTGCAAACTCTCAGATGAACGCTAGAAAGCCTTCGGCCATACGGCTGATGCATGATATTCCGGCACAGAGAAGAAGCACTAACTTATTCCTGGTGATTCGGCAATGGATTGAGATATACTATTGAAGCGCTCTTTTCAGAGGAGAAGATTAAACACATAACCGACTATCATGATGCCGGTGGCAACAACGCCTGCAAAAACAGCAATAAGCCGGGGCTTAAGCACTTTGCGCAGAATGATCATTTCAGGGGCGGAGAGAGCAATAACACTCATCATGAAAGCCATTACCGTACCAAGTGCGGCACCCTTGCCGAGCAGAGCCTGAACTATGGGAAGAATACCGGCAGCATTTGAGTACATGGGCACTCCGATCAACACAGCTGCAGGAACTGACCACCAGACGCTTTTGCCCATCAGTGAGGCCATAAAGTTTTCCGGCACATAACCGTGAATACCCGCACCAAGCCCTACACCAAGGACAATATAGAGCCAGACCTTGCCGACAATTTCACGAACATGCTTGACGCCTTCTTGAAAACGCAAGGGCCAGCTCATTGCTATTTCGTCCGCTGCAGCCGATATTGTGCTCTCCTGCAGTTTTTGCACCCACTCTTCCAGATACTTTTCCATACGGAGTTTACCGATCACCATGCCGGCTACAATAGCAACTGCAAGACCCATACCCGTATAAAGCAGGGCAACCTTCCAGCCGAACATGCCGAAAAGGAGCGCAAGGGCAACCTCATTGATCATCGGGGCTGAAATAAGGAACGAAAAGGTCACTCCAAGCGGAATACCCGCCTGAAGAAACCCTATAAAGAGCGGTACCGCTGAACAGGAGCAGAACGGAGTAACAATACCAAGGGTTGCTGCCATTATGTTTCCAACCCCTGTTCTATGACCTGAAAGCAATGCCCTGGTTCGTTCGGGCGAAATAAAGGTGTGGATCACCCCCATCAGAAAAACAACGCCAGTAAGAAGGAGCAGCACTTTTGGCACTTCATAGATAAAAAAGAACAGGGCTTCGCCCAATCGGTTTGTCCGGCTTATCCCCACGAGCTGAAGCAGCTGAGTGGCAAACCACTCAAGGTTATTGTAAAGCAGCAGCCACACAACAGCTGCCGCAGCAACCCCGGAAATCCATTGCACAGTTGCACTCCTGGAAACGGTGCTTGAAGGTTGAGAAGAAGCCGTCACAGTCTATTAACAGCAACCACCGTGACTGCCTTTATTACCATGGTTTCCGCAGCAGCTATGCGGTTTGGCGGTCAGCAACTCTTTGATCTCGGCGTGTGATGGGATCCGCCCTTTAGAGAGCACCTTTTCATCGACGACGAGTGCGGGAGTCGAGAGAACGTTGTACGCCATGATCGCCTGAATATCTTCCACCTTTTCAACGGAAGCCTCAATACCTTCAGCAGCAATAACGGCATTTACCGCATCAGCAAGTTGATTACAGCTCGGACAGCCACTGCCAAGAATTTTTACCTTTTTCATCATAAGTCTCCTGTATTAATTATTCCGTTTATCGGAAATGAACGATTATTAAAAAAATCAGCGACAATCAGCAGAGGCACTCCTTTTCTGCAATGAAAAACTTCCCAAACAGAGCAGATGCTTTCACCCATTGCTCCGGATTGATGCAGTAACGGACTTTCGGCGGATTAATTTCGCCCTGAATCAAGCCGGCTTCCATGAGAGCTTTAAGGTGCTGTGAAATGGTTGACTGCGCCATTGGAATAAGCTCTGTCAGCTCGCCGGTAAAACAACATTTATGCGACGCAAGCAGTTTCAAAATTTTCAGTCGCACCGGATGACTGAGTGCCTTGGCTATCAACGCCATAGACTCTTCATCGACACTGTATTCAATGACTGACAAAGTCCTCTGCATCATTCCCATTTTTAGTTCATCGCAAATATACGATTATTAATTCATAAAAGACAACAGGCAAAAAAAAGCTGCCAAATTTCAGTAACGCAGGGAAAATCGTTATTCTTTAAACCACATAACGAAAAACAGACTTAGTTATCATTGCATCTCAAATACAGAGATAAACTACATCAATGTACTATCCTCAAGGATCAGATGCGTTATTTTATTAAATAATTAAGGCTTTATATAATAAAAAACTTAATTATTAACTATAATAACCTGATTAACAAAAGAACAAAAGAATAGTATAAACACCATAATGCTGTATCAACTACCTGACCGTGCTATTGAACGGTTTATCGAAGAGGATGTGCCTTTCGGGGATCTAACCACATCACTGCTTTGCATCGGCTCTCTGAAAGGAGAAATAACGTTTACAACCCGTCACCTAACGGTTCTTTGCTGCACCGAAGAGGCTGCGCGTGTGCTCGAGCAGTGCGGGGCAACCGTGACATACCGTCTGGCAAGCGGTTCAGTGGTTGAAGCCGGGGTTACCATTCTTACCGCGACCGGACCTGCGGGCAGCCTTCATGCGGGATGGAAAGTTGCCATGAACCTGCTGGAATATGCTTCAGGCATTGCTACAAGAACCCGAACAATAGTAACCCGGGCCAGGGAAATCAATCCGAGAATCAGTGTTGTGTCAACCAGGAAGTCGTTTCCCGGAACAAAAAAAATTGCACTGAAAGCAATCATGGCTGGCGGAGCTCTCCCGCACAGGGTTGGCCTTTCAGATTCAATACTTGTATTCAAGCAGCATACTGCATTTATGGGTGGACTGGACAGCTTTCTGGAAACCTTTGCAGAACTGAAAGCTAAAGCACCTGAACATACAATAATTGTAGAAGCCGAAAGTGCCGGGGAAGCCTTGAAGATTGCTCGGGCAGGGGTTGACGTTGTACAGGTTGACAAGCTTACGCCAGATGAACTCTCAAGACTTGTTAAGGAGATCCGACTGGCAAGGCCTGCCATTACAATTTCGGCCGCTGGAGGCATCAATGCTGAAAATGCGGCTGCCTATGCTGAAACCGGTGTCGATATACTGGTACTCTCTTCAGTCTATTTCGGGAAACCTGCGGATATCGGGGTCATTATTCACCCTTATCCAGGCGCTGAAGAGCTGTTGGAGTGATGATGCTTCCACCGGAAGATATAACGGCAATAGGGCTCTCCCTTAAAGTTGCCCTGACCGCAACCGCCCTTGCTTTACCTTTCGGCTTTGCTGTTGCCTGGCTGATTGTTTTCAAACCTTTGAAGGGAAAAGTATTTCTCGAAGTTCTCATTAATCTTCCGCTGACCCTGCCCCCGGTGGTCATAGGCTATTTTCTTCTGCTGCTGCTCGGTAAAAACGGCTGGCTGGGAAAGTTGCTGACAGCTTCGGGAATAGAGGTGATTTTTACATGGAAGGCTGCTGTGATTGCCTCTGCTGTGGTTGGGTTTCCGCTGCTTGTGCGTTCAATCCGTCTTGGAATGGAGTCAATCGACCAGCAGCTTATCGAGGCATCACGCAGCCTTGGCGCATCATGGTTTGACTCCCTCGTAACAATCGTTTTACCACTTTCCCTGAGAGGCATTCTTGCTGGTTCATCGCTGATGTTTGCCAGAAGTCTGGGTGAATTCGGAGCTACAATCATTGTTGCCGGCAATATTCCGGGGATAACACAAACCATTCCATTGGCGATTTATGATTATGCCAGTTCCCCTTCAAGCAGTACGATGGCCCTTTCGCTCTGCATAGTCTCGGTAGTTATTTCAGTTGCCGTGCTTTTTCTGCATGAAATACTCGCCAGACAACTGGACAGGAGCAGTGGATTATGAAGCTGCATATCGAGGTTAAAAAAAAATTGGGCGATTTTTCCCTGCAGGTTCACGCTGATATTTCCGGTGAAAGGGTCGGAATTTTCGGGCAATCAGGTAGCGGGAAATCAACCCTTGTCCATCTTGTTTCAGGGATGCTTCAGCCGGATAGCGGTGAAATTTTTCTTGATGGCGATTGCCTGTTCAGCAGCAGGAAAGGCATTAATCTTTCGCCTGAAAAGCGGCGCATTGCTCTTGTTTTTCAACATGCAATGCTTTTCCCGCACCTTAGCGTTAAAACAAATCTTTTCTATGGATATAAACGATGCCGTGCTGAAAACAAAAGGGTCAGACCGGAAGCACTTATTGATCTCCTTAAACTGCAACCTCTCCTGGAGCGCAGGGTAAAACATCTTTCAGGTGGTGAAAAACAACGTGTCGCTCTTGGCCGGGCTGTTCTTGCCAACCCGCGTCTCCTCATTATGGATGAACCGCTTGCCGCTCTTGATGACGCCCTCAGGTTCCAGATTATTCCCTATCTCGTAAGTGCAGGCGAAGAGTTCAAAGTCCCCTACCTCTTTATATCGCATTCACTGATAGAGATGCAACTGATGACAGAGACTGTGCTTGTTGTAGATAAGGGCCGGGTGGTTGAAGAAACAACTCCTGAGCAGCTGGCTCGCCAGAGAATGGCACAAAGCCAGAATGGTTATCTGAATTTTTTACGGCTCACTGCACCTCTGCTTCAGAACGGTTTATTTGCCTATCCATGGGGAAAGAATACCCTCTTTATTTCAGATGGAAAAAAGAATACCGAATCGCTGTTTGAACTCTCTTCACGCGAAATTATCCTCTTCAAAAGGCATCCGGAAGCAATCAGTGCCCGTAACCTGCTGGATTGCACGGTTACGGAAATGTTCAATGCAGATGGAAGAGTTGGCATTGTTCTCGCTACTCATGGCGAAAAACTCATAGCAGAAATTGTCCGCTCTGCCGCTGAGGAGCTGAACATCACGACAGGCTCCACTCTTTTTGCTGCCATCAAAGCCTCTTCGTTCAGAAGACTTGGCTGAGGGAGATGGCAAAGAAAACTTCGGTCAACTTTTTATCCTTGATTTCCGTTTATTATTGTTCGATAAACTTTGACTTTACAAGATAGTAATCGTTATCACCATGGCACTTTCAGGCAAAAAAGTTTGTTTCATGACTGGAGCTACCGGCGTCTTGGGAGGTGAAATTGCACTTTCGGTGGCAGGCCAAGGTTATACGGTTTTTTTCACTTATAACTCTTCAGAAGAGAAAGCTGACAAAACCCTTGAAAAAATTCGCTGGATAAGCCCTGAATCGCAGATGGTACGTTGCGATGTTTCAAAACACAGTGATATTGCCGGCGCTTTTACAGCATTCCGACAACACTTTGATCGTCTTGATCTTCTGATAGCCAGTGCATCAAATTTTTACACTACTCCCCTGCTGGATGTTACCGAAGAGGAGTGGGACAATCTGGTTGATACTAATTTGAAGGGAACATTCTTTACCATGCAGGAAGCGGTAAAGATTATGCAGAAACAGTCGTTTATAGCCCGAATCATTACCATAACCGATATTTCCGCAAATCTTATCTGGAGAAACTTTGCTCCCTATACGGTTTCCAAGGCAGGGATCCAGCATCTGACAAAAATCTTTGCCAAAACGTGTGCTCCCGGTATTCTTGTAAATTCCATTGCGCCTGGAACGGTTACGATCAATCCTGAAAAAGAGATGGACTCGGAGGAAGAGATGATCAAAAAAATACCGCTCAAGCGTCTGGGCGACCCGCTGGATATCATTAAAACCATTACGTTTCTTCTTGAAAGCGACTATATCACCGGTCAGGTTATCAGTGTTGACGGGGGGAGGCTTCTTCAGTAAGAGAGGGCGATGGAAAAGACCGTTTTGTTTTTATATATTGTTTTTAAGTCGGTTTAAAGAAACTCGTCATAATCCTTGGAACTATTATGGAACAGGAAGTCCCGGTTATCATTCACGACCATGCTCCCGTGAATCCGGTTAAGGAACCGCATAGCGAGACCTTCATTCCGGAACAGGTCAAAGAGATAAGTGAAACCCTCTCGGAAGCTTTTTTGCGTTTCAAAGAGAGCGAGTCGTATGACCTTTTCTTAAAAAGTGCAGATAAAGCAAAAGAGTTCATCGTAAAAAACCCTGTTCAGGCATTACTTTACACACTCGGTGCAGGTGCCTTTTTCGGATTTTTGTTGAGAAAAAAGCGTTAACAGTCATTTATTGACGACCCTATGATGAACCGCCCGAAAGAAAAGGTTCCGCCTCGACCGAATGAAGAAAGCAAACACACCGGAATCCATAAAATCCTTGATGATACAGCAACGTCTACCTATCAAGACGTTATAGCAATAATAGAAGCAAAAATCGAACTGGTCAAAATTGAGTTGACTGAAAAGATTTCGCTTGTTTCTGCTGTTGTGATTCTTGGTGTTATACTGATTATTGGCATTGCCTACCTTATCACAACCTTTGCATTGCTCACAGGAGAGCTGCTCGGGCATCCGTTTCTTGGCTATTTTATCGTAAGCCTTATCTTTCTTTCATGCTTTGTGTTCTTCACGAAACTCAAACCCTTGCTTTTGAAGGAGCTGCTTCAAAAAATTTTCTTATCGGTCAATGACTACAAAAAATGAGCCTTTAAACAGCATTCAGGCAAGAATAGAGGAGCTGCAGAACACTATTGCCGAAAAAGAAGATCAGATCAGGTCGAGAGCTCTGCATCTTTCCGACAGTATTAAAGAGGAACTGGCACCAATGCAGATTGTCAAAAAATACCCATTTCAGGCTGCCGCAGTAACTTTTGTTACCGGTCTGGTATTAACCAGGACATTACGTGGAAGTAAACGGGCTCCGTCAACGGAACAATCAGACTGCTATTCTGTTCAACCACAGAGAAACAGTGCTCTCTATACCATCGGGCTTGATGTGCTGCGATCCGCAAAGGATCTTGGATTCAGCTACCTTCAAAAATATATCGACAGCAAAATAAAGTAATCTGCCAAATACGCCCCCTTCTTTTCCTTTCCCTGAACCTATTCCCAATTCAGGGCTTCCATACGTCAACATGACTTTTATTACAGAAATTACTTACCTTGTTCGACAGGGTAATTGATTATTTCTGGCTCAACGGAAAGCTGGCCCTATCGATATCATAGAGAGCTGGAGATATCAAGGGAGCTCTCAACCAGTTTAATTTTTTGGGGCATTACATCCAGACTATGAACATCCAGAATAACCCATCAGCAGTTCAAAGCAGGGAACACTTTTATGTCAACAGGCATGCCCGTGAACTGTTTCATCTGACTGATCCTGAATTTCTCGCTTTACCTGCCACCGGTCAGGACGGTTTTAAACAAGCGGAGAAACAGACAGCTATCATCAACGACTTCCTGATAAAGCGGAAAGGTGCCGAAGCAAAACCGGTTCTTCCGGCGCAGTTTAACGGCATGAAGCTGCTGCATGAACTGTTTCACTACGTCATGACCTCATCCATCGCTGCCAGGATACCTACCCTTTTTGAAACCGCTTATTTGAAATTTGATACTGACATTTCAAATAAGCACTCAAGAGAGTACCTGTCACGGTTTATCATTGCATTTCCTCCCGAGTCAGTTTACGCAGGTTCTGAAACGCCTGTAACCTGGCTGAACAGGCTGGACAACAAAAAATATCTGCTTGAGGAATCATTCCTTGTCTGGCTTAATTCGCAAAATCCAGCTCTTGATCAGTTTTCCGACCTCTTGACTGATCAGAACGTGATGAATGAAGAGGCATTCCGGAAATTGATTCTGACCATGCAGACCTCAATGAAGGCTATGGGACCGGTAGGAGCCGCAAACAGTGATCTTATGGAACTGCTTACCGAGCCAATTCGCCACGCTCCATCATCAATCCTTGATCAGCTCCGTTATATCCAGTTGAAATGGTCGGACCTGCTGGCCGAGTCTCCTCTCTGGTCATTGCTTCCCGTAGCTATTGATCTGATTGAGGATGAGGACAAGTACCTGTTTTTCGAAAGAATCGCCCGTACTGAGGAAGCCGAGAAAGCAAACCACTTTTTTGAAAAAGAGGCACATATACCGAATTACAGCTCGTCTGACAGTGACGCGCCGGCTAATTACTCCACTGACTCATCATGGATGCCGGAAGTGGTCATGCTGGCTAAAAGCACCTACGTCTGGCTCGACCAGCTCAGCAAACTTTACCGGCGTCCGATCAACCGCCTGCAGGATATTCCCGATGCCGAACTGGACAAAATGGCTGATCGGGGTTTTACGGCTTTATGGCTGATCGGGATCTGGCAACGAAGCTACGCCTCACAAAAAATCAAACAGCTTCAGGGTAACCCTGAAGCCAAAGCATCGGCTTATGCTCTCGAAAAATATGATATATCTGAAGATATAGGCGGATATGAGGGTTATGAGAACCTCCGGCACAGAACCATGATTCGAGGAATACGGCTTGCAAGCGATATGGTTCCGAACCATACAGGCATGGATTCCGAATTGGTACGAAACAGTCCTGACTGGTTTCTTTCCACCGATACACCTCCGTATTATAATTATTCCTATAACGGCCCGAATTTAAGCCGTGACTCCCGCTACGGCATTTACCTTGAAGATGGCTACTGGAACCGTTCTGATGCCGCGGTGACCTTTAAACGGGTTGACTACCTCACAGGCGACACGCGATTCATCTATCATGGCAATGACGGCACCATCATGCCTTGGAACGATACGGCTCAGCTGAACTTTCTCAGTCCTGAAGTACGTGAAGGGGTCATTCAACAGATTCTGCATGTCGCAAGGATGTTTCCCATCATCCGTTTTGATGCCGCCATGGTGCTGGCAAAACGGCACATTCAACGACTCTGGTTTCCCCTCCACGGCCAGAGTGCAGGCGTCCCTTCACGCTCATCATCCGCGATGAGTATGGCTGACTTTGATGCCGCCATTCCTGAGGAGTTCTGGCGTGAAGTGGTTGACCGCATTCAACGGGAAGTGCCCGATACCCTGCTGCTGGCTGAAGCGTTCTGGATGCTTGAAGGGTATTTTGTCCGAACGCTTGGAATGCACCGCGTCTATAATAGTGCTTTCATGCACATGCTTAAAAAAGAGGATAATGCTGAGTACCGGTATCTGATCAAAAACACCCTTGAGTTTGATGCTGAAATCCTCAAGCGGTATGTCAACTTCATGAATAACCCTGATGAAGATACTGCAATTGCCCAGTTCGGAAGGGGAGATAAATATTTCGGTGTCTGCATGATGATGCTGACCATGCCGGGGCTTCCAATGTTCGGCCACGGACAAGTTGAGGGTTTCACAGAAAAATACGGGATGGAATACGCCAAGGCCTATTATGATGAACAGCCTGACGAAAACCTCGTTTCACGACACTACCGTGAGATTTTTCCCATCATGAAAAAGCGTCCGCTGTTTGCAGAGGTACGCAACTTTTTTTTGTATGATGTCTATTCTCCGGAAGGCAGTGTCAATGAAAATATTTTTGCCTATTCAAACCGTCTCGGCGACGATAAAGCTCTTGTTGTTTTTAACAACCGTTTTGAACATGCAAGCGGTTGGCTTAAAACATCGGCAGGATACCGAGAGAATAATGAAATCCGGCAAAGCTCACTCATTGACGGGCTCAACCTGAGTCATGAGGATGGCACCTTTGTTATTTTCAGGGATCATGCCAGCGGCATGGAGTTTATCCGTTCTAACAGAGAGATTGCTGAGAACGGAATCATGGTTGCGCTGGATGGCTACAAGTACAATGTATTCCTTGATTTCAGGGAAGTCCGTCCTTCAAGACTACGTCCTTATGGCAGGCTTGCCTTGGAACTCAACGGTCGGGGAACAGAATCAATAGAAGAGGCTGTGCTTACCATGAGCCTCTCGCCAGTACACGGGTTAGTGACAGCATTTCTTACCTCTGAACAGCTCATTCCTTCCTCGGCAGAATTGCATGACGAAAATGAGGCTCTCGCATTTGAACAATCAATTGGATTACTTCTTGAACGTGTTGCACTGCAGTTCAGTGAACTGATGGAAAAGCCTGTTGACCTCCCTGAAAATCTTGCCGCACAGGCATCAGCACTCTACCGCAGAGCTGATACCATGGCTGAGCTGCTCCCTAGCCAGCCTGACTCCCGCAAACTTCAGACCGCCCTCGGATTGAGCAGCCCAAGTAAAGCGGACTATTTCACGATTGTGCGGCACTGGATTGTACTCGATACATTGCAGCAGATGGTTGGCACAACTGTAGTTGAGTGCTCAAATATAATCGATAACTGGCTGATGCAAAAAGCACTCACCTCCATCTATCCGGAAAAAGGGATCACCGGCATTCCGGGCGACAACCTGCCAGACCTGCTTTGCTGCATGCTCAGTCACAAACCTGAGCTTTTAGCGGATGAACGCGAAGCACATCTTCACGCTCTTTTACAGACTCTCTATGCTGTTGAGAAAATACATCTCGGACGAATGCTGCAGTTCGATGAACGCCATCAGAAAATATGGTTCCGTGAACACCGCTTCAGTGTAGTGATGGCATGGCTTACCTTGCAGGAATTGCTGAAAGTGAAGCCGGTGGATCAAGAAAGTCCAGAAACAGTGATCACTGCATGGGTTGAAGCTACTGAAACAATCGATATGCAGGCTTTCCTTGCGGGATATGAAATAGGAGAGTTAATCCAGCACCCTTTATCTATTAACTCTAAAGGGTTTTTGTCACAAAACTGACACAAAACCAAGAAAATTGCCCGATTTGAGATAAAAAAAGCCGGAAATAACGCCGGCTTTAATGCTTAAAACTATTCAAAGCAATACTTTATTCCTCTCGGAGAATTACCGAAAACCTCGGCGCCAAGAAAACCATCTGCGTCTGCATAATGGGAATTTGCTCGTTTTGCAAGAGCGTGAAAATCTTCCCCCATAACGCCCGCCATTGCTTTTTTGATATAAAGCTCTCCAGAGAACAAGGTTGCGTATTTTATACGAAATAAACTAAGGCACAAGCTACAGGAATGCAGTGCTTAAGAGAAGAAACTGTTAATATTTTGGCGATAAGGCTTGTTCGGTGGTATATTTTAAAGAATAATGATACAAAATACTAAATGAGGGCAATTGAACCACGATGGCAGAGACAATAAGGTTTGAATATAGATCATCAGAAGACTATAAGCCATCATATGTTAATGGTGTACATGGTGGATTAAATGCAGCTGGTGATGTTATAGCGCATTTTTTTACAGAACAACGCTCTATAGATCAGGAAGAAGTATTCAATCTTTTGCCGAATGGTGAAATTGGAGATCCCATTATTACCACGTCAGCAAATGAACCGATTCAAGTGACCAGATTCATTCAGACCGGCCTTGTAATGAATCTTGAGACTGCAAAACAGGTCAGTGAATGGCTTGATGGACAGATTACTGCCTTAGAAGAAATAAATAAAGGTCTAAAATGAGTTACACAGAAAGCATACCTTCTAAACCGCGTGGAATAGGGCGAATTTACAGCGATTTTGGACATACAATAAAGCCGTTTGCGCAAAAACCTTTTATTGCAGGAATTACTATGCTTATTTATACTGATGAATTTGAGCACCGACCCATAAATCCAAACGCTGAAACTATCGCAGCGATTGATGCAGCTCGACGCGGAGAGCTCTTTTCTTGCGATTCTATAGAAAGCTTGTTTAGAGATTTGGATGAGGAGGATTGAATATACCCGTTTATTTAAGCGTGATCTGCGTAGTGAAAAATCTGGACAGCACGGACCATATCTTCAAGATATATTGACCTATGTTACTGATATATTAATAGTTGATAAGGCTTTACCTCGAAAATTTTGGGATCATCCCTTAAAGGGAGATTATAAAGATTGTAGAGATTGTCATCTTAAGCCGGATTTGGTTTTGATTTACAGAATAATCAATCATGATATCCTTGAACTTGTCCGAATCGGTTCTCATAGCGAGCTGGATCTTTGACGGAAATAACCGGTCGATATTTATTATGGTGTCACTTTCTTGATCGATTCAACGCTCTCAATACACCCTTCAAAGCTCATCAAATCGTCATTGATCTGAGCAAACCCTCTTCCCCAATCTCCAATACTTGGCAGCCGCTAAAGTTTTACGCTTAAATTCAAAGTGCTGTCTTCTCTGTTGCCATACTATACAATTCAAAAGCCCGGATGAACCGGGCTTTTGAATTGTTGAAACAACTGTTTCAGTTACCAGCCATACTCTGCAAAAACACGATAGGTGTTAATAAGCAGGAAGGCGAGAACACCAAGCCCTAACAAGGTAAAGATTGGACTTTTCTGTTCCTGTGAAGCCTTGCGATCAAGGAACGGTACCACTGCCCATACAAGTCCTCCTATAGTCAAAAGGATAATAGCGACAAGTTCGCCACCTTCAAACTTGAGATCTTTCAGCATCTGGAACTCTGCCCAGAAATACCATTCAGGCTTGATGCCGACAGGTGCAGGTGAAAGCGCATTGGCTTTAACGCCTATTCCCCATGGGTATACAGCTGCAAGATAAACAAGCAGGACAAAACCGATAATCCAGCCGATGCCGTCTTTAGCAAGAAAGGTCGGGAAGAACTTTTCGTACCCTTTAATCATGCCGGATTCCTTGTAGCCAATCGGTGCTGATGTACCCAGGATCTGAACAAGAGTCAGATGGAGTGAAAGCAACAGCAGGATAAGACCTGGAAGCAAAACAACGTGCAGGGAGAACATACGGGTAAGTGTTTCACCACTGACATCTTCACCACCACGAAGAAGACTGACAAGCAATGCACCACCAGGAAGAACTTTTGGAGTTTCGGTACCGACCTGGGTAGCAAAGAATGCCAGTTCGTTCCAGGGCAGAAGATATCCGGTAAATCCAAAACCGAGGGTCAGCACAAGAAGTACAAATCCACTCACCCACATAAGCTCACGGGGTTTGCGGTACGACTTCATAAAGAAGGTGCTGAACATGTGAATAAATGCCATCATCGCCATAAGGTTGGCCGACCATGCATGGATCTGGCGAATAAGCCAGCCAAAAGGGACCACTTTCTGGATAAAGACAAATGAAGCAAATGCAGCTGCTTCGGTAGGCTTGTAATACTGTAGAAGCAGTAAGCCGGTCACAATCTGGATAATGAAGAAGAAGAGTGCAAGACCGCCAAAGTAATACCAGAAAGAGAGGCGGTGTTTTGGAACTTCTTTTTTCTTCAAGTAATCGATTATCGGAATCACTGCATAGAAGCGTTCCTGGAACCAGGCACCCAAAGGGCCCAGGCGTGAATCCTTATACGGATTCGAATCCGGACGATCTACCGGTGGTTTAAAAACACCACTTTGCGATACTGCCAGTTTTGCAGCAGCCGGTGGTGGGGTTGTTGGTTTTGCAGCACCCGGAGTTGCCGGCTTGGCGGCACCCGGAGCGGCGGGTTTCGGCTTGGCGGGAATATTTCCTGCCGAAGCGTTCTGGTTGTTTTCAGCCATCTTTCCTGACTCCCTTGGTTTTCAAGAATTAAAGGTTAAGCTTTTGCGATAATAAGATTTTCCCCTTCAACCCTTACTTTGAAAGCGGCTAAAGGTAAAGGCTGCGGGCCGGAAATGATTTCTCCGGTCTGTTTGTACTTTGCTCCATGACAGGGGCAGGCGATAAGATTCTGGGCATTATCCCAGTGTACAAGGCAACCAAGATGGGTACAGACTGCACTGCATGCTGTAAGCTTGCCGTTGTCGTTGACAACAAGAATTTTGTCCTTGTTGAACTGAAATATCTTGAAGCCTTTCAGGGGAACTTCAGATGCTTTTCCCACAACCAGTTCTTTGACGCTTGTAGCAGTCTCTGTTGGCGGAATAATGTACTTGACGACAGGATAAAGTGTAGATATGGCTACAGCAGCGCCAATACCTCCTACAATTTTTCCGAGAAAACTGCGGCGCTCGAAATCAACTCCTTTAAGGCCCTCCTCCCGTGGCTTACCGCCGGGAACGGAACCGGATGAAGAGACTGGTGCACCTGCTCCAAGTGCGCCCAACCTTGACGGACTCTTGAAATTACCTTGTTGTGCCATTACGATCTATCTCCTTTTTAAAACTTTTTGTTATCAAATCAATAATGCAAGTACCTCCCGGCGGTTCAACAACAGCCACTCTCTTTCAGCTATGCCTGATTCTTTTCTTGATCGTCAACCATTACGAAAGCAATGCAGCATAGCCTAAACAAACTGTGCAATTTATATTTTTTTTAACGATTAATCCAATCCAGAGAACTTTTAATATTATTATAGCTGTCATACATTGTGGATGACTTGCCGTCGCGCCATATACGGCTTCGGGTAAAAACCCTCATGATTCTTGACTGCAGGCGCTCTGGATTGAGAAATTCTGAAATACCCGTGATACCCTCTATTTGCTTTCCATCTATCTGCAATGACATGCCGGATGCAAACCGAAGATAGAATGGCCCGGAATCCAGCACCTTGTTGTGATGAACCTTCAAACAAATATTCTCAAACTGCAACTCAAGATCCCTGCTGTGGAGCGGCGAAAAAAAGCCTCGTCTGAAATTGCGTTCCCTGAAATGCACCTTGTCCAGTACAGTCACTTTATCACTCACATTGTCGTGCAGAAGCAGCAGAACAAGGGGTTGAAAGGCGTTGTTGTTAAAAAACGTCGCATAATAAATCAAGTCGACCTGCTCTGAAAAAGCCCTGCCCCAATACCAGCGGGCAAGATACTCCTGCATCGGCAAAGCTCCCACATTATGGTCATGATATCCGGTCGCACTGACAGGAATGTGTCGAACAGCAACGCTGTTTTGATCAATAATGTCAATCATACCTTCAACATCAGCCTTCGGCACACTTAACAGCCACTGGTGAAGGGGAACCCTACCTGCATTGTTTTCATCTTTTTTTTCGTAGACAATTCTACGGCAGGAGGAAAACAAAAAAGTTGCTTTTACAGCTTTTTGACGGGCAGGAAAGGAAAAATCAATAGCAAGGGTATACTCGTCTTTCACGACGTCGTACGTAAAGCGGTTTTTTTCAAACCTTACGCCGATATCAGATCGAGTGCTTTCGAAAAGTCCATTACTTCCCTCTTTTATAAAATTAACGATCTCACAACCGTTTTCGTACAACTGGAAACTAAACCCTGAGTAATTGGATGGCAGAGGAGCTTCTGAGGTTATTCGATTTTTCCATTGTTCATAATGATTGGTGTAGTATGGGGAAAATGGAAACCCGGAAAACCAGATAATTACAAAAGAAAAACCACTGAGCTTGTCTTCAGCATCGAAATACCACCATTCGTATGCTCCCGCCTGCTGTAAATCATGCCAGACTTCCTGATCACGCTCGGTCGTAATATTCATGCCTGCATTGGGTTATGTTCCAACACGGAAGCAGTGCTCGATGCTTTGCATGACATGTGATACCTTTGAAAAGTGGAAAGCAGGAATAAAAGAGTGGACATGCATTCTATGTCCGGGGCAACTTCGAGGAAACTGCCGTTACTGGGTGTGGACAGAGAGGGAATCGAACCCCCGACACAAGGATTTTCAGTCCTTTGCTCTACCAACTGAGCTACCTGTCCTTTTTTCGTGAGGCAAAGTATAGGAATAAATCTTCTTTTTTCAAAAGGAAAAAACCAAAAACAGGGGTAAGCACTCTTGTGCTTACCGTAATCATGTTCCCTGGTCAAGCCGGAACAGTGATTGTTTCAATACCTTTCTGTATACGCCTGAGCACGGTCTCCTTTCCCAGCACCTCAAGCATATGATAAAGACTTGGCCCGAAACTTACTCCTGAAGTCAGTATTCTCAGCGGATGGATAAGGTAGGCTGCCTTAAGACCTTTGGGAGCCACAAACTCTTTAAGATTTGCCTCAATATTCTCAGCACTGAACTCCTCAAGAGAGTCAAGCACTGCGCTGAACTCACGAAGCAGAGCATTGGTATCAGCTGCCCATCGCTTTTGAACGGCCTCTTCATCATAGGATTCAGGTTCGAAAAAGAAGTATGACGAAAAAGTCACAAATTCATGCTCAAATCCAACTCGTTCCTTCATAAGATCAATAACCTGGCCAAGATATGCGTCCGATGTAATAACCTCGCGCGGCATCAACGTTTCTTTCTTTTCAAGTTCACCCAGAAGAATCGGCTTGATGACCTCAATAATATTCTCTGAAGGACGGTTCTTTATATACTGTTTTTCAAGCCAGTTAAGCTTGTCAACATTAAAAACCGCGCCGGCTTTTCCGACCCTTTCAAGTGAAAACTTGTCGACAAGCTGCTGCATACTGTAAACCTCCTGCTCGCTGCCTTCACCTTCATTCCAGCCCAGCATGGCAACAAAATTCACAATAGCATCACAACTGTATCCCTTCCGGACATAATCCTCAACAGCAACGTCGCCCTGCCTTTTGCTGAGTTTAGAGCGATCAGCATTAAGCAGAAGCGGGAGATGGGCAACTTTGGGAGGTTCCCAACCAAAAAATTCGTAGAGAAGAAGATGCTTCGGCATTGAGGGAAGCCACTCTTCACCTCTGATAATATGGGTAAACTCCATCAGATGGTCGTCAATAACACTGGCAAAATGATAGGTTGGAAACCCATCGGATTTCATCAGCACCTGGTCGTCAATAGTCGCAGAATCAAACTCTACAGGGCCCCTGATAATATCTTCAAACCAGACCGAAACATAATCGGGCACTTTCATGCGGATTACATAGGGCGATCCCTCATCCAGCTTTTTTTTGATTTGACCGGGTGGCATGGAGCCACCCATCTCTTCAGGAAGCCATTTGCGGTTGTATTTCGGCTGCAGTCCCTGCTTTATCTGAAGCTGCCGGTTTTCTTCAAGCTCTTCATGGGTTGCAAAGCAGTAGTAGGCATGATTATCATCAAGCAGCTGCTGGCAATATCTGGCATAGATGTCAAGCCGTTCAGACTGAACATAGGGCCCGAAATCACCTCCATGTTCGGGACTTTCATCAGCAATGATTCCTGCCCATTCAAGGGTTTTGATAAGATCTTTCTGCGCTCCCTCTACTTTCCTGGTTTGATCGGTATCTTCAATACGTATAACGAAAACTCCATTCATTTTCTTTGCGAACAGGTAGTTATACAGTGCGGTTCTCAGCCCGCCTACGTGTAAATATCCTGTTGGAGAAGGTGCAAACCTGGTTCTAACCCTTTTACCAACCATAATGAGCGTTGTACTGTTTATTATTGACACAGAACTATTGCAAGTGCAATGAATTTAAGAAAAACTCACCGCTTTTGGATACACAAGATAACAGTTTAACCAGAAAATCTTGAGCCCGCAGGAATAATGGATATAACTTTCTGCTCTATCAGACCATCGCACATAAACTTTTTGTTTTCGATTGCAGTTCTACTTTTAATTACTTTAAATGTAGTAAGTTACATTTTACGTCACCACTCAAGAGATGTTATGCCTGAAAATCCCTTTAAAAAGCCAGGGAAAGATAGTTCCCGAAATATATTCAAGCCGGTGAAAGACGATGAAGAAAAGGGTGGATGGTTTCAGGGAACAGGACAACGCCCGCAGGCGAAATTTCCCCGGTTCATTTTTTTTATGATGGTTGCTTTGTTGATGCTTTTTGTTTTTCAACGTTTTTTTGCAACTCCCGGCAACCCGGAAATAACCTATAACGATTATAAATCGCTTCTTTCCCAAACTCTTGTTACTGAAATAACGGTTAAGACATTTGAGGATAAATCAGCCATTCTGAATGGAAAACTTAAAACTGTTACTCCGCTCGCTCTGATCAACAATACAAGCCTTCAGTCTGACAGGTTTGCGGTCAGAATCCCTTCATTCAGCCTGGAGCAGGCTGACATCCTTGCAGAAAAAGGAATCCGTATCAAAGTTGAGGAGGGCACCAGTCCTTTTAATACTTTTTTAGTACTGTTTGCTCCCTGGATTATTTTCGGGATTATTTATTTTTTTCTCTTCAGGCGAATGAATGGTCAAAACAGCGGGCAGGCAAAAAATATTTTCAGCTTCAGCAAAAGCCGTGCAAAGCTTGTCAGTGAATTTGAGGTTAAAACCACCTTTAACGATGTCGCAGGCGTTGATGAGGCGATTGAAGAACTGCAGGAAACTGTCGAATTCCTTACTAATCCTGAAAAATTCCAGAGAATCGGTGGAAAAATCCCTAAAGGAGTACTGCTTCTCGGCCCTCCCGGTACGGGTAAAACTCTTCTGGCGAAAGCTATTGCAGGTGAAGCTAAAGTTCCTTTTTTCTCAATATCCGGGGCTGATTTCGTTGAGATGTTTGTTGGCGTTGGAGCAGCAAGAGTAAGGGATCTGTTTGAGCAGGCAAAGAAAAATTCACCTTGTATTGTTTTTATTGATGAAATTGATGCGGTTGGCCGCAGTCGGGGAGCGGGCCTTGGCGGAGGGCATGATGAACGGGAGCAGACCTTGAACCAGCTTCTTGTGGAGATGGATGGTTTTACAACAAGCGAGAATGTTATCCTTATTGCAGCAACGAACCGCCCTGATGTGCTTGATACCGCTCTGCTCAGACCGGGCAGGTTTGATCGACAGATTACCATAGACAAACCTGATATACGGGGACGTGAAGCTATTTTAAAAGTTCATACAAGGAATACTCCTCTGGCAGAAAATGTCGATATAAACATACTTGCAAAAAGCTCTCCTGGATTTTCAGGTGCCGATCTTGCGAATCTGGTCAATGAAGCCGCACTTCTGGCCGCTCGCACCGATCAGCCGCTTATTACTGCTGATAATTTCGAGCAGGCCCGCGATAAAATCCTTATGGGCCCGGAGAGAAGAAGCATGTTTATTTCTGATGAGCAGAAAAAACTGACAGCCTATCACGAAGCCGGTCATGTGCTTGTCTCAACATATACAAAGGGATCGGATCCGATCCATAAGGTTACTATTATCCCGAGAGGCAGAAGTCTGGGGCTTACGGCATACCTCCCTCTCGAAGACCGCTACACGCATAATAAGGAGTACCTGCTGGCAATGATTACCTATGCGCTTGGCGGCAGGGTTGCAGAAGATATTATATTTCATGAAACCAGTACAGGTGCTGCGAACGATATAGAAAAGGCTACAGATATTGCCCGCAGAATGGTGCGGCAATGGGGCATGAGCGAAATTCTCGGTCCGATCAATTACGGAGACAGCCATAAGGAGGTTTTTCTTGGAAAAGATTACTCTCATATACGCGAGTACAGCGAGGAAACAGCCCTTCAGATTGATATCGAGGTCCGAAATATCATTATGACCTGCATGGAGAATGCTAAAAGAATTCTCAACGAAAAAAGTTCGATTCTGCACCGGCTGGCTGGAGTGCTTATTGAAAAGGAGTCGCTCAATGCTGACGAAATAAAAGCGATTATAGGTTACGAGCAGCCTCTTCCCGGCCTTGCAATGTCATAATGGGATTAACGGAGCTTTTGCCGTATGTATGGAAATTGTTGTTTTTCATTTGTTGTTTAAGTAAATATAAGTCCTACAATAACCTAAGCTTTATGGAACCATGGGAAACACAACGACAAAAGCAGATCTGGTCAATGTAATTGCCCACAAAACAGGCTTGACAAAGAATGAAACAGAATCTATAGTTGACAGCTTGTTTGAGAGTATCATTGACTCTCTGAAAGCAGGAAAAAGGATTGAAATCAGAGGTTTCGGCTCATTCAATATCAGGTATAAAAATCTACGTCAGGCTAGAAACCCGAGAACGGGAGAGAAAGTTACTGTCGATCCTAAAAACGTACCGACGTTTAAAATTTCAAAAGAGTTCAAGCTCGCCGTAAGTGAAAGTCTGAAACCCGGTGAACAATAGAACCCTTCATTGCTCTTTACTCATGTCAAGAAGAGCCTCTCTATCAAGGAAGAAAACAGGATAAGAACAGGCCAGGGGGCTTGAGAATGAAAGCAGCTTTCTGACGGGCTTCGGGAAGATGATGCAATGACTGCAAAAAAACGAAACGACAGCCATCGCTGCCGTTTCGTTACAAGTCGCTGCAATCAGCGACATACTTCTCTTTCTTTGTTACTCCCCTTCAAAGTCAGTAAGAGAGAAAACACTGTATCCCTTGTCGCGGATTTTTTGTTCGCCACCAATGTCAGGCAGGTTAACGATAAATGCCATTTCAGAAACAATCCCGCCGACCTTTTCGACCAATGCCGCTGCGGCAAGAGCTGTTCCGCCGGTAGCAAGCAGATCATCAACAAGAAGAACCTTCTGACCCGCAACAAGCGCGTCAACATGGATCTCTATTTTATCGCTGCCATACTCAAGCTCGTACTCCTGCGTCACAACATCAGCAGGCAGTTTTCCGGGTTTTCTTACTGGAACAAAGCCTTTGCCAAGCGTGTAAGCCAGGGCGCCGCCGATAATAAATCCTCTAGCCTCTATACCGACAATAACATCGAAATCGAGACCTTGAAGCAGGTAGTGCTGCGTAAGATTGTCAATTACCAGCCTGAAACCTACCGGATCCTTGATAAGGGTGGTAATATCACGAAAGAGGATCCCTTTTTTCGGATAGTCTGGAATCGAACGGATACGGGATTTAATAGGCATGGATGACAATAATTTAGTTGATGGTGCGGTAGAACAGATTACTGGAAATCAAGATAGCACTCTCCCTTTTAAATTCAAATCATCTCCTAACGACTCAATGAACACCGGCAATTCATTTCCTGTCAGAGTTTGCTGAACACCATGATCGGTCTCAACCAGCACACGAAGATAGTTCGGCGTGTAACCGCTGCATTGCGCTATCCCTTTTGTTACCGGCCTGCTCGCCTCAAAAAGCACCATGCACTCTTTCCCTGTATAGCGCTCTTTAAACTGATACTCCTTTTGACGGCCAAGTTCTATCAGTGCTGCATAACGCCTTGCAATCTCACCCGACTCAACCGGGGTTCGCTCATGGCTTGCCACTTGCCGGGCAAGAGGGGTACCTGGCCTTACGGAACAGCTGAATACATGAAGATATGCCAGAGGGAGTTCCTCAAGGAAACGATACATCTGCAAAAAATCATCCGTGGTTTCTCCCGGATAGCCAACGATCACATCTGTTCCGATGGCACAATCGGAGATTCGTTCAACCGCATTTTTCACCCGGGAGCTGTACATTGCAGTATCATAACGGCGGCGCATTGCCTGGAGAACAGTGTCCGATCCGCTCTGGAGAGGAATATGAAAATGAGGAACTATTTTTTCTGATCCTGCAACAAGAGAAATCAACTCATCATCAATAAAATCCGGCTCTATCGAACTGATACGGATACGGCTGACGTTGACATCCTCAAGCTTCAGCAGGAGATCACCAAGCACCTTCCCCTCATAACGATAATCGCCTATATTAACTCCGGTCAGAACAATTTCCCGATATCCTGATGAAGCCATGGTGTGTGCCCGCTCAACAATTCCAGCCATAGGAAGCGATCGCGACCCTCCCCTTGCTATCGGAATCGTGCAATATGCGCAACCATAGTCGCAGCCATCCTGTATTTTTAAAAATGCACGGGTACGGTCAGAACTCTCTGTTGCCGGTAAAGAATAACCAGGATAGACCTCATCAAAAGTATCGGCCTGAGAAACCTTGACAAAAGGAGAGACAATCGTTCCTGAACTAATATCGTTGTAAGATTGAATATTGAATTTATCGTTGCTGCCAAGAATGGCGTCTACACCCTCAATTGAAGCAAGAACTTCCGGATTCAACTGTGAATAACATCCAATAACTGCAATCCGGCTTGCAGGATTTTTTCTTATGATTCCCCTGATTTTCTGACGGCTTTTCTTTTCAGCCTGTTTTGTTACTGCACAGGTATGCACAATAATAAGATCAGCTCCCTCTTCTATTGACCGCAACTCCCACCCCTGTTGACATAAATCATCAAGAATAGAAGATGTTTCAGCATAATTCAGTTTACACCCAAGGGTTACTGCAGCAACCCGCTTATGTATATGATCGGTCATATCTCTATTTTTCCTGCATTGTAATACGTCGAAAGCGCCAATCTTTATAGAAAGAGTTCCCCGCCTTTTTCTTTATCATGTAAGACGGTAATTTTGTATAGTCTCTTGTCAGCAGATTGAATTTTCTCATAAAAAGTTATATGAACTCCTCTCCTTTCTCTTGCGGATTCGCAATAATTATAGGCCCGCCAAATGCCGGCAAGTCGACCCTGCTCAACGAGATCCTCGACTATAAACTTTCAATTGTAACACCTAAGCCGCAAACAACCAGGAAAAAAATCACAGGAATATATCACAACGATACCTGTCAGATAATTTTTCTCGATACACCGGGCATCATGAAGCCTCAGCAGCAACTTCATGAATCCATGCTTGAAATTATCAGAACTACCCTGAAAGATGCTGATATTGTTATTGCCCTGCTCCCTTTTTCAGGGAAAAAAGATCTTTTTGACCGGGAATTCGCTGAAGAATTGTTCAATGACTGGCTGAAACCATCGGGGAAAAAGGTTATTGCCGTGCTCAACAAATGCGATCTGGTAACCACTGCCCGTCAGCTTGAAGCTGAAGAGATTGTTAGAAGCACATGGAATCCGGCAGCAGTCCTCTCTGTTTCAGCATTGAAAGCGAGTAACCTCCCGCAACTTATCGAAGCTATCCGGCCTTTTCTGCCTCTCCATTATCCTTTATATCCTGAAGATACTCTCAGCACTGCTCCAGAGCGGTTTTTTGTCAGCGAAATCATCCGTGAAAAGATATTTCTGCTCTACGGCCGTGAAGTTCCCTATTCAACCGAAGTAGTCATTGACGAATTCAAGGAGCAGCATGAAGCCGACCCGACAAGAAAGGATCTTATCCGCTGCTCGGTCATCGTTGAGCGTGAAACACAGAAGCAGATATTGATTGGCAGCAAGGGCGCCGCGCTGAAAAAACTTGGGCAGACTGCAAGAAAAGATATAGAGGAGATGCTGGGACGTCCGGTATTTCTTGAACTCTTTATAAAAGTGCGGCCCGATTGGAGAAAGAAAAACAACCTGCTGAAAAGTTACGGCTATTAATCAACCAACACAATTCTGAAAGGACAAAAAAAAGCCTTCCCTAGTATAGAGAAGGCTTTTTTTATAGCGTGTTAACCGAAAAAGAAAAGTTAATTCTCAGCCGGCTTCAGTTCGCTGCTCTTTCTATCACTCGATTTAACAGGAGGTTCAAGTTCAGCGGAAGCTGCCTCGATCTCCTTTTTCTCATTCGGATGAGCCAGCAGGTATGCTTCAATCTCTTCCTTATTCTTGTCCTTGAAATATTCAAGGGCAGAAAGAATAATGCGTTTGTTTTCCTTATCGAATTCAATGACGCGAAGAGGAAGTTCATCACCAATCTTGAATGAAGAATGGATATCCTTTACGCCGCCCTGAAGAAGGTGAGATACAGGAACAAAACCATCGACATCTCCAGGAAGAATCACAATAACACCTTTTTCGATGATCTGTGAAATCTGACCAGGTGTTTCGGCTCCGACAGCATATTTCTGCTCAAACTCGTCCCATGGATCCTGATTGATCTGCTTGTGGCCAAGAGCAATACGGCGGGCATGAACGTCAAACTTAAGCACCTTGACTTCCAGCTCCTGGTTCTTTTTGACCAGCTCGCTTGGATGACGGATTTTCTTCGTCCATGAAAGGTCTGAAATATGAACCAGACCGTCTACACCAGGCTCCAGCTCAACAAACACACCAAAATCAGTGATATTGCTAACGGTACCCTTATGCAGAGAGTTTTCAATATATTTTTCTGAAAGCGCAATCCATGGATCTTCGTTGACGCGCTTCATGGAAAGGGAGAGCTTGGTATGATCCTTGTCGATATTCAGGATCACACATTCAACTTCCTGACCAAGGGTAACAAACTGACCCGGATGTTTGATATGCTGTGTCCAGCTCATTTCGGAAATATGAACTAGGCCTTCGATGCCCTTTTCGATTTCCACAAAAGCGCCGTAATCAGTAATGGAAACAACGCGACCTTGAGCTTTCGATCCAACAGGATACTTGAGCTCGATATTTTCCCAAGGGTGAGACTCGAGCTGCTTCATGCCGAGAGAAACTCTCTTGGTATTTTCGTCAAAGCCGACAACAACAACCTTAATCGGCTGGTCAAGTTCAACAACCTCGGAAGGATGATTGATTCTGCCCCATGTGATATCGGTAATGTGAACAAGACCATCAAGACCGCCAAGATCTACAAAAATACCGAAGTCGGTAATATTCTTGACCGTTCCTTCAAGTACCATACCAACCTTGATATTGTCAAGCATCTCTTCACGACGGGCGGCATACGCCTCTTCAAGGATAACTTTATGACTGACAACAATGTTCTGGGTAACTGGATTGATTTTGACCACTCTGAAGTCCATCGTCTGACCGACAAGAGCATCGAAATCGCGAACTGGTTTAACATCAATCTGCGAACCGGGAAGGAATGCTTCAACTCCGGACAGGGATACGGTCATACCGCCCTTGACACGATTGATAATCTTACCGTTGATGATCGTATCGTTTTCAATTGAATCATAGATTTTATCCCAGATTCTAAGGACATCTGCTTTCTTCTTTGAAAGAATAAGCTGCCCCATCTTGTCTTCGATGTTCTCAAGATAAACCTCAACGTCATCGCCGACATTGACTTCATCGTCGGCTCTGAATTCAAGCAGAGATACGATACCTTCAGATTTGAACCCGACATCAATCGTAACATCCTTGTTGGATATCGAGACAATGCGGCCCTTGATAATCTCATCTTCGGTAATTTCATTGAGCGTGCTTGAATAAAGCTGCTCCATCAATGCAAGTTCAGCGGGCTCGTAGTGTGCGAAAAACTTGAGTTTTTTTCTTGCTGGTCTTTCCTTGACCTTCTTGTCCTGTGTAGTAAATGCTTCTGCCATTAATTTTTTCCTTCCTCTCTTGTAGTTAGCCTGCCAGCCGCGAGAGATATCGGCATGGGGTTTTTATGGTTAATAAAAAAAAATTCTGTTCTCCGCCGGGTACTGTTTACCGGCCATCCTTCTGTATATCCAACGCAAGATTATATACTATATCCACTTGGCGCTCTATCGTCAAATCCGACGTATCAATTTCGTGAGCTTCAACGTGTTTTTTCAACGGTGCATGTTCCCTTTCGGCATCCTCACGATCTCTTTTCCTGATTTCATCTTCAAGCTCGTCAAGATCAGGCAGTTCGCCTCCATCGGGGCACTTTGCAATCAACTCGGCATATCGCCGTTTTGCTCTTTCCCGGGGCTCGGCAACAAGAAATATTTTCAGTTCGGCATCAGGAAAAACAACAGTCCCGATATCCCTTCCATCCATGACAACCCCGCGCTGGCGACCAAGCTCCTGCTGCATCTCTCTGAGCCTGTCACGAACCGGCTTGAGTGAACTGATAAAACTTACCTCACGGCTTACCCGGTTATCCCTGATCTCTCTACTGACATCACTGCCGTTCAAAAAAACACGGTCGCCGTCAAAACGTATTGCAATATCCTTGATTAAATCGGAAACGCTCTCGGGAGAGCGTCGCAAATCATCGAGTAACCCCTGCTGAAGGGCTTTGAGAGTAACTGAACGATACATTGCACCAGTGTCGATATAGATATATCCCAGCTGCTGCGCCACTCTGCGGGCTGTTGTACTCTTTCCGGAAGCTGCCGGCCCGTCAATGGCTATTATGATACGCTTTTTCCCGATTTGCTGTTTCACACGCATTTTAATTAGACTTTCATTTTATAAAAAATATTTGCTTTTTCCAAACATATTGGTTACATGTTAAAACCCTTGTGTTTTAGTTATTCATATTTCAATATTTCTCTTTATGTCACTTCGCTGCGGCATCGTCGGATTGCCAAATGTTGGAAAGTCTACACTTTTCAATGCCATCACTGCAAAACAGGCTGAAGCGGCCAATTATCCCTTCTGTACCATAGAACCCAATGTCGGGACCGTCCTGGTGCCTGACGAGCGTATGCAGCAGATTGCTGATGTCGTTCATACACCGACCCTTGTTCCGGCAACGCTTGAAATCGTTGATATCGCAGGCCTTGTAAAAGGGGCAAGCAAGGGAGAAGGCCTGGGAAACCAGTTCCTGTCACATATCAGGGAAGTTGATGCGATTGTGCATGTCGTTCGATGTTTTGATGATGATAACATCATCCATGTCGAGGGCCGGATTGACCCTGCTGATGATATTGTCACTATTGAAACCGAGCTGATGCTGGCTGATCTTGACAGTATGGAACGCCGCATGGAACGCCTGAGAAAAAATGCTAAAAAAGAAAAAGAGCTGCTGCTGCAGCTTGATCTTGCCGAAAAAATAATCAGTGGACTCAGTGAAGGTATTCCTGCACGAAATATTGTTGAAACCGATGAGGAAAAAGCAATGGCCCGACAGTTTTTCCTCTTATCGTCCAAACCCATTCTTTTTGCCGCCAATGTAGCAGAATCAGACCTTCCTGATGGAAACGACTACACAAAAAAGGTTGCTGAAGTTGCAGCGGCGACAGGCGCAAAAATGCTGATTATCAGCGCTCAGACGGAAGCCGATATAGCGGAACTGCCTGAAGAAGAGCGTCCGGAATTTCTCGAAAGCATAGGGCTCAGCATGTCGGGCCTCGACCGACTGATTAAAACAGCGTATGACCTGCTTGGACTGCAGACCTATTTTACAGCAGGAGAAAAAGAGGTTCACGCCTGGACAATACGCAAAGGCGCAGCTGCTCCAGAAGCCGCAGGAGCAATCCATTCTGATTTTGAAAAAGGGTTTATCCGGGCTGAAGTGATGTCATACCGCGATCTTATTGAGTTAGGTTCTGAGCAGAAAGTCAAGGTAGCCGGAAAGCTCCGCTCAGAAGGTAAGGAGTATATTGTCAAAGACGGCGATGTCATTGTTTTCCGTTTTAATGTATAGAGTATAGTTTTTTAACCATTGACAGTTGACCATTATTCCGACCGGCAATGATTCATAATGTTTCTTCTGACAGCCCAATCGGCATTTTTGATTCAGGAATTGGCGGACTGACTGTTGTCAAAGCGGTACAGGCAGCCCTGCCCTCAGAACGGATTATCTATTTTGGCGATACTGCAAGGGTGCCTTACGGACCAAAGTCCCAGGTTACCATCAGGAAGTATGCATCTGACGACATCGCTATTCTCATGCGCTATAAGCCGAAAATGATCATTGTCGCATGCAATACCGTTTCGGCACTTGCTCTTGATGTGGTTGAGAAAGCATGCGGCGATATTCCCGTTATCGGAGTTTTAAAAGCAGGTGCTGAGCTGGCGGTGCATGCCACAAAAAATAACCGGATAGGTGTTATCGGCACCCAGGCTACGGTCTCCTCAAATGCCTATGCCTGCGCCATTAATCTGCTCAATCCGGAAATAGAGGTCATCTCGCAAGCCTGTCCTCTTTTTGTCCCGCTCGCTGAAGAGGGCTTTATCGATCACCCCGCAACAAAACTTATAGCGAAGGAATATCTTTCAGAAATCAGGCAACAGGACATTGATACGCTTGTACTTGGCTGTACACACTACCCGATTCTTCGCCGGGTCATTGAAGAAACAATCGGCGAAGGAATTCGTATCATCGACTCTGCTGAAGCGGTGGCCCTGAGAACAAAACAACTCATGACGGAGTCGAAACTGCTTAACCCTGCCAGAAAAGCTTCTGCTCCGCACCTTCTGGTCAGCGATCTGCCTCAAAAATTCAGCCTGCTCTATCAACTCTTCATGGGTTCAGAGCTGCCGGATGTTGAACTGGTGGAAGTGTAGCAACCCATGCTCTTCTTTTCGCTTTTGCCTTTTGTATCCATACTTGTTACTTTCATTCTCGATTGGTGATTTTTGATTTTTGACTTAAACCGGTACAGCGTGAAAGTAAACCTCGACAGAACGTCGTCAGGATTCTGCATAGGAGTGCAGGGAACCATATTTGTTGCCGAAGAAAAACTTCAGACAGAGGGAGGATTATACTCTTTCGGCGATGTTGTCCATAATGAGGTCGAGGTGAAACGACTTGAAGCCCTCGGTCTTGTAACCGTCGACGAAGCAGGCTTTAAAAAGCTCAAAAATGCCCAGGTGCTTATCCGGGCACATGGAGAACCGCCTTCGACGTACAGAATTGCCAGGGAAAACAATCTCGCCATTACTGACACAACCTGTCCAGTTGTATCCCGACTTCAGAGAACAACCAGAATGCTCTATAAGCTGGGCTACCAGATCGTTATCTACGGTAAACATACCCACCCGGAGGTTATTGGCATCAACGGACAATGCGATAATTCCGCTGTCATTATCAAACATCCCGACCTCAGCGACCCCGAAGAGATACGCGCGCTTGACCCGGCAAAAAAAACAGCGCTTATTTCCCAGACAACCATGGATATTCCGGGGTTTTATGAGCTTAAGGAAAATCTTGAACACTATTTCGCGCCAGCCGGCTCCGGAAAACCGGCTCCATGGATGGCAATCCGTGATATTGATATTACTGCGGATATGACCCAGGTGCTTCCCATGCCGCAGCATCTCTTCAAGGATACCATTTGCCGGCAGGTATCGAGCAGAAACCAGAAACTCCATGACTTCTCTCTTGACAATAACACGATCATCTTTGTAGCAGGGAAAAAAAGCTCAAACGGCCAGGTGCTTTTCAATATCTGTAAAGCGGCAAACCCCAACAGTTACTTTATTGAAGATATCGATGAACTTCAGGATACATGGTTCAGGGACAGTGAAGGCAAGACGGTGGACAATGTCGGCGTATGCGGTGCAACCTCAACGCCCATGTGGCTTCTTGAAAAAGTAGCCAGCTCTATTGAACAGAACTTTGGACAAACTTCATGAATTCACTCTCTCTTACCATCAACGGGCAACACGTTACGGCCTCACCCGATCTATCGATTCTTGAAGCTGCAACAAAAGCCGGCATTGAGATTCCTACCCTTTGCTTTCAGGATTCCCTTCACGAGACGGGTTCATGCTGGATGTGCATTGTGGAAATCAAGGGGAAAAACCGTTTTGTTCCAGCATGCCACACGCTCGTGTCGGAAGGCATGGTCATTGAAACTGACAATGACACCCTGAACTCGATGAGAAGGCAGAGCCTTGAAAACATCATCGAAGAACATAGCGGCGACTGCATGGGTCCCTGTGAGCTCTCTTGCCCTGCAGGTTGCGATATTCCAGACTTTATCGCAGCAATTTCGCAACAAAATGACAGAGAGGCTCTCAAAATAATCAAGCAAACAATTCCTCTTCCAGGAATCCTCGGCAGAATCTGCCCGGCTCCCTGTGAAGACGAATGCAGAAGGCATGGCATAGATACTCCAGTTTCTATCTGTTCCCTGAAACGGTATGCCGCTGATAGAGAGAGCGCAGAACCCGATCGGTTTATCCCTGAAATTGCCCTGAAAACAGGGAAAAAAGTAGCGGTTATAGGATCTGGACCCGCAGGGTTGAGCGCTGCTTACTTCCTTCTCCGCAATGGACATGCAGTAACAATTTTCGAATCCAGTGCTCATGCCGGAGGTATGATGCGCTACGGAATTCCCCGCTTCAGACTTCCTGAAAATGTTATTGAGAGTGATATTGCAACCCTGCAGGATATGGGAGTTGAGTTCCGCTTCAACACAACATTCGGCAAAGAGATCAAAGCCGACACTCTGAAAAAGGAATATGATGCCCTGTTTCTTGCTGTAGGTGCTCAAGTTGCTGCACGCATGAACATTCCCGGTGAACATGAACCTGGAGTGATAAGCGGTATTGAGTTTCTTCGTAAAGCATCTTGCGGCGCCGAGCAGCATCTCGGACAGCGTGTCATAGTAACAGGAGGAGGAGATACCGCCATTGATGCTGCAAGAACGGCGATTCGTCTTGGAGCATCAACAGTCACCATTCTTTATCGACGCTCAAAACATGAGATGCCGGCAAACCCTGCCGAAATTGAGGAAGCTCTTGCCGAAGGTATCACCCTCATTGATCACACTGCCCCTAATGCAATCAGAACCGTCGACGGCTCACTTGAAATCACCGCAATACGCATGCAGCCAGGCGAAGCTGACCATACCGGACGCCGCAAACCGCTCCCTCTAGAAGGTTCAGAGTTCACTGTAGCCGCCGACACGATTATATCTGCAATCGGACAGCAGATTGACCCTGCTGCCGGACATACCGCAGGAATAGGTAGTGAGCAGGGTGGGAAACTTCAAGTACATCCTGAGACTCTGCAGTCCCTGGTACCATGGTTATTTGCTGGAGGAGACTGCGTAACCGGCACTGATATTGCAATCCGCGCTGTTGAGCAGGGAAAGCGGGCGGCTCACTCCATCAACCTCTTTTTAAACGGCGACATACCTGTTGCCGAGAAACACTCTTTCAACTCCTCTTTCGGCGCCCGAGACGAAGCTCCGCAGGCATTTTATGAGAGCAAACCACCCGCAGAAAGAGTCCCTATGCCTGAATTATCCATTGAAAAACGATCAAAAAATTTCATGGAAGTTGCTTTAGGCTACAGCGAAGATTTTGCCCGCCAGGAAGCCCTGAGATGCCTGCAGTGCCGGTGCAGCGCTATCACGGATTGCCGGCTGAGGGAGCTTTCGAGTCGCTTTACTCCATTTAAAAAGGCAGAAACCCATGATCATACCGGCTTTTATAAAGCGGCAAAAGCCGACATAAGCATGGAAAGGGAAAAGTGCGTTGACTGCGGAATTTGTGTCCGTATGCTTGAACAGTTAGATGGCCTTGCAGCCCTTGACAGTGCCCTCATGACAGAAAGCTGTCCTACCGGGGCGATTTCGTTAACGGGGAGGTAACAACAAAACGTTACTTTTTTGGTGATTTCAGGAAATCAAAGAAATGGCCAAACAGAGTCGTGACTAAATGGAATATGTTCTTGAACCAGAGACCAATATGTTGAAAAGCTTCATGCGTTGCGCCTCCTGTGAGCTGGAGATAGGCTGCATAAAGCACCAGAATAGCAGCTATCACAAGAAATAACTGCATGATTCTTCTCAAGAAAGAGAAAAGAATCATGATCGCAATGATAACCGCGATAACAAACAGTACAGGATGACCAACAAGGTAGTCAACAGCTTTTTCCATAGTTACATGTTCTTTGTTTAAAGATATTCCTGTAAAATACCTGCGATTTTTTTTGAAGGAGAAGCGCTGGCAAGCTTATCCCGTGCTGCAAGCAACTCCCTGCGCATAGCTGCAGCCGCTTCAGGGTTATCAAGAATCATTCTGGCAGTCCGGTATATCTCCGTTCCGTTAGCCTCATGCTGAATAAGTTCAGGGACAACCCTCTCACTGCTCCCAAGTCCTTTAGCAACTATATTGGCCAGTGATATATTTTTCAGCTTTACAACGAGACGCCCTATCAGGTAGTTTAGCATTCCCGTTTTATAGACAACAATCATCGGCACACCAAAACAAAGCGATTCAAGGGTTGCTGTTCCAGAGGTTACTAAAGCAAGATCGCTGTACTGCATAACCTCATAGGCTGAACACCTAATAAAGGAAAGATCCCTGTACTCGGTCAACAGATTATAACTGGAGTCCTCAAGATGCGGAGCACGACCGAAAAGAAATACCACTCGGTACTCTTTGCTCAATAGCCGGGCAGCTTTAAGCATTTCAGGCAGAATATGAGCTATCTCCTGCGCGCGACTTCCTGGAAGAAGCCCGATAAGCCTGATATCCGTTGCTATAGTATGCTTCTTTACAAATAACTCTCTGGAAGGAAGAACGAGTTCTGCAAGCTGTTCAATCACCGGGTGACCGACAAATTCCGCATGTATGCCATGGCGGCGAAAAAAATCAACCTCAAAATCAAAGATCACAAGCAATCGGTCTACATCTCGCCTGATAGCCTTTACACGACCCTCTTTCCATGCCCATACCTGGGGTGAGATATAAAAGATAACCGGAATGCCAAGCTCATGAAAAAACCGCGCCATCAGCAGGTTCATGCCCGGATAATCAACAAGAAAAGCCGCCTGTGGCTTTTCCCTTTTCACCGCTTCCTTGAGATCACGAATAACCCTTCGCAAAAATCCAGTATGCTTCAGCACATCAACAAACCCCATGATGCTCGTCTCGGAGCAATCATAAAGCAGATGTGCGCCAAGAGCCCGAAGTTTCTCACCGCCTATACCGAACACCATGACATCAGGCCTTGCCTTCAAGAGTTCAGCAATTACTCCTGAGGCATGCATATCGCCTGAAACTTCACCAGCTAAAACAAAAAGCTTCTTTGCCATCAAAAAAGAGAGAAAATTGGATGAACGACAGGGAAACTGTATTTTGACAAAACAATGACTTTCTATGTTTCGATTTCCATTATATCAAAATCAATAAAGAATGCAAGTCAAATTCGGTACTGATGGATGGCGTGCGATTATAGCAAAAGATTACACTTATGATAACCTGAAACTGGCAGCACTGGCTTCTGCCCGTTACTTTCTTCGGCATCCAAACAGCGCAAAGGGTGTATGTGTAGGTTACGATACCCGCTTCATGTCAAAAGAGTTTGCTGAATATACCGCTGAAGTCTTCTCATCACAGGGACTGAAGGTATTTCTGTCAGACAATTTTGTTTCAACTCCCGCTGTATCTCTCTATACAAAAGCAAAGCAGCTTGCAGGAGGGATTGTCATTACTGCATCACACAATCCTGCCATATATAACGGCTTCAAGGTAAAGGCCTCCTATGGGGGGCCTGCTCACCCGGAAGTGATTGAGGAAATTGAGAAGATCCTTCCGCAAATTGATCCTCAAACCGCGCTTGTAACCGATAATAAACTGATTGAGCTGACCGATATAAAAGGTTTTTATCTAACCTATCTGAAAAGCAGCATTGATCTTCCGCTTATTCGCGAATCAAGAATAAAGATTGCCCATAACGCCATGTTCGGCGCCGGCCAGGATCTTATCACCAGCCTGTTTGATGAATCGATGCTCAGCTGTTACCACTGCAGCATCAACCCAGGTTTCGGAGGCATTAATCCCGAACCTATTCCTCAGTATATCGAAGAATTTATCGAGTTCTTTAAAGAGGTTGAGCCTGATGTCGCAATAATCAATGACGGAGATGCGGACAGAATAGGCATGCTCGATGAAACCGGTGCTTTTGTGGACTCCCACAAACTCTTTGCCATTATTCTCAAGGATCTTGTTGAGCAAAAGCATCAAACCGGCGAAGTTGCAAAAACATTTGCCCTTTCTGATGTAATCGACAAAATCTGCAAAAAGTATAATCTTGTCATGCATGAACTGCCTGTCGGGTTCAAACACGTCAGTAAGCTCATGACAACCAACAACATCCTTATCGGAGGTGAAGAGTCTGGTGGTATAGGCATTACCTCATTCCTGCCTGAACGCGATGGCGTATATACAGGCCTGCTGATCCTTGAAATGATGACCCGCAGAGACAAAAAACTTTCAGAGCTTGTTCAGGAACTCTACGATGAATATGGCTTTTTCTGTTATAACCGAATCGACCTGCACGTTAGCGACGAAGTAAAACAGGCTATTATTGACCGCGCATCTTCAGGCAGTCTTGAAAATATTGCTGGATACAAAGTCCTTAAATTTAATAATCTTGACGGCTACAAATATCACTTTGAAGGTGGATGGATGCTGATACGACCTTCTGGAACAGAACCGATACTGCGTCTTTATTGTGAAGCGGACTCAAAGGAAAAGGTTGACAAGGTTCTTGCTTTTGCAGCAAAGCTAGCCTGATAACCCATTGGAAAAAGAACAATGAATGACGATTTCCCCAACTGAAAATCAAGGGAAATCGTCATTTTGCTTTAAGTCAAAAAACTTGTTATGCATACAACCGCATGAATTCCAGTTTTATGACGTCCTACAGGTAAAGGTTATTTAAACCATCTACCTGTGGGAGATAAGGCAAATTGTATGAATTTACAGTTGACAGCTGAAAAGGCAGCAATAGTCTGCGCAGTGAAAAATAGCGCATTGCAAAAATCAGGTATGGCATCGAAAGAAGAGTCGTTCAGGAGTATTGTTGCCGAACACCAGGACATGGTCATCAATACCTGTTATCGCTTTGTTTTTAATCGGGAAGACGCGGAAGATCTTGCACAGGATGTTTTTATAGAAGTATTCCGATCTTTTGAACAGTTCAGGGAAGAAGCCAAACTATCAACTTGGATATACCGGATCGCCGTTACTAAGTCCCTTGACCATCTGCGCCGTTTGAAACGGAAAAAACGGTTCAGCTCAATAAAAAGAGTAATCGGTATTGAGGATCCGTCAGCGGACATTGCTGCTCCACACAGTGATAATCCTGCTGAAACATTAGCAGGAAACGAGCAGGCCCTGGTTTTACAGGAGGCTCTCGGCACTCTCCCCGATAGCCAGAAAACCGCGTTTCTGCTCAGCAAACAAGAGGGATTCAGTAATCAGGAAATCGCTGATATTCTCAAAACATCGGTATCAGCCGTTGAATCTCTTGTACACCGGGCAAAAAAAAACCTTCACGACAAGCTCTATGCTTACTACACACAGTAATGATTGCAATTGAAACCACAGGTTTTTCACCTGCCTGTCGTCAGATATAAGGAAACAGGAACCTATGATGAAACAGCATAACAAAAACACCGAAGAAAAGGTCGCCAGAACCATGAAGTTGCTTGATGAAATGAAACCACTGGAGGTTACTCATTTTTTCAGAGTGCGGCTGATGCAGCGAATAGACCGGGAGTTCGGTCTGGAGGCAAAGCACTCAAATAGTGTTGCCAACAATCGCTTCACTTTCCGTCTGGCATTCTTTGCTCTGCTTATTGTTATAAATCTCGGCGCCACAGTACTCTCCGTTCAGAATAATAACCGGGGAACGATATCAGTGTCAGCCATTAGCGAAATGCTCGACAAACTAAGTGACGACTATACGAGTCAGGAATTTGCTTACTACGACCAGCCTGCCACTTATGCGGCTGAAACAGCTCCAAATGGAAACCAGACGCCTTGAACGCTAACGTATATTGAGACGATAAATACTCGAATTGATTGATAATTGACCCACAATAAAAAAAGGAGATACGATGAAAAAAAACATGATGATAGTACTCATGTCAACCTCATTGCTTGGTTTTGGAGCTACTGCCTTTGCCGCGACTGATTACAGCCATGCAACTGACTCAGAACTTGCAGCTCTTCGAGGAAAAATGAGGAATGCGCCAATCGAAGATCGGGTGGCTTACCGCCACGAATGGCAAAAAAGACTCTCTGAAATTGGACCGGATGACAGAATGCCATACATGAGAGGACCTGGAGGAGCTGGAGGAAGTTGGCAAAATTGCAGGAATTACTGGATGCAGGAACGCCTGGGCCTGAACGACAAACAAAGCATGCAAGTTCAGGAACTCCAGAAGAAACACTTCAGCGCTATGATTACAGAGAAAGAAAAACTCGTAACATTGAACCGCGAACTTCGAGAGGAATCGTTAAAACACAGTCCGAACACCAAAAAGATTGATGAAATCTCCGAAAAAATCGGCAGGCTGCATGCAACCTTGGCACACCTGAAAAGCACTCATCTGGCTGAACTTGCCTCTATTCTTTCACCTGCTCAAATCGAAAAAATGCAGCCAATGATGGGGCACTATCAGATGCGTGGAAACTTCGGCATGAGGGGAAACTGCAATATGAGGCCGTAAAGAAGAATGAGGTCCTTACAAATAAAATAAGCAGGCTCATCAAAAATGATGGCCTGCTTGAAATTATGGTTAATACTATGAACTTTTTTACTTCGAAACGCTTAATTACCGGCGCGCTTGTTCTTCTTGTTCTGCTGAATATATCACTGCTCAGTGCTCTGTGGATACAACACTCCCATAGATGGGAACCTTTACCCGGAGGAGGTCAGTTCAATCATGAAAACTTTTTAGCAAGACAGCTTGACCTCGATGAGTCACAGACCATAAGTTTCGAAAAACTGCGTCAGGAGCATTTTCTCAAAGTCAGACCTGCAATGGAGGCCATTGCTCCAATAAAAAAACAACTTGTTGAAGAGTCGCTTAAGGATAATCCGGACACTAAAAAAATTGAATCTCTTGTTGCAGCCATGGGGCTCCATCAGGCAGCAATAGAACGGGAACTGGTCCTTCATTTTCATCAACTTTCCAAACTCTGCACACCTGAACAACAAGGTAAGTTGAAAGAAGTTCTTGAAAACATGGCAACACGTAAAATACATCATGGAGGAAAAGGACGATGGGGTGAAGCATCTCCAGCTGTCAGAAGAGATTAAAACCGTCACACTCAGGTGGATATTCAGTTTCTCCTGAATTTATTCCCCACCTTAACGGCTACGAGCATGGCTTCTTCGCGGAAAAGCACCATCGCACATGCAAGATAGAGAGCAAGCATGGCTACTTTTATGCCGATAACTGCTCCTGCCTGAAACAGTTCCGACCCAACAAAGGACTGAACTGACCCCAGCGTTATACCAGCTAAAAACAACAGAAAGAGTTTAAGCCAGTCATAGCGAACAGGAAAGACTTTCAGTGAGTACCATGCCATCACAAGGCACATGACAACCGTACCGGCAACGATAGCATAAGCAGCACCATCCATACCTTGTAATGGAACAAGCCACCAGCAGAAGAGAGCTGTAACGGCTGCACCGGCAAACGTGACGACAGGCAGATATCGGGTATTACCTGTTATAAGAATCCCGGCAGAAAGATTGGTCGATACCATATCAAAAACATAACTCACAAAAATCCATGGCAATATGGAAAGCCCGATCCAGTAACGGGGAGGAAGTAGATAAAAACTGCCTGCATAGTGATAACGAACAAGATCAGGAACAAAATACGTAGCTGCAAGGGCAAGAAACATGGTAAAAAAGGTTGAAATGCTCAGCACATGCTGAAACAGCCTTTTCGCATCCGGGTCTTTTGCATGCTGCAGAAAAAAAGGCTGCCATGCAAAACGGAATACCTGAATAAAAAGCTGCAGTACAACCCCAAAAGCGGCAATCCTTCCATAAATACCCACAATATCAGATGGCTGATAGCCTTTCCCATAGATTATTTCTATCTGAGAAGCTGGTATGCGGATTAAAATGTTCCGGTCAATCAGATGAATCAAAAGGCCAGCAATCCCTGTAGGCACATAAGGCAAGCCGATGCGAAGCATTTCACGCAACTGGCTGGCTGAAAAGAAGATTCTGAACTGACTGAAAACAGGAATAACCAGCAACAGGCTGACCAGGGAGCCAAACGCTTCAGCAATAAAAACCCCCGGCAGCCCAGTATGGAGAGGGACAATAAGAATAACGGCACTGACAACAACTGCGATCACCCCCACTACCCTGGCAATGGCAAATTGCAGCGCTTTTCTTTTAAGACGAAGTTCTGCAAATGGAATAACCAGCAGAGTGTCAATCCACAAAATAAGCGCAGCATAGCGGACAAACGTAAAATCTGTAGCCGATAACCCGATGAGTTCTGCAATAAGGGGTGCAAAAAACACTATGCCTAACCCAAACAACGTCGAAGTGACAAAAAGTGTAAGAAATGCCGTGGAAAACAGCTGCGTTTCATCCCTGTCTCGATGTGCCGAATCTGAAACCACTTTGAGATATGAGGTCTCAAGCCCATACGAAAACAACACATTTGCCAGAGCTATGTTGGCATAGATAATGGTTTGCACACCATTATCAAACGTTGAAAGTTTATTGGCGTAGAGGGGAACCAGCAGATAATTGAGACTGCGAGCCAGTATGGTACTCGAACCGTAGATAACGGTATCTTTGAACAGAAGCTTTAACTTTGAAAGCATGCAACAAATAAAATCAGAAAAACTTAACCATTACCTTCAGAAGCCGTCCCTGTCATTGCAGAACCATTGGCTGCCGCCTTTTGCTTCCTTATCGCCTCCGCATCAATCTGGAATCTTCCATCTTTCTGTATAACGGGAATTCTTGATATAACCTCCTTGAGATGGCGCTGGGCTTCCGCCTGCTGCTGCTTGAGTTTTTCAAGTTCATCACCATGCAGACCCACAGGATTATCCTTATCAATCAGTGAATCTTTAAACGACTCTATTTCCAGGTTCTGCTCTCTTTTCATATACCCTATAAACTTGGAGAACAAAAAAATAAAAAAGGAAAACACCGACAGGGATAACGCCATAACGATAACCCAGCTCATCGAATCAAAATTCATTTCCGTAACGTTATGATTAGTAAACCAAATTGTAATTACCCAATTTAGCCGATATTACACTTTATAAAAAGAGTATCTGATTTTCTTTTCGTTATTGATGCATACATTCATTACCAGACCATGAATACCACATCCCCAAACCAGCTCATTACTCAAACAGGAAGAACAATTCTGGAACAGGAAGCCCTTGCCATTCAACAGATAGCCGAAAGGCTTGACGACAGTTTTTCCGATGCTGTCATGCTTCTGGCTGCATGTAAGGGAAAAATAATTATCTCCGGCATGGGTAAATCCGGTATTATCGCCCAGAAAATTGCCGCAACCATGTCGTCTACCGGTTCAACTGCCCTGTTTCTTCACCCTGCAGATGCGGCTCATGGAGATCTTGGTATAGTAAGCCAAGATGATGTTGTTATCTGCCTCTCCAAAAGCGGCACCACGGAAGAGCTTAATTTTATCATCCCTGCTCTCAAGCAGATCGGAGCAACAATCATTGCCATGACCGGCAACAAACGATCGTTTCTGGCCTTGAACGCCCACATTACCCTGGATACCGATATAGAAAAGGAAGCCTGTCCTTACGATCTTGCCCCTACAACATCCACAACCGCCATGCTCGCCATGGGAGATGCGCTCGCTATCTCTTTGATGCAGCAGAAAAATTTCACCCAGAGAGATTTTGCACTCACCCACCCCAAAGGATCACTCGGCCGCCGGCTGACCGTAAAAGTTACCGACATCATGGCAAAGGACAACGCAGTACCCCTCGTCAAAGAAAGTGCCTCTGTTACCGACCTTATCCTGGAAATGACCTCTAAACGATATGGGGTAAGCGCAGTTGTCAATGAAGAAGGATGCTTAACCGGCATATTTACCGATGGCGACCTTCGTCGTCTGGTTCAAAGCGGCAAAGAGTTTCTCACCCTCAGCGCAGGCTCAGTCATGACGGCAAACCCGAAAACCGTCTCTTCCAGCACCATGGCCAAAGAATGTCTTGATATTCTCGAAACCTACCGCATCACGCAGCTGCTTGTCTGCGACAGTGAACAGCATCCGGTCGGCATGGTCCACATTCATGACCTGATAACCCTTGGCCTGTAAATTTACTTGCCCCAAGAGAGTTAATACGGTATCGTTCGCGATGAACATATGAAAGGCCAAGATATATATCTGAAGAAGGTATTAGTATGAGCTTTATTCTTTTACTTTTTTTGCATTTTCAGTGCCTTTTCGGTGATAATCTGTTCGACATTTGAGGAAATTGAGAGGCTGCGCATGAGATCAAGCAGGTTTTGTTCAACGTTGAGGTTCAGTTCGATTGACCGTCCACTCTGAAAGTCGGGGTTTGTACCCTTGAGCTGAATGGTAATGGCTGATTTTCCATCTGGCGCCATGTTGATTGAAGACAACAACTGTACATAAAGAAAATTTGACAGCGCTTCATAGGTGGTTCGGAGACCCTGGTTTGCAGCAGCCCGTTCTTCAGGTGTGGTGACGTAAATGATCTGACCTGACTGTTCGGCAGTCATTCCTCCATTGGTGATTTCAAACACTTCGTTTTTCATCTTAACGGGAATGCTTCCCCGGACGGTACCCGTTGCAGAGAGCTTTTTTGTGCCCTGCAGGTCGAGCAGTTTCTGCAGCGGAATGTTGTCGAGCTGCAGCTCGGTTTCCCCCTCTTTTTTTTGCATATCGTAATCGATATGGTGGAGAGCGACCGAGCCTCCAAAAATTTCTGCGCTGAAATCCGAAAGAGAGACAATACCGGGATTCAGAAGGTCATAGCCGAGTGAAAGGGTTCCTTTTGGTGAGAGGAGCAGCAGTTCGCCGCCTTCGGTTTTACGGAGAAGATTTTTCATGCTGAACCTGATGGTGGTGTTCCCGTTGAACAAACGGCTAAACACAAGGTCAGGCTCATTGAAAGTATAGTCGGCATCCGGCTTCTGGGTACCGAAAATGCGTTCGCTCGTCGATCGCCGTTTTGAAGGGGGTGCAACGGTAATGGTGCCGCCTCCGGAGGAGCGTAGATGTGCATTCCGGATGGAAAGTCCTTTTTGTTCAATGGTAAGTGGAATGGTGCCGCTCACCGTTCCGTTAAGAGAGCCCTTGAAATCGCCGTGCAGACGCACCCGGTCAAGTACCTTGATCTTGTCCAGCTTTAAGGTCAAGATAGTGGCATTCTCTGACTGGTCGAAGCTGACTGGTGTGGATGTGACTGTTCCTCCGAGCAGTGTCGCCGAGAGATTGCTCATTGCAAGCCCCGAAAGCTTATTGCCACGGCTGCTGAGAGTTACCCTTGCATTAAGTTTATTCAGCAGCTCCCCAACCCCCAGATCAAGTGAGAGCAATGGCTTTTTTTCTTTGGTGTAGTAAATTATTCTTGTGCCCTTTCCGGCAATAACGAGCGCATTACGCACGAGCACCGTAGAGTCCTGGAATTCGATGGGAATGAATCCGCTTACCCGACCGGTAGCTGAGGGTGTATTGATACCCCCCCGGTTGAACCAGGGAAGTTCTGCAAGCGGTATTTCGGCAAGACTGAGAGTGAATCGTGACTTTTTTTCTTTCAGGTCGTAGTCGATACGCTGCGATGAGGCTTTCCAATGAAAAAGCTCTACTGAGCAGCCAGTGAGCGTGAGAGTACAGGGTTTGAGAGTGTCGCGTTTCGAGCCGAAAAGCGCTTTAAAATTGCTCACCGGCGATGGCACTCCATCACTGAAGAGTTTTGCCACACGCAGAGTATCCATTCTCTGCTGCCAGTGGTCTGCAGGATTGAGCCTAACCTTGAAGCTCACCTCTTCAAGACGGAGCTTTTCGCGGGCCACCGTAGCTCCATTGATGTTATAGGCAGCTGAAAGCGGTCTAAAGGAGAGGGTAAAGCCATTCTTGCGGGAGAGCTCCATGTTGACTGTTATCCGTGGTTGGCTGTCACCAAAGGTAAAGGCTTCCGGATCCGGTTTCACCTTGATGGAATCTGCTTCTATGGTGAAGGCGGTATTGACAATGTTAGGCAGCAGAGGTCGTGCGCCAGAGGTATCGGGGTTTTCGACATGCCAGGAGAGCAAACCGTTCGTGAGTGAAAGCGCATAGGTGACAACATCACTGCAGTCATCGGGGGGTGTGATAAAGCGCACCTTTATCGAGCGAAACCCTACTCCGGTAAAACTCGGCAAACCTAAACCGGAAACTTCAACATGAAATGGTTTGTCCTCAAGGAGACGGTCAATCAGCGGCTGTGCATACCAGGGAAAAAACAGCCATGCTGCTGCCGGCATCAGCGCCAGCAGCAGAAACAGGGCAAGGAGGATACGCAGTGGCCATTTCACAGCGGCTTATTCTCCAGCATTACTGTGCCTTTTTTGTCCATTTCCCCTGAACCTGCACCCATGTACCTGCCGGAAGACGGGCATAGATTTTTTGGAACATCATCCCGCCAACAACATCAAGCGCAAGATTATTTTGAGCTGCAACTTTTGCATACTCCGCCCGGCGAGAATTATTAATGGTTGTAATCATTGCCTGGGCTTCAGCCGAAGCTCCGGGAGGTACGGAAAGCAGTCCGTTGTCAACCTCCCCGGCTAATCCCTTTGAGCGGGCTGTTTCGAGGTCAAGTGCAAAAGCGGATGTGGCAAGGCCTATCATCATCATCATAGTTACCACTACTCTTAACGCTATGGATTGTATCGTTTTCATTGTTCCGTTTCTTCAGGTTAGAATAAGCCTTTTTTATTGTCGAGCAGAGAGTCGAGTTCACGGTCAACCTTTATCCTGATTTCGTGATCGATTTTGATGTTCATATTGATCACAATAGGTTTATCAGGTGCTTCAATCCGAATGGTTGGACTACACCCTGTCATAAGGGCACTGGCAGTAATCGAAAGTAGTACCAGACTGCTAATGGTTCGTTTGTTCATGGATATTCCTTTGGAAGTTTATTAACTCAACTCTGGATAATCGGTATATCCTTTAGGCCCGGACATATAGAAGGTCGTCATATCAGCTTCGTTGACCGCAGCACCGGACTTCCATCTCGCAACAAGATCAGGATTGGCGAGGAACGGCCTCCCCACAGCTATCAGATCACACTTTTCCTCCTCAAGATCGCACTCCGCGCGTGCAGCATCGTAGCCCCCAGAGAGAATCAGCTTCCCGTTAAACTCGTTACGGAACGTTGCCTTGATTGAGGCAGGTACTTGAGGTGCACCCATAGAAGAGTGATCGACCAGGTGGATATAAAGCAGGCCGTGAGCATTGAGCTGCTTTGCAAGATAGGTGTAATCAGCCTCCATAGCCGGGTAAAGCGGCATGTCGTTGAAAATGCCGTAAGGCGAGAGGCGTATACCAACCCTCTCCTTGCCGATGGCCTTGCTCGCCGCGTCAGCGACTTCGAGCACAAAACGGGCACGGTTCTCGATAGTGCCGCCATAGTGATCTTTACGCTGATTGGAAGTAGGACGGATGAATTGCTCAAGCAGATAACCGTTTGCACTGTGCAGCTCTATACCATCAAACCCCGCTTGAATCGCGTTCCTCGCAGCTTGTGCATATTCCTCGATAGTACTCTTGATATCACCATCAGTCATCGCCTGCGGTATGACATACGGTTTCATACCCTCGGCATCGGTGTAGATCTCTCCGGCAGCAGCCACAGCAGAGGGTCCCAGTATATGAGCACCAACAGGTAAATTGAGCGGATGACCTATTCGTCCACCATGCATTAACTGGATGAACAGTTTTCCACCTTTAGCGTGAACTGCTTCTGTAACAAGCTTCCATCCTTCTATCTGCTCATTTGAAAAAATTCCCGGTATCCTTGGATAACCTAACCCGTTTGGAGAAGGAGATGCACCCTCAGTGATGATAAGCCCTGCAGATGCCCGCTGAGCGTAGTACTCAGCCATGAGCTCATTCGGAACATTGCCTGGTGCCCGGTTTCGGGTCATCGGTGCCATCACCAGATGATTTCGGAGCGTAAGTGAACCTATTGTGGTCGGTGAAAATAGCTGCAACATGATGTTTCCCTTTTGAAAAATGAGCCGATCTTCGGAATGGCAAACAATTGCCTTTATTACAATATTAACTCCTTGAGCGAGGAAATAATTCAAAGACAGAAACACAATAACCGTTAAAGTTTTTTAACCTCAGACAGTTTATGACCCATAACCGGCAGTATATTCATATCAGAAATCTTGTGCTCTAAACTATTTCGTATCTTTTATTTGATGTGAATAAATGATAAATAAAAGATCATGAGAGCGTGTAACACCAGTTTACATTTTTACCCTGCTCACTTTCCAAAAAGTGAACCCCACTCACATGCTTATGTTTGAAAACAAGAAGGGAGTATAAATATGGCAACTCCTGCGTTATTTTCATTGTCGTTCGAGCAACTCGTTGCAGCTATCGGGCAGGTCCATACTGAACTAGCGGCACAAGCTTCACGGGCGGTCAACACGAGCCTGACCCTTCGCAACTGGCTTATCGGTTGTTATATCTCCGAGTACGAGTTGCGGGGAGCCGATCGCGCCCGATATGGTGACAAAATTATTGAGCTGTTATCCAAACGGTTGATGCAGGCTGGAATCAGCCGGTCAGAAGCACGGGAACTGAGGCGATACCGTAAATTTTATTTGACTTACCCTTCAATTCGGGAGTCGTTGTCTCCCGAATTGAAGAACAAGCTTTTGCCATTCGCAACCACCGTCAACTTTCGGGAGTCACTGTATCCCGAATCGGGGGTTGCGCCCGATGAACTGTTGAGCAGGATTTCGTTCAGTCATATTGCTGAACTGCTGCAATGTGAAGATGCGACAAAACGCACCTTTTATGAAATGGAGTGTATTCAGGGAAACTGGTCGGTGCGTGAGCTGAAACGGCAGATTCACAGTCTCTACTATGAACGCTCCGGCCTTTCCCGCGACAAACAAAAGCTTTCGAAGCTTGCTCACCAGCATGCAGAGCAGCAAAGCATTCAACTTGATATTCGCGATCCATATCTGTTTGAATTTCTCGGGCTGAAATCCAGAGAGGTCATGGCAGAATCCCAGCTCGAAGATCTGCTTATCGGCAAGCTTGAAGATTTTCTCCTTGAACTGGGACACAGATTCTGTTTTGAAGCGCGTCAGAAAAAAATATTGATCGGCGATGAGTACTACTTTGTCGATCTGGTTTTTTATCACCGTATTCTGAAATGCCATGTGTTGGTTGAGCTGAAACTTGCCGAGTTCAGCCATGAAAACATTGGTCAGCTAAATACCTATGTGAACTGGTACAGAAAGTGCATGATGCGTGAGAATGACAATCCACCCATAGGAATTCTTTTGTGTACCCATAAAAATCACTCTCTGGTTGAGTTCGCATTGGCAGGAATTGATAATCAGCTTTTTGTCTCGAAGTATCTGCTGGAGCTGCCAAAGAAAGAGGAGATGCAGCGTTTCATTGAGGAGCAACTGGCTGCAGGAGATGGTGGCAATGCAGATAGTCAGCAAACTAGGGGAATGGAATCCTCAGATGACGAGGGAGGTAACAGTAATGAGCAAGATTCTTGATATAGCCCATGAAATGGCCAAAGACCTTTTTGAGGTCGGAGCGATGGACGAAGTAACAATGCATACTGTAGAATCGCTTTGTTTGCCAGAAGCAAAGGCTTTTCGGCCTGAGGATATCCGCCGCATTCGGACAAAAAACCATCTTAGCCAGCCTGTTTTTGCTTTGATGCTCGGGATTGGCAAAACGACTGTTCAGCAATGGGAGCAGGGGGTAAAAAAGCCCGGTGGAGCCGCCAAGCGGTTATTGGAAGTGATCGACTGAAAAGGTATAGCGGTACTACGCTGACTTCATTTCCCGGTCAATATCCTTTGGATCAAAAACAAGCTTTCCTAACGGAGAACCACAAACGACAAAGGCGCATTTCCATGCGCCTTTGTCGTTTACTATCTACGAATGCTGATCAGACTCTGCCGGAGGAAATTACCTGCCGAGTGCCTTGATCATGGCTTCACCTAAATCAGCAGGGCTATCAACGACGTGAATGCCTGCGGCTTCCATTGCTTTTATCTTGTCATCAGCGGTTCCTTTACCTCCAGATACAATGGCTCCTGCATGACCCATTCTGCGACCGGGAGGAGCAGTACGACCGGCAATAAATCCGACAACCGGTTTCTTGAAATATTTTTGAATATACTCTGCGGCCTCTTCTTCTGCGCTTCCACCAATTTCACCGATCATAATAAGCCCTTCGGTCTCATCATCTTCAGCAAAGAGCTTGATAGCATCAATAAAGCGGGTGCCGATAATCGGATCCCCTCCAATACCGATGCAGGTTGACTGACCAAGACCGACCTGTGTCAGCTGATGTACCGCTTCATAGGTCAGGGTGCCACTGCGGGAAACAACACCGATAGAGCCTTTTTTATGGATAAAACCAGGCATAATACCGACTTTAGCCTCACCAGGGGTAATCACACCAGGACAGTTCGGACCGACAAGAACAGCTCCCTTCTCCTTGACAAAAGCATACGCCTTCATCATATCGTTCACAGGAATACCCTCAGTAATACAGATAATCACCTTCAATCCGGCATCGGCAGCCTCCATAATGGCATCAGCGGCAAAAAAGGCAGGAACAAAAATAACAGTCGCATTGGCTTCGGCTTTCTGCACAGCTTCCCTTACGGTGTTGAACACGGGAACTGGCCGGCAGAACTTGTCTTTTTCGTTGCCATGATAAAGTATATCACCTTTTCCGGGAGTCACTCCGGCAACTACATTGGTTCCATATTCGAGAATCTGGGAAGTATGAAAGGTCCCTTCCGCTCCGGTTATCCCCTGCACTAGCAGACGGGTATCCTTGTTTACTAATACACTCATAGTAAAGAATATTATAATTAATGGTTGTTATGGACTCCCCTCGACTTTTATAAAGAGTGCTGCATTTTTTTTGCAATACCAAGCAGCTTTCCTTCCTCAAAAAAATTACAGATCAGGTGCATTCCTACAGGAAGATTGAGGCTGTCAAAACCAAGAGGCACACTCACAGCCGGCATACCGACTATACTTGCCGGAACGGTAAACACATCAGCGAGATACATCTCAAGAGGATTTTCCGTCTTGTCGCCAATACCGAAGGGTGGAAACGGTGAAGTTGGACCGGCTATGACATCGACCTTTTCAAGAGCTTCACGATACCTATCCTGAAATACCCTTCTTACCTGCTGTGCTTTTTTATAATAGGTGTCATAATACCCGGCAGAAAGCACATACGTGCCGAGCATAATCCTGCGCTTAACCTCTTTGCCGAACCCTTCACTCCGAGAATTCACATACATGGAAGAAAGGTCTTCCGAATGTTCAGAACGGAACCCATACCGGGCACCATCAAACCGCGCAAGGTTGGAAGAGGCCTCAGCTGTAACAAGAATATAATAGGCCGCTATCGCATATTCGCTGTTGGGAAGGTGTATATCAACAAGTTCAGCACCCTGATCGCGAAGTTCATGAAGCTTCCCCTTCACCATTCGGGCAACATCCGGATTAAGGGAGTCGGGGAAATACTCTTTTGGCACACCGATTTTCAATCCTTCTACCGAAACACTCGCCATTTCCGAAGAGTAATCGGCAACGGCATGATACGAAGAGGTTGCATCATGGCCGTCCTTGCCAGCCATAACCTCAAGCACCAGTGCAGCATCATCGCAGTTTCGTGCAAGCACACCGATCTGATCAAATGATGACGCAAACGCCACAAGCCCGAATCGCGAAATCCTGCCGTAGGTAGGTTTCAAGCCTACAATATCACAGAACCCTGCTGGCTGCCGTACTGACCCTCCCGTGTCCGAACCAAGAGCCACCATGGCAAGTCCATTGGCCACCGCTGCAGCTGAACCACCTGAACTGCCGCCAGGCACCCTGTTTTTATCAAAAGGGTTAGGAACATTGCCAAATGCCGAATTTTCATTCGAGCTGCCCATGGCAAACTCATCCATATTAGTTTTTCCGAGAAAAATAGCGTTTTCTTCCTCAAGCCTGATTACAGCTGTTGCATCATAGACGCTTTCGTAATTTCCAAGAATTTTAGACGCACAGGTTAGCCGTCCCCCTTTCATGGCAATATTATCCTTTATTGCCATCGGCATTCCGAAAAGTCGTCCAACGCTTTCCCCTGCACTGAGTTTCCGGTCAAGGCTCCTGGCTCGTTCCAGAGCCTGATCATGAAAGACTGTTATATAAATATTATCATCCTGATAGCGATCTATACGTTCCAGATAAAAACGTACGACCTCTTCACAGGTTATCTTTTTAGAGAGTAACCTGGAGCGTAAATCCTCGTAACTACTTAATTGCACGTCTATTGTGAATTATTTTAACAGAAAAGGCACAGTGCCCTGATATTTCATGAATTCCAAGAAAAAAATGCCTGTAGGCATTACAGGCTCTCATTATGAGTAAAGTTTGTATAATAGCAAATAACTGCATATTATTCAATTCAAGCAATTTTAGGCTCCAGAGAAAATCAGTGTATGGTATGATATTGTTCATGACTGCCTGTCAAGCGATAAGGAGTAAAAAAGATTTATGGCACTCACAACAAAAATGAACCCTTCATCAACCTTTAATCCTCACTGGTTTTCTTCCGACAATACCACTGTTGATAAGCAAATACAAGCTGAACTTAAATTATCGTGTTCACTCCCGCTCCATATAGCAGTCATTATGGATGGTAATGGACGATGGGCAAAGTCGAAGGGCAAAACAAGAATTCAAGGCCATGTTGCGGGTGTGGACTCAGTCAGAGATATTGTTGAAGCATGCGCAGAACTCGGTATCAAATACCTCACTCTTTTCACCTTTTCAACGGAAAACTGGAAACGGCCGAAAAACGAGGTTTCAGCTTTGATGCAGCTTCTTGTCAAGGTTATTGGCAGAGAAACCCGTAAACTCCACGAGAACAATATCCGACTTAATGTCATAGGCGAAATGGATATACTTCCAGATAAAGTTCGTTCAACGATGCAGCAGACCATGGAGCTGACGAAGAACAACAATAAACTTGTTCTGAATATTGCTCTCAGTTACAGTGGCCAATGGGATATTGTACAGGCTTGCAAGGCAGTTGCCATTGATATACAGGCAGGGCGTATAAATCCGGAATCTATTGACGAGCAACTGATCTCATCACACCTGTCTACAGCCTCAATGCCTGATCCAGAACTTCTGATCCGTACAAGCGGGGAGTTCAGAATCAGCAATTTTATGCTCTGGCAAAGCGCATATTCCGAAATTTATTTCACCGAGACCTACTGGCCTGACTTTCGCCGACCAAAACTTTATGATGCCATACTTGAATTTCAAAAAAGGGAACGACGGTTTGGACTGACAAGCGAACAAGTTCAGAATAAAAATCTACCAGCAAAAAAGCTTTAACCTGATTACTCCCTGATATTCCATGAAAAAAACGCGAAAGCTGATAACCCTCGTTTTGCTTGCTCTTGCCCTGAACTCAATAGCAAATACCGTTGAAGCCAAAACAAGACCGGCCAAAGCCAAGAAACAGAGTGCTGCAGTAGCGACGCAAAGCACCGACGCCAAGAAAGAGCTCTACGCCGTTACTGCAATCTCCTTCACGGGCCTTGAGACTCTGAAGGAAAAGGAAATAACCGCCAGTTTGCCCCTCAAAGTGAACGATCGGATTTCCATCCCAGGGCCGGAACTCGCCGGTGCTCTGCAATACCTCTGGCAGCTCCAGCTCTTCAGTGATATCAGTGTTCAGCAATCCGATCTGGGACAGAAAAACATTTCCCTGACCTTCAGCGTCAAGGAGTTGCCCGTTCTTGACAAGGTGACCTTTGAAGGCAACAAACAACTCGATAGTGATGAGGTTCGACGCAAAGCTGGTCTTGTAACCGGAAAAAGAATAAGCCAGCAGGAGCTGCTTACAGCCGTCAATAAAATTGAGAAGTTCTATGCTTCAAAAGGCTATCTGACAGCAGGAGCTGAATTTCACCTGCAGGACAACGGTAAAAATCATGTCAATGCCCTGATTTCGATCACTGAAGGAACAAAGGTCTCCATTGAAAAGATAACATTCCACGGCAACTCGGCCTTCGATCAGAAAAAACTGAGGGGGGTGTTCAATGAAACCCATCAGAACTCCTGGTGGCGCAAAATCTTCGGCTCTCCAAAACTCGATACCGACAAATTCAACGACGACAAAAACCTCCTTGTCGAGTTCTACAGAAACAACGGCTACCGCGATGCCCGGGTAGTACGCGATTCGATCAGTTATACCGATGACAAAAAAGGCCTTATCCTTGACATTTATCTTGATGAAGGGCAGAAATATTATATCGGCAATATTACCTGGACAGGCAATACCAAGGATTTTGCAACAACGGATATTCTTAATACCACCTTCAAAATCAAAAAAGGTGATGTCTATAATGCAAAACTGATTCAGGAGAGGCTCAATTTCTCTCAGGACAATGGCGATGTCAGCTCGCTTTATCTTGATCGCGGCTACCTCTCCTTCAAGGCAAAACTCGAGGAAAAGGTCATTAAACCCAATTCGGTCGATCTGGATATCTCTCTGCGTGAAGGCGAACCGTTCCAATTGAACACCATCAATATCAAAGGCAACACCAAAACGAAAGATCATGTCATCCGCAGGGAGCTCTATACCGTTCCTGGCGATATGTTCAGCCGGCAGAACGTTGTACGCAGTATCAGGGAACTGAGCATGCTCAACTACTTTGACCCGGAACAGATTACACCTGATATCCAGCCAAACCCCGAAAACAACACCGTTGACCTTACCTACAATGTCATCGAAAAGCAGACCGATACCTTTAACACATCGGTCGGCTACAGCAGCACAGGGTTTGTTGGCTCACTTGGCGTGACTTTCAGCAACTACTCACTGAAGGATATTTTCAATCGCGATGCATACCAGCCGCTCCCGCACGGCGATGGGCAGAAACTTGGCTTTCAATGGCAGTTCGGCAGTGACAACTTCAACACGCTCAGTCTTTCCTTTACGGAACCATGGGCATTCGGCACACCTACCGCAGTTGGCTTCTCCGTCTTCGATACCCATACCGCCTACATCTACAACAGCGATGGCGTTACTCCAACCATTATGGATCAGTATGGTGCAACCATGTCGGTCGGAAGAAGACTGAGCTGGCCGGATGACTACTTCTCGGTCAACTGGAAACTGAAATACCTGCACACGAACGGCGGGTTGTTGAGTTTATATGCATCGCAGGCAAATGCTCCCAGTCAGGCTGATGAGTATTCGATCACACAAACCATTGCACGCAACAGTATTGACAGCCCGATCTATCCGCGCAGAGGCAGCAAAAACTCGATCTCGGGAGAACTTGCCGGTGGACCACTGCCAGGCACGGTTGATTTCTACAAGATCATCGGAAACTCAAGCTGGTTTTTTCCGATCACCCGTCAACTGGTCTGGAACATTTCAACCCAGCATGGCTATCTGGGCAACTTTACCAACAATGATTACGTCCCCTACACTGATTTCTTTTACATGGGCGGCAGTGGCATGTCAACACTCCCAACCGTGCCGTTGAGAGGCTATGGTGACAGGAGCCTTGGATCGAATCTCTACCCATCCGATCCTTCATCGACACTTTATGGTGGCAAAATCTATTCCAAGTTCACCTCGGAACTGCGCTACCCGCTGACCATGTCACAGTCGGTGAGTATTTACGCTCTGGCATTCGTAGAGGCGGGCAATCTCTGGCAAAACACCCGGTCGGTAAACTACGGCGACCTGAAAAAATCAGCCGGCCTTGGTCTGCGGCTCTACCTCCCTATTATCGGGCAAATCGGCCTTGATTACGGCTACGGATTCAATGCCGTTGACAGTGTTGCAAACAAAAAACAGCAGGGATTCAGCTTTACCTTCAGCTTCGGTGGGGCAAACGAATAATTCCGAAAGCAAATCTTAAGAAATAATAAATATATACTGTACGCAACAGAAATCTTTTTGCATATTGGAATATTTTATTTTGAAAGTTCTGCCTCCCAAGGCTTTATGCTGTAAGGGGTTGCCCGAACGGATTTAAGATACAGGGTATGGGTGAGAAAAATTGGTTTCAGCATTCAGGAAAGAAAAAGGCTGACAGGATGAATCTTTTTTCAAAAGAAAAAAAGTCCATTGGAGAAAAAACGATGAATAGAGAGATAATCAAAAAATCATGTTATGCTTTGGTGTTGATGAGCATGCTTGGCTTGTCGGGCTGTGCGCTGGGAACTGCTGTTCAGCCTTGGGAGAAAGAGACGCTTGCGAGACCTGAAATGACCTTTGAGGGTGACAAACTTGATAAGGCTTATACTGAACATATATACAGCAGCAAAGAGGGGGCTTCCGGTGGAGCAGGTGTTGGCGGCGGTGGTTGCGGTTGTAATTGATATAAACTTCAAAACAGATTTCCTATGGGATCGATTTCAACGACGACATCAACAGTTCTTCGCACCGCTTTAGCAACAGCAGCGTTGGGTTTACCGTCACTTCAATTTGCCAGTGCTGAAGCTCCACCGGAAAACGGAGTTGTCAGTTTTAAATACCTTCATTATCAAGACAGTCAGATTGGAGACGGGGTAAGTGTAATAAGCGGGGCTTCGTCAGCAGGATCGTCAAGCCGTATGGGCGTCAATGCATACTCGATGACAGCATTAGTGCCCGTTGCTGGTGAATGGTCTATAGGAACGACCTACACTTCCGATTCGGTTTCCGGCGCATCGCCCATGTATCATTCATCGGGATTAACCAAAATGACTGATTTGCGTCGGGCAGTGGATGTGGAGCTTACACGGTATTTTTCAAGAGGAACCTTGAGCATAGGAACAAGCTATTCCAAAGAGACCGATTACATTTCGAGAGGCTATTCGGTTCAGGGCAGCCTGTCAACGGAAGATAAAAACACCACGTTCACCCTTGGTGGCAGCATGAATAATGATGATGTCATTCCGGTTATTCCACCATATGGCGACTATAAAAAAAAGGTCTATTCCGGAATTTTCGGTATTACAAGGATTTTTTCAAAGCGTGATATTGTTCAGCTCAACGTTGGGTATTCTAACGGGAACGGGGATTTCTCTGATCCTTATAAGCTCAATGATAACAGGCCAACCCTGAAAAACAATGTCACGCTTTTAACCCGATGGAACCATCATTTTGACTGGACTGATGGCACGGCAAAGCTTTCATACCGTTATTATTCGGATACTTTCGGTATCCGGGCACATACATTTGAGGGTGAATATGTTCAGCCGCTAAGAAATGGCTGGACAGTTACCCCTTTACTTCGACTTTACAGTCAAAGCGAAGCGAATTTTTATGTAGCTGTCGGTGCTGCTGAAAAAGCCGATCCGACCACACCTACTCCTCCACCAGCAAATGCGATCTATTATTCCGAAGATCAGCGTTTATCTGCTTTTGGTGCAATCACCCTTGGGTTGAAGGTCAGCAAACAAATAAATAAAGATTGGCTTGTAGATATCAACTATGAGGAGTATGAACAGCGTGCTGAGTGGAGAGTGTTTGGCAATGGTGATAAAGGGCTGGCACCGTTTGGTGCAAGAAGCATCCAGGTTGGTTTATCGAGGAAATTTTAAAGGTCAATCCATAAAGACTAATCAGCTAAAATTTCAACCGATGAGACTCCATTGTCAGAGATCGTTATTGCGATGGTAACGGGCTTGTCACAAACCGGACACTCTTCCCTGAGTTCCTGATTTCCTTCCTCACAATCCACCTGCAGTTCCATTACTTCACCGCAGGCTGGACATTGCACTGAGATGGTTTCAAGAATATTCATAGATTTCTCTGTTTCTGTTCAACAACAAATCAAAAGTAATAAACCATTGTTTAAAAGGAGGGGCCACCCTGATGAAACATTCCATGAAACCCCCACATCGCCCCAAACAGCATCGTTATAACTGCCATAACAAGGCTTATAATCATTGAAAATATAACCAGTGCCGGAATACTGGCCAAGACCAACTTTACCATAAACATAACCATTGACCAGAAGGGCATGCGGATATCGGTAACCACAACCTTCTGTGCATCCTGATAGTTTTTTTCGTCCATTCAGCCTCTTGTAGATCGGAAGAGCGTCGTGTAGGGAAAGAGTG
>CAINOC010000005.1 GCA_903851385.1 uncultured Chlorobiaceae bacterium | reverse complement strand
GGTTATTACGCTTTTGATCAAGGATTCACTGAAATTTTCAAATATTTTCGATCTTGAAATATCAATATAACGTATTATTATATAATATCATAGCGTCTTTTCGTTCATACACTAAGTATACATTAAAATAGGAATATATGTTCATTCGATTCACCGAAAGCTTTCATTAGCTCTGGCTAACCCTTGAACATGTGCGAATTATCAGGCAGGAAGTGGATGTATGGAACAAACCTATCGATGATAGACTGTAACGCAATTCCTGCCATGACTCTTCGAAGAGTACATGGCATCATCAGCATTTTTCATCAGCGTCAGTTCATTCTCGCCATGATCTGGAAAAACAGCGATACCGATACTGCATGAAATATTGATGGCATGCCCCTCAATCTCGAAAGGCACTTGTAAGACTTTCAGAATTTTCTCTGCAATGGTAACCGCATTTGCGATTGCAGCAACCTGCGGCAACAGAACAACAAACTCATCTCCACCAAGACGAGCCAGAGTATCGCTGCTTCTCTGCAGAATTCCGAGAGTACGGTTTGCGACCTGCTGAAGCAGTACGTCACCAATCCCATGGCCGAGAGTATCGTTAACAGGCTTGAATTTATCCAGATCAAATATCATCAACGCGGCCATTGTTCTGCTCCGTTGACAGAGAGCAATGGTCAATTTTATCTGCTCTGAAAGAAGGCGACGGTTTGGAAGGCCCGTCAAAGAGTCATGCATTGCCAGATTTTCAACAGCATACTTCTGTGCTTGAAGTACTATCCGTTCCTCATCACCCATCTTTTTTGCAACAATATCCCAGGCAATATCCGCCACAATACCTACCCATTTTATATCATGCTCATTATACTGAGCCAGCTTGTTGCCGACGCCAAGAATCGCAACAACCTTATCGCCGCGCAAAACCGGAACAACCACTTCACGCTTCACCTCAGCATGCCCCTCCGGCATCCCTTTGCGATCCTTGACGGCAGCATAATCGTTATGGATTACCGCTTTTCGATTCCGTGCCGCATCAGCCCATACTCCAGCACTGTCAAACGAATAGTGCCAACAATCTCCCACAGCCTTGCACATATTTTTTTCAGTGTTGGTTGACCACACCTGAAGTGATGGTGTTATCTGATCTTCAGCAAGGAAATGAAAAAAGCCGATCGAGCTTTCAGTCAGCTGTTCGGCTTTATCAAGTGTCAACTGCAGCAGCTCTTTTATCGAATGACTCTCTGCCATCTCAAGAAGAGTAAGGTGGAGTTCAGTTGTAATTTCGTAGTGCTTTCGATCCGTGACATCATGAACAATGGTATAAAGAGATGGTTTGCCCTCGCTCACAATCGTCCGGCTATAGACCTCCACATCACGGATTGTTCCGTCCGCCCTGCGATGGCGGAACACAAAGTAGTTTTTCTCTCCTGTTCTGGTTTGCTCAATAGCACGTTCTATCTCTTCAGGGCTCAAGGTATTTATATCCTGAATATGTTTCTGGCGGATTTCATCGATCGTCCACCCGTAAAACTCAATTGCAGCATGGTTTGCCTCAAGAATAAAGCCTGTATCAGGGTCGACAATGAACATAATGGCAGAATGGCCTTCAAACATATCTTTAAATCGCTTTTCGCTCTGTATCAGCGATGCTTCTGTTTGCTTTTGGAGCTCTGCCAAATGCAGAGTGTCTAATGAAAACGACACATCCATGCCGATTTCTTTAAGAAGATTCATCTCTTCGTCATCAAACAAATTCTCTTCTGTTGCATAGAGATTAAGTAAAGCAACGATCACCCCGCTCTCTCGAACAGGGACTGAAATGGCTGAGTGAAAACCACCGGCGATCGCCATATTCTGCCAGTGCTGCATATTCGGGTCTGTCTGGATGTTATTACATGAAATAACGTCTCCTGTTGCCACAGCCTTACTCATGATACCATTATTAAAGGGCGCTTCTTTTATGTTGAACGTCTTAAAGGGGAGAATATTCCCTATTTTACTGTACACAACTGTCGGTGTAATAACACCGGATTCACGCTCAAGCAACCCGATCCAGGCCAACCCGAATTTGCCGGACTCCACTACAACTCGGCAAATAGCCGGAAACAATTGCTTTTTATCTTTAATACGCACAAGAGTTTCATTGATCTGCGAAAGTGTTGCGTAAATTCTGTTGAGATAGGTAATTCTTGTCTCGTTTTCTTTCCATACGCTAATATCACGGGTGACTTTGGCAAAGCCCATCAATTGATGATTTGCATCATAGGTCGAGGTAATCACAACATCCGCAAGGAATCGCGTACCATCCTTGCGCACTCGCCAACCCTCTTCTTCCACTTTTCCCTCTTCAACAGCAGTTCTTAGTAAAAGAGATGGCTTGCCTGCAGCAATATCTTCCTCAGTAAAAAACCTAGAAAAGTTTTGCCCGATAATCTCTTCGGCCTTATAGCCTTTCAAATATTCGGCACCCTTGTTCCAGCTCAAAACATCACCTTTCCTGTCGAGCATATAGATGGCATAGTCCTTAACGCTTTCAACCATCAGGCGAAAACTCTCATCGATCTTGCGCATCTCATCGACGCCCTCTTCAATACGCGAATTCAGCTTGCTATTGAGTTGCTGCAGCTCTTCCTCAGCACGCTTCCGTTTACCGGCTTCCCGGTTGATGAAAATAAAAGAAAACACCAGCAGTGAAATACCCGAACCTAACCCTGCCACCATGGCAAAAATCGTATCCCGCAAATCTGCAGATGCTTCTTCGGAACGTTGCTGAAGAAGCACTCTCTCGTTGATGTGCATCTCCAGCAGCTCACGACGGACTTCAAGCATCACCTGCCTGCCGATATCGCTTGCTATCAACTCCTTTGCTGCTTCAAACCCGCCACTCCTTCTTTTTTCAACGACTTTATTCATAAAGTCAAGCTTATTCTTGATAAGAGGATCAAGCTTGTCTAACAGTTGTTGTTGACGTGGACTGTCAAATGTCAATCGACGCAGCTCCAGCAAGTGCGGGATAATGCCTTTTGTTGATGATATGGCGGTGAAATACGGTTCAAGAAACAGCTCCTGGCCCATAATGACGTAACCGCGCGGACCCGTTTCAGCATCAGTCAACAGAGAAAGCGTTTCATCAAGTTTGTGCTCAACCTGAAGCGAGCGCTCAACCTGGCGTTTTTTTTCATTGAAAGCCTGAAGATGCAGACCCATATAGACGCTGGAGCAGAGAATCATTACAAATGCCAAAGCAAATGCAACCTTTGGAATGCGGCTTGTTCTGGTTTTATTCATAAACAATGTTGTTTACAACCTCCAGACAGAAACTCCTTTTTCGATTATTGCCTCTTCATAATGAGTGTTAAACGCGCAACTTCAAAAAGCTCTATGAGATTTAACAGTTCATCTTTATCAAACACTGCAGCACTTTGTGCTGCCAGAGTGGTGTCGTCGCGTGTGGACTTCTTTTCGAGCTGATCCTGACGGGTGATGCCAGTGAGGGTCGACAACTGCCTCAATGTGCACCATGGGGGGGAGTGAGTATAGTAGAATCAACATACATGTCACGGTGGTACTGGCTGACAGGCAGTAGTGAAATGCAATGTTTGTAAGGTTAATATATTAATTTTCCCGGAATTCCGGATTAATACAGATGACTGCATGCGATTAACAATGCAATGATATGCCTTGCGTTGCCATGGCTTTTTTTCATTTTCAAATACCGTTGTTCTGTTGTCGCCTTTATTTTTGGCCATGAAAATGGCGATGCCGATACTCCATCAACTATTGATGATGTGAGCTTAAATCGTGAATGGTTCTTTTATTTTTTGCCGGATCTTTTCTGCTCAGTGAGTGCATTACAATTTGGCAGATTATCACTACATTTTACACGTATAAGCCACAAATATTTTAGAGATTCCATCACCAGTCAGCTGGTAATTTGTCTCCCTCCTTAACAGTAAGTTGCCCCCAATGGCAAAAAAACAGAAAAACATTAACCTTGCCGCTTCCAGTGATTTACGCTCTCTGGCTGAAGAACGTCTTAAAAAACACCTTGCCACTCAGCACTCCCGACTCAGCACTTCGCCTTCACCGGAAGAAATACGCAGGCTTGTCCATGAACTAGAGGTTCACCAAATAGAACTTGAAATGGAGAAGGATGAGCTGGCTCGAACCAGGATTGAGCTTGAGGATAGTCTCAGCATGTACACTGAGCTTTATGACTTTGCTCCAGTTGGGTATTTGACTGTGGGCAGAGACAGTAAAATCCAGCGTGCAAACCTGACTGCCACCAAACTGCTTGGCGTTGATCGCTCCAATTTACTTGGTATGCATTTCAAACATTTTGTTTTGCCGGAGGATTATCGGGCAATTGAAACAATGCTCGAAAAAGTGTTTTCTAAAAGAGTGCCTGGCAACTGCGATGTAAAGCTTTTGGCTTCCGCTTCACAGCCTGCCATGATTCACTCTGATCACTCTCTTCGTACCTTTCGCATTGAAGCTGCCTTAAGTGATACTGAATATGCATGCCGGGTTATTCTGTCGGATATTACGGCGCAGAAGCGCATAGAAGACGATCTCTTTGAGAAAAAAACAAGATTTACGCAGGCTCTTGAAGCTGCACAGGCCGGTGTATGGGAATGGAACGTGAACACAGGAGAAAATGTCTGGTCAGACGAGTTATGGGCCTTGTACGGTTTGAAAAGGGGCATTGAAAAACCATCGTTCAAACTTTGGGCCGATACCATTCATCCTGATGACCGGGAGCCGGCAACCCAATCCGTTGCAGCAGCTGTGAAAAATGAAGCAGTACTGGATTTCGAGTATCGCGTCTGCTACCCCGACGGCTCTGTTCACTGGATCATGTCCCGAGGCAGGCCTTTACGCGACCAGACCGGCAAGAAAGATCGTTATATCGGTACGGTTATCGACATCACTGAGCGCAAGTTGGCTGAGAATCAACTTATAAAACTGAGTGCTGCCATCCAGCAAAGCCCTGCAATTGTGCTGTTAACTGACTCTGCCGGAAATATAGAGTTCGTTAACCCAATGTTTTCAGAGGTCACAGGCTATTCTTCCGAGGAAGTAATGGGAAAGAATCCCAGGCTCCTTAAGTCTGGCTTGACACCAAAATCTATCTATGATGATCTTTGGAAAACGATTCTTTCTGGAGGTATTTGGCGAGGAGAATTCAGAAATAGAAAGAAAAATAGAGAGCTTTACTGGGAATCGGAGGTAATCTCCGCCTTGTTTGATTCAAAAGGAGTGATAACCAATTTTGTAGCGGTAAAGGAGGATATAACCGAACGCAAAAAGGAGGAGCAACTTATTGAGGAAGGCAGAGTGAAACTTGAAGTAGCACTCGAAAGTATGAGTGATGCCGTTTTTATCTCTGATGCCAAGGGAAACTTCATCCACTTTAATGACGCCTTTGCAACATTTCACAGGTTCAGAAACAGGGAGGAGTGTGCCAAGACGTTTGATGAGTACCCAACGTTTCTCGAAGTATACCTGATCACTGGAGAACTTGTTCCCGTGGAACAATGGGCTGTACCGAGGGCTCTCGGAGGTGAAACCGGTACAGGAGTCGAATTCAGACTGCTCCGAAAGGATAGCGGTCAAACATGGTTTGGAAGCTATAATTATGCACCCATACGCAACCAGGACGGTCGTATCGTTGGCTCTGTAGTGACTGGTCGAGATATTAGCGGACAAAAAGCGGCAGAACAAAAAATAAAGGGTTACGTAAAACAGTTGGAAACCGCAATGCAGAGCACACTCCAGGCGGTAGCAAATGTCGTGGAAGCACATGATCCCTACACCGCAGGTCATGAGCGGCGCGTCGGCATCATCTCAGCGGATATCGCACGGGAAATGGGGTGGAGCGAAGAGAAGTGCCACTCTCTGCAGCTCATCGGCTTGGTGCACGACATCGGCAAAATGAGCATTCCTGCCGAAATACTTTCCAAGCCGGGCCGATTGTCAACAATCGAGTTTGAACTCATCAAGACTCATGCTGAAAACGGTTATCAAATCCTCAAGGAGGTCGAGTTCCCTCTGCCGATTGCAGAAATCATCCGGGAGCATCACGAACGTATGGACGGCAGCGGCTATCCGAAGGGCCTGAAAGGAGAAGAAATACTTCTTGAATCGCGCATACTTGCCGTAGCCGATGTGCTTGAAGCCATAGCCTCACATCGCCCTTACCGACCTTCATTAGGGACCGAAGAAGCCCTTAATGATATTGAGAGCCAACGTGGCAGCTTATTCGACACTAAAGTGGTTGATGCCATGCTCCACCTGTTTCGTGAAAAAGGCTATCAGCTCCCGGCTTGAAAGATCACCAGCCAAAGGCTGAGTAGACTGGAGTTAATAAAGCCCCTATACATATGCGTATATAAAAAATATACGTAGATTACGCATATTCAGGCCAAAACATCCCGCCCTCCTTATCCAATTTAAATATCATTAATTGATTGAAATTAATTGTCTTACAACACAATGAGGGGTGGAGACGCCCTGTGATTGTTGCACGAGTCATACCAAACGATAGCAATGACAGTGTTGAAGCAATTGTCATATAAAATTTTTTATATACAGAAGAAATAGATATATATTATCTATATATATCTAGTAGCTATTTATTGTATAGAAAATCTTGTCATGATCAGTGCAACTATAAAAGACGGACTGGTAGCGACTATGATTTCATCGACTATATGCGAAAGGGTTATGCGGGCATCCAGATGATTACTGCAAATTACCATACTGATCAGCGCATTAACAATTATGCAGCTCCATCATGAAACGCAACCTGCCAGTTTTAAGTTTTCTCTTAGCCGTCCTGATAATATTCAGCATCGGAATTTTTACAGCCGTCAATCTGAATTCCTATGTCGCAACCAACAACATGGTCGGCCATACTCTAATCGTTAAGGAAAAACTCAAAAACACACTTACCCTGCTTCTTGATGCCGAAACAGGTGAACGTGGCTATGTTATCACAGGGAATACACTTTTTCTTCAACCTTATAATGCATCACTTGAGCCAGTCTCAGGCATTAACAAGAATTTAAAAGACCTTCGAAAACTTACGGCTGATAATCCCAATCAACAGCAACGTCTTGATCTTCTTGATGTATTATGTGCCGCTAAACTTGAGGATATACAAAAAGCTATTAACTCGAGAACAAATTTAGAGCCTGAGGTTCTGTCAAAAATTATCTCCTCCGGTAAAGGCAAGCAGATTATGGACCATATTCGTCAGGTTATTGCATCATTTGAAAATGAAGAGAAGACTTTACTTCAAGGGCGCATTAATGAAGCAAACAACCTGTTACACTACGTAGAGACGGTGACCGTATCAGGGATCATGACCAGTATTTTATTTCTTCTGTTTTCTTTGTATCTCACAAAGCAGGAAGAAAAAAAGCGACAGGCTGCCGAAAAGAGTTTACTACAAAGCAACAGTGAACTGGATCTTCGAGTCAAGGAACTTGCTAGTTCAAAAGAGCTAATAAAACAACAACTTAATCGACTTGATTCACTCCATGCGATTGACCTTGCTATTCTCGGCTCAACAGATTTGCTCTTGGCACTCAAAACTGTGTTAACTGAAGTAATGAGCTGTTTGCATGTCGATATTGCTGCCGTCTTTGTTTTCAATCCTGACAGCCTCATGCTCAAAATAGCCGCGCTCACCGGCAATAGAGCTCAAGCGACGAAACATATATCTATGCGTCTTGGCGATGGTTTATCAGGCAAAGCCGCACTGGAACGTATAACTATTGCAACCCCTGTTCTTGCCGATATGGCGTTATCTGCAGAACTGAGGGATAGTGCATCCAAAGAAGGAATACAGTCGATCTATGCAACTCCGCTCATTGCGAAAGGTGTTCTTGTCGGAGTTCTCACTACCGGTTTTCGTACTCCAGGCAACGTTGATCCGGATTGGATTGACTTTTTTGAAGCGCTCGCAGCTCAGACCTCAATGGCTGTTGAAAGCGTCAAATCATTTGATGATTTACAGCGATCAAACCTCAATTTAAAAATGACTTATGACACCACAATCGAAGGGTGGTCAAAAGCATTGGATTTACGAGACGATGACACTGAAGGACACACGCTCAGGGTGACAGAGATGACCATGAAAGTTGCGGAGATGGCAGGAATGAACGATGAACAACAGGCGCATCTACGGCGGGGTTCCCTGTTGCATGATATTGGAAAAATGGGTGTTCCTGACACGATTCTGCTCAAACCAGGCAAGCTTACCGATGAAGAGTGGGCTGTTATGCGCAAGCATCCAGACTATGCACATGATCTGCTTTCACCAATTTTCTATTTACGTCACGCTCTGGATATTCCATACTGTCACCATGAACGATGGGATGGAACCGGCTATCCAAACGGACTGAAAGGTGATCAAATCCCATTGGCAGCACGCTTGTTTGCAGTAGTGGATGTTTGGGATGCCCTCCGTTCTGACCGGCCTTATCGCAAAGGCTGGGCGGAAGAAAAAGTCATTGATCATATTAAAGCCGGCAGTGGCACTCATTTTGACCCTCAAGCTGTCGAATTATTTTTGAAGGCGCTTCAGAAAGAGGCAAAGGGGGCTGTGTGAAATTGATCTTACAAATTCAACGGAGCAATGAAGTGAACCAAACTGATTTTAAAAAAGATATAGTACGCAATCACGTTGAAGAGAGGAGAGATTCAAGGGGGCTAATGTCAGATCTGTTCTTCGAAGAGAGCCCTTATGGACAGAGATTATGACCATATTGGGCATAAAAAAAATATCCCCCATACATACCATAGCCATTACCGGCCTGATGAGCTTGCTGATTGTTTTTTCCGGCACAGCATGGGTGCTTGTTCTGCATAACAAGATGCTTGAAGAGGCAGAACAAAAACAGACGTATTATCTGGACCTTCTTGATTTCAGAGAACAAATAGTTGAATTCGATCTGAAACGGAACCAGACAATCACGCTCAATGCTCCTTTAGAAAGAAATGCTGAAACACAGAAAATAGCCACCGCGAAACTGCTCTTCTTCTACGAAAAGCTTCTTATTCAAATGCAACACGCTGGACTGAAGGATCTTCCCTCACTGCATCAAAACAGCATACCTGTACTTTCCGGAGAAAACCTTGAACTTTTCAAGCTTGTGCTGGAACGCTCCATTGAAAAAGCAAGGATTGAGTCAAAAGATGCTGTTAAAAACCTGGTTTTCATAAACCAGTTATTTCTTTTTTTTATTGTTGCACTTATCCTGACACTGGGCATATCAGGAGGATGGCTGCTGTATAACAAGTACCACCATACCCTTATGCCTCTTAAACAATTGGCAGGAAAACTGAAGCGCTTAAACAGTGACATTCCGGAAAGCGTTATTGATACGACAGATGAAATGAAAAAGGAGCTGACTGAATCAGATCACTCCAGCGACATTATACAGGTCATAACGTCATTCATCAGTATTTGTGATCTGATCCAGACTAAAAACAAAAAACTTGATGAGATCCTTATTCGTGACGAAAAGACCAATCTCTTTAACTACCGTCATCTTCAGGAACACCTCATTGTAGAGATAGAACGAGCCAAGCGCTATAGCGAAACTGTCTCCCTGGCAATGCTTGATATCGATAATTTCGCACAATACAACGAGGTCAACGGCCATATTTCCGCTGATTATGTGCTTAAAACTCTTGCCGGCATCATCACTGCTCAATGCAGGGTTTCTGATATACCCGCAAGATTTGGTGGCGATGAATTCGCCATTCTTTTTCCAAAAACGGATTCCATAACAGTATGGGAAATAGCTGAACGCCTGCGCAAGATTGTCAATGACACACAATTTCGTACTGAGAGCGGTGTACTGATCAGTAAGCTGACAATCAGTATCGGGACAGCTACCTTTCCACTTGACGCAAATGACTGGAATACTCTTATTTCACATGCTGATAAAGCGATGAACAGGGCCAAATCTGCCGGAAAAAACAAGGTGATTTCTTTCTCTAAACATGATGAAACTGTTTCGTAATACTGTATAGCTAACCTTACGCAAGTGTCTTGCTTCCATTGCTCAAGCAGGAATCGCAATGTGTGGCTTGTTGTTTAATAACAATGCCTTGTGTCATTGGAGCTTTTGACAAAGGTCTCACAGGGTGGATGTGAACTTGCTATATTTTCGTGGACAGTGTGAGAAGTCATATCTTCAATCAAAAGGAGATATAAAACATGACACCGACAGGCAACGGGAGTCGCAGACAGTACAGCAAAGAGTTCAAGGTAGATGCTGTTGAGCTGATG
>CAINOC010000004.1 GCA_903851385.1 uncultured Chlorobiaceae bacterium | reverse complement strand
CGCTGCTGTTACCCGACTTGTACAACCGGAAACGGAAGCACTCAACGTTAGGGTATAAATCGCCTGTTGAGTTTTTACGTTATAATCAACAACTAAAAGTTATGGCTTCTTGATGTGTCCATTTTATTGTTGCAAGTCCAGAACGTTGTTGCGCAATGGCAGGACTATGCGGACGGGTCGCGCGTCACTCCGGAACAACGGGATAAAATAGAGGCAGCCCTAAGACTTGAGTCCTTAGCATGAAATTCGGAGAACACAAAAGCGTCCAGGGTCAGCAGAGATTTTTTGTGCGCGAAATCTGTGTATTAATACCTCGTAGCTCTGTTGCGAGGATTCTTTATTGGGTCATCGAGGGAACTGGCATAATCCATGACAGCTGTAAAACCATACATACTATGCGGTCTGACACTGGTCCCAACGAAATGAAACACAGGGTCCATCATGATTAATCGATGGCCTCTATCGCTAACGCCGTCATCAATCAGCATATTATTGACCATATCGAATCCTGTCTTTCCGCCATAGCCGACTATTTCGGAAACACCTTTTTTCCACTGAGCATAACTTCTAATCCGCACAGCAAAGCCCCTTCTTTTTGAACTAATGTGACCAGTATCTCCTGTCAATGACTGATCGAGAGCAAGCTCATCTGCGGAACTATGCAGGCTTTTATCTATAACTAACGCCGGCACTGGTACATGGTGAATGAGAAAATTATATAACTCCTCAACAGGGGCACATCCTTCAGCGGTTATAAGGTTTCTACCATTGATGCGACGACAATTGCCAAAAAAAGAAGAAGCAATCGGGCGTATATACAACTCTGCATATCGGCAGGGATCTGTCCTAACCATGTTGAGAGCCAAAATGATATCCTTTTCCATATTGCTCAGGTAATCAAGCTCTCGGGCAGTATCAAGCTGTTCCAGATTCCAATTATCCTTGATAGCAATTGCTTCAAGGGATCCTGATTCTATCTGTTTTTTGCGGTTTTCAAGGGGAAGGGAAGGAGAAACTAGGGCAGAGCTATGATCCTCAGCGAAAGAAATAGTAAATGCATCTACACAGAAGTATAGAAGTAAAAATGTGATTAGCTTTAAAAACATCAGTAAATTTCCTTCTATTCATTCTATCTTCTTTTTGCGCTTTCAGGGGTAGTAAGAAGTAATAATTGAAACATTAAGAAAAGATAAATTAATATCTGTAAAGAAAAACAATTGTATCATCTGTAAAAAAATACTTTATATGTGAAATGTATGTGCGGGGCGGAAATTGGCGCTGTGCTTTTATGATATATACGAAGAGACTGTCGAGGAGGCGGTTATGCTCGCAAAAAAAAGTTTAAAGCATATGCGACGGATTGTTAAAAAAATCAGTTTCCGAGATTTAAAGGGCGCGCTCCGTGTTTCGGTTAGATATTACAGACTTACGTTTCTTGACAAAGCGAGGATAGGTTGGTGACTGTCTTGCTAGTCAAAAGCAAAACGGCATTTAATCTATATCTCGAAAAATAAGGGCGTTTTGAGCTTGTTGTGATCGGAAAACAAGAATAAGTCAAAAACGGAAAATAAGAATCACCCAAGGTTAGCGTAAAAAACACCCATAGGGATTGCTTCAGCGGATTGGGAGTGGGCCAGCCACAACATACCAGGTGATTCAGCTATGAACTCGACACAAATCGCGACACTGTGTCGCGATTGACACTCTTCCTCATGCGGGTACTAATTTTCGCAATTCGGTAGCATCAAAAACCAGGCGGATTGCAGAAATCTTGTTATTTGAAACGGTGAAAAACTCGGCAGTGCGAATGTTGCCTGCATGGCTTGCAGAGTCACAGTCGTAGAGTAACGCTGCACTTTGTTTATCATAGAAGCTGTTCAGCAATGTGACGCTCTTTAGCATCTGCTTGAATCTCTCAGGGTTGAATTCCCCGCCACTTGTGGCGAAATTTAGAATTTCTAACAAAAGATACCCCGCTGCTTGCGGCGGGGAGTTTCATTTGTGTCAGTACTGCAATGAAATCGTCCGCATTCGAAAAGGTGTTGATACTCCCCTGAAAATCTAGGGTTTCTTCAAGACAGGCGCGCGCTGTCACAAAATCGCTGTTTGTCCAGGCATGGTGGTACTTTTCAATCAATTGTCGGGAATCCATTGTTGTGCCTCCTGTTTAGTTGAAATCAGCAAGGTTACAAACTATTGAAATTGTATTCCGTTAAAGTGCGAATAAAAGGATGAACAAAAAAGTCAGTGGAAAAAATCCGCTGAAACAGGCTGTTTAAGATTTAATTTATTGGACGTAAGATAAGAACTCGCACTTTTTGGAGCGAGTGAGTGCAGAGAGCTGTGCTTAAGTGGGAATACTTTTTTACGCCGTAAACTGCTTCAACATCCGCAAATCGTTTTCAAACAGCAAACGGATATCGTCAATTTTGTAACGCAAAAGCACCGTGCGGTCTACACCCATTCCGAAGGCGTAGCCTGACCATGTTTCGGGATCAATTCCGCAATTGCGCATGACGTTGGGATGAACCATGCCGCAGCCCATTATTTCGAGCCAGCCTGATTTTTTACAGACGCGACATCCTTTGCCGCCACAGAGGTAGCAGGTGACATCAACTTCGGCGGAGGGTTCGGTAAAGGGGAAAAAGCTCGGGCGGAAGCGCAATTTTACATCGGTTCCGAACATCTGCCGGGCAAATGAATAGATGGTTGCCTTCAGGTCGGCGAACGAAACATTCTTATCGATATAGAGTCCTTCGAGCTGGTGAAACACGCAATAGCTGCGGGAGCTGATTGCCTCGTTGCGATAGACCTTTCCTGGACAGATAACCCGTATGGGAGGTTTCTGGTCGAGCATGACTCTTACCTGCACCGGTGATGTATGCGTTCTGAGGAGTACATCCGGTTCCGCATTTCCATTATTGGTAATGAAAAATGTGTCTTGCATGTCGCGGGCTGGATGGTCCGGCGGAAAGTTGAGCATGTCGAAGTTGTAGTGGTCGAGTTCCAGTTCCGGACCGGTTGCTATACCGAAACCCATGTCCGAAAAAATCTTCTTCATCTCGCCCAGTACTTTCTGCACAGGGTGCTCACTGCCTGTAAAATAGCGTCTTCCAGGCAGTGTCAGGTCAATCCCTTGGCTGCTCTCACTTGCTGTGGCTGCAGCCTTTTCTTCAGCTTCGATGAGCCTTGCGTCAGCTGATTGCTTGAGCTCGTTGAGCAGCTGTCCGATCCGTGGTTTTTCAGCAGGATCAACTGATTTGAGCTGGCTGAAAAGAGCTGCTATGAGCCCTTTTCTAACCGTATACTTAAGACGGAAGGTTTCAATATCTTCCGGAGTGTTAATCTCAAAATCAATAATCTCCTGCTGTAAACTACGAATGGCGTTTTCCATTGATACAGGTGTAATTCTTTATTCGATAACGGCTTTAACAATCTGTGTGAATGCAGCAGGATCGCTGACAGCGATTTCAGCCAGAGCCTTGCGATCGATTTCAAGGTTCTTTTTCAGCATTGCATTGACAAGCTTCGAGTATGTGGTGTCGTTAAGACGTGCAGCAGCATTGATACGCATAATCCACAATGCACGGAAGGTACGTTTTTTAACCCTGCGGTCACGGTATGCGTACTGTTCTGCTTTATCGACGGCGTGCTTGACGACGGTCAGAATATTACCGCGAGATCCCCAGAATCCCTTGGCCTTTTTTAAAACCCTTTTTCTCCGTGCTTTCGAGGCTACGGCATTATTTGCTTTAGGCATTGTTGTGTAGAGTTAATGTTAAAAATTTATGCCAGAATCATCCGCTTGATCTGCTTTGCTTTTTTGCCTTCAAGCAGTGTTGCTTGATGCAGACGGCGTGTGCGTTTTCTGTTCTTGTGTTCGAGGTTGTGTGATCCGTTCATTCGTTCACGCTTGATTTTTCCGGAGGCAGTGGTTTTGAACCGTTTGCATGCTCCGCGGTGTGATTTCATTTTAGGCATGATCGTCCTTGATTGTTTTATATAAAAAGGGTCAAATTTTCTTGATTACTCAGCCGGTTCAACCTCTTCGGTCGGTTTTGCCGGTTTAGTTGTTTCTGTCGATATCGGAGCGCTTGTTTTTGCTTTAATACGCTCGAAAGCATCTATCTTTTTCTTGTCAGGCTCAAAATAAACGAAGAGTTTCTTGCCCTCGAATTTCGGATCACCATCACGATTACTGACAATGCTGAGGCGCTCGGTCAACCGTTCGGCAAGTTCAAGTCCCTTATCCTTATAGATGATTGAACGGCCTAAAAACACGATTGTTGCCCGAACCCTGTTTCCCTTGCGCAGAAATTCCTCAAGATGAGCACTCTTGAAGTCAAAATCATGCTTGTCGGTATTCGGATGAAACCGCAGCTCTTTGAGGGTGGTTGTCTTCTGTTTTTTCTTGAGATCCTTGTCCCTCTTGTCCATTTTATAAAGAAGCCTGCCGAGGTTGTCAAACTTGCAAACCGGCGGTTCGGCGTTCGGCTGTACTTCAATAAGATCTTGATTCCGCTCTTCGGCTACACGCTTTGCATCAATGGTTTTCATCACTTCCTGTGTTCCGTCCGGAAAGATAATTCGTACTTCCGGAACACGGATCTGTTCATTGACCCGATAGGTAAGTTTTGGCTTTTGAGTCGTAACCTTCTGTTTCTTCATGCGTTCAGGTTTTTTTTAGATAATCAGGTTCTTCCGGTAATCTCTTTCAGGAGCTTTTCGATCAGTCCGCTTACACTGAAGCGCCCTTCATCACCGATGCGATGACGGCGCAGCGAAACCTCGCCGCTTTCCTGCTCTTTCTGTCCTATAACGATCATACAGGGTACCTTGCTGATTTCGGCATCGCGTATTTTCTTTCCGATCTTTTCACTTCTGGTGTCAAACTCAGTACGGATTCCTGCCGCCTGCATAGCCTGGTATACGGTTTTAGCATAGTCGTGGACATCTTCGGCGATTGGCAGCACAACAGCCTGAACAGGAGCCAGCCAAAGCGGAAAATTACCGGCAGTATGCTCAATGAGAACTCCGATAAACCGCTCCATGGAGCCGAAAGGTGCACGGTGAATAACTACGGGACGATGTTTCTGTCCATCGCTGCCGATATAGGTGAGATCAAACCGCTCCGGCATGACATAGTCAACCTGTACTGTGCCGAGCTGCCATTTTCTTCCAAGAGCGTCACGCACGATAAAGTCAATCTTCGGACCATAAAAGCTTGCTTCACCGATACCGATAAAGTATTCAATACCCATAAGGTCAGCGGCCTCTTTGACATCTTTTTCCGCCTGTTCCCATACCTCTTCTGTCCCGCCGTACTTGGCCTGATTTGCAGGATCATGCATGGAGAGACGTGTGTGAACGTCAGAAAACCCGAGCGTTCCAAAAACAAACTGTGTCAGGTCGATAGCCTTGCAGATCTCGTCGACAAGCTGGTCGGGACGGCAGTAAATGTGCGAGTCATCCTGTGTAAAGCCTCTGGCGCGCACAAGACCGTTGAGTTCTCCTGACTGCTCGTGGCGATAAACCGTTCCAAACTCAGTCAGACGGATCGGCAGATCGCGGTAACTGCGCATTTTCGAATTGTAGATGAGGTGATGGTGCGGGCAGTTCATCGGTTTAAGAAGATACTGCTCCTGCTTGCCGTCTTCATCGTGATAGGTCAAAGGCGGAAACTGCGAATCGCTGTAATACGGATAGTGGCCTGAACGCTTGTAGAGTTCAATATTGCCGATATGCGGAGTATAGACAGGCAGGTAGCCGCGCTTGCGCTGCTCCTCCCTTAAAAAGGATTCAAGTTCATTACGGATTATGGCGCCGTTCGGCAGCCAGATCGGAAGACCGCTTCCAACCTCCGGTGTGAGCATAAAGAGCTCAAGTTCAGCACCAAGCTTCCGGTGGTCTCTTCGTTTGGCCTCTTCTAGGCGGGCCACATACTCTTTGAGCAGTTTTTCCGATGGAAAGCTGATGCCGTAGATGCGCTGCATGTTCTCCCTTGACGAATCGCCGCGCCAGTAGGACGAGGAGATATTGGTCAAAAGAACCGCCTTGAGTTTCGATGTTGTCGGTAGGTGAGGGCCAATGCAGAGATCGGTAAAACCGTTCTGATGATAGAGTGAAACGGTGTCAACGTTTTTCAGGGTATCTTCAAGAATCTCAACCTTATAGGGGTCGGTTCTCGTATGCTTGAAAAAGTCTATTGCCGCTGTACGGGCCATCTCTTCCCGTTGAATGTGTATATCCCGCTTGCTGATCTCAAGCATTGTTGCTTCGATCGTGCGGAGATCTTCTTCCCGGAAGCGATGGTCGGATGCAACATCATAATAGAATCCCTGCTCTATTGATGGACCCGCGCCGAATTTGCTGCCTGGAAAAAGCTCTTCAATAGCCTGCGCCATGATATGGCTTGAGCTGTGCCAGAAAATATCTTTGCCTTCAGTGGAATCAAAGGTAATGATTTCAATCGCTGCATCAGCGGTCACTGGAGCGGTGAGATCAACAAGAGTTCCGTTAATCTGCAGAGCCAGCGCATCCTGGGCAAGTTTGCGTCCAATTGAAAGTGCAATATCCAGACCGGTGCTGCCTGTTGGGAATGATTTAACGGTCCCGTCCGGCAGGGTAAGGGCTATCAAAGCCAGTTGTTCCTGATTTTCAGACATTCTGTTTTTTGTCGTTTCACTCCGCGCAAAGCGTGTTGTCATTGCAACCTCTTTGCATGAAAAATCTTATACAGCCTCTTTTCGTTAGCAATGCCGGGCCGGGAGGGCCGAGCAGATAATAACTGCATTCCCCGGTTCCGGAAAGTGGACTTGGACTATACACAAAAAAACAAAATATTCCAAATCAGTTCATCATTCGCATGATCTCAGGGGTGACAGTATCCTTCCCCTGATTCAGAGCCAGCTGTTCAGCTTTTCTTTTCAGTTCACGCCCAAACGATATTTGGCTGATGAATGGCGCTTTTTTAACAATTTCGTTCAAAATGGCATTGGCTTCGTTGCTCCATGCCAGTTTGCCGGCACTCTCTTCACCAGCCGGTCCTCGACGATTGAGAGGCAGGAAGTTGAAAAGCATGTCGTAGAGTGCATTGACAATTTCCTGGAGGAGATAGACCGCTCCACTGTGACCCATGAATGGTGTGCCGAGAGCTCTGCGGACAATTGGGCCTGGAAAACCAGCCGGAATAAATCGCGTTTTGGCATCAAGTTCGGCCAGATAGATTTTATCGATAATCCTGCCAAAGAGGAACTGCGGCTGTTTCTGCTTAATTTCTTCACGGATCAGGGTGTTGTCGGCCTCTGAGGAGTCGTGGCTGAAAAGACAGAGCATCCCCATCTCCCCGGCCAGAAAGTTGTTCAATCCGAGGGCATAGGTTTTTGCTGCGGTTACACCGAAACGTATTGTTGGAAACCATTCAGCCTGTGGGCCTCGCCAGAGATCCCAGATTGGTTTCAGCGTGGTGCGTTTTTCTTTTTTCAAAAAAGCTTCAGCCTCTTCTTTTTTATTCAGCAGTCGTCCAAGATCAAGGATAAAATTCTTTGTTTCATCAATGCCAAATGGGGCCTGCAGCACAGGTCTATTCAGTAAGCCGGCTAGGCTGCTCCCGAATTCATGGTACATTTGCACAATGACATCGGAGTTTTTCAGGTACGCAACATCATGCAGAGAGCTTTCAAAGGGATAAACATGACGGAGGCGGCCGCCAGCGCCCTCAATCAGACGCTTGATTTCAGCCAGATCAGACGGGCTGTTGAAGCAGCCGTAGGTTGGGCCGATGATGCTCACAGTGCCTGGTTCAACCGCAGCGGGTTTATGATCACAAAATTGTTTATGGAGCCACTGCAGTGCGCGGTCTCGTCCTTGCCACTCATTTTCACCGAGTGAATTCGATGAAAAAAAACGGACATCAGGGTATTTCATGTGCAGCATTCGTTCATGGTCGCTGCCGATCATCTCGCTCTCTGCACTCGATACCAGAATCAGCTGCCGTCCTGGCGCCTGCAGCTTTTCAATTGCGTCCCTGACAATTTCCGAACTGCCTGACGAGGCTATTTCCTTTTCCGTTAGGCTTGACGGGGTGAGATTTTCCAGGTAGGGGAGAGCATCGGTATAATCTATGACAGCGACACCGACAAGATTGTAGCAGCCGACCGGTGCGTCCGCAATGACATGAACATCTTTCAGCGAACAAAAGGTATTGACTGCCGCCCAGTAGGCGCTTGCGGTTGATTCGTCTCTTACGGTTTTTCCCATAGTGATAATGCTGATAAAGAGGTTGTTGATCGATCTATACTGTTCATCGAGGGTTGCCCTGCAGCGAGACTGGAAGTAATCCTCGAGGTTTAAGTTTGCCTTTCAGTGCTTGTACAGCATACTCTTCACTATCCTCTTTTGATGAATAAGTGCAGAGATAAGTTGTTATTTCAGGAAAATAGTTGATCAGGTAAGGAGTTCCGAGTGAAATAAAAATCAGCGGTTTTTCTTTTGGCATCATTTTGGCCAGGGAGTGGATGAACTCCTGCTGCTTTTCTGTAAGCTTCAGGGTTCCTGAGCCGGAGAGAGCCTGGACATACGATGTTACAATAACTGCCGGCGCTTTCATTGCCATTTCGGTAGCATTTGCATAGCGGAGAGAGTCTGTTCCAGGGTCAATCCTGATATGGTCAGCGGTATAATAGTTGTCAATTTTTTTGATATATCCAGTGCCCACGTCGAGGTTAGTTTTATCCTGGAGAATAATATTGAGAAGATTGCCTGATGAGATTTTTTTCAGAGGCATGTAGTGGTTGTCATCTTTAACGAGAGTAATTGATGCTTCAGCTATTTTTTTTGCAAGATCTCGGTGAGATTCAGGGCTTGCATTTTCCTGGATCCGGTTCAGATTGACAAGCTTGTGATGTTCGATGTCGAGCCACTGTTTTGCCTGAAGGATTTTTCGTACAGAGGCATCAATCTGCTCTATCGGAATAAGGCCTTTTTCAACGGCCTGAACGATAGAGCGATGGGCAAGTTCAGGATCAGGAGAAAAAAGCATGAGGTCGTTTCCAGCCTGAACGGCTTTAATGGAAATATCGGGTACATTTTGACCATTGTACAATGCTTTCATATTCAGGGCGTCGGTAATGATCAGCCCCTGAAACCCAAGTTCATGTCGAAGCAGGTCGGTGACGATTATTTTTGAAATCGAGGCGGGTTCCATTGTGCCGGTTAATTTCGGCACAGCAAGATGCCCGATCATCACGCTGATGACTCCTTGTTCTATGGCGGCCTTAAAGGGTTTCAGTTCATAATCCTCCAATTGCTGACGGTCAGCCTTGAGTACAGGAAGCGAAATATGGCTGTCAACAGTCACGTCTCCGTGCCCTGGAAAGTGCTTTGCAGTTGCAATAATACCGTTCGACTGGAGTCCCTCGATAACTGCATGGGACATTTCAATAGTTAAAGAGAGATTATCACCAAACGAACGGGTGTTGATGATGGGGTTTAACGGGTTGATGTTCAAATCAAGGGTGGGGCCATAGTCCTGCTGAAGTCCAACGACTTTTGCCTCTTCAGCAATGGCCTGTGCCATTTTACCGGCAAGTTTAGTATCCTGTGTTGCAGCCAGGGCCATATTGGGGGGAAATTCGGTAGCACCACTCAATCTCATGGCCAGTCCCCGTTCCATATCGGCACTCATCAGGAGTGGACGTGGTGCAAGGGACTGAAAATGGTTTGCCAGCATAGCTGCGCTGAAGGCTCCGCCCTTGAGAAACATGATGCCGCCAATTTTTTCTTCCTTTACCAGCCGCTCAAGAAGTCTGTACGCGGTATCATCATCGCTGTTATAATGGCCGTCGGATTCTGCGATGAGCATCTGTCCAACCTTTTGTGAAAGGGTAAGACTTTTCAGTGTCTCTTCAATTCGGGGATCGGTAACGTTGAAAATCTGCTGGGCTGCCCATGTTTCACTCGCTGTTTTTTTTTGAGTGGACCCGATTAATAATGCCGGCAGAAGAAAGAGAAGGCTGAAAAATCCAGAGAGAGAGAGAAAGTGGTGCTTTTTCATTCAATTGTGATTCGTTCCGGTATTCCTGAAGTATTTGAAGAACTTGCGGCTTCTGCATTAATAGAAAAAAAACCTGAAAAGATGCTTGTTGGCATGCGGAATGTTATCAGCTCATATAAAGATAAGGCTTCCATTCATCGGAAACCGTTGTCGTCAGCTGCTGCATGAACATCAGGTTATTTGGTCTGATCGGTTGTTTTAACGGATGCATCCCTGCTTCGCGAGGGGTTCTGTTTCCTTTTTTCGAATTACAACGCGGACATGCTGTTATAAGGTTTTCCCAGGAATATTCCCCGCCTCTGGAGCGGGGAAGTATGTGATCAATGGTTAAGGGATTATCTGTTTTACCGCAATACTGGCACTGGAAACTGTCTCTGAGGAGAATGTTTTTCCGGTTCAGGATGATTCTTTTGTAGGGTACCCTGACAAAAAAGGTCAGTCGTACAATGCTCGGCAGGGGATAGCTGCGGGAAACCGTGCAGATGACCCGTTCAGGGTGATGTGCGACTGGTACGGCTTTCCCTCCAAAGAGTAAAAGAACGGCTTTCTGAGCGTCACAAATACTTAAAGGTTCATAGCTGCTGTTGAGTACAAGAACTTTCGTGCGATGTAAGAGCATATCCTCGAGTTTTCTTAAAGTATAACACCATGGATTTGTACAGCACAATAATGTCAGGTAAAGATTTCGTTAATTATTTCCACTTGCTCTTACAGCGAGCAGCAGATGTTCAGTTGCCTTGAAGCAAGAGCCTCATCAAGTCGTTTGACCGGTGTCGTTACCGGGGCTGAAAGTACCAGCGCAGGGTTCGTTTCAGCTTCATCGGCGATGCTGAGCAGGGCGTCGGCAAAAACATCGAGAGTCTCTTTTGACTCAGTTTCTGTGGGCTCTATCATTATTGCTTCGCTGACAATGAGCGGGAAATAAATGGTCGGAGCATGAAAGCCATAATCAAGCAGCCTTTTGGCGATATCAAGCGTTCTGACAACGTGCGCTTTTTTCTGTCTGTCTCCCGAGAGGCAGAACTCGTGCAGTACCGGTTTAGGATACGGCAGATCATAGCGTTCAAGCAGACGGCTCAAGAGATAGTTTGCATTTATAATGGCATTTTCAGAAACACGGCGAAGCCCATCAGGACCAAGCATCCGGATGTAGGTATACGCCCTGACCAGAACAGCAAAGTTCCCATAAAAATTCATCATTCTTCCGATGCTTTCGGGGCGGTCATAACTGAGCGAATAGGTTGTTCCTTCAGTGGTCTCATTTTTTTCAATGATCGGAACAGGCAGGTATGGGAGAAGCTTTTCACTGACACCGACCGGACCGCTGCCGGGACCACCTCCGCCATGCGGAGTTGAAAAGGTTTTGTGAAGGTTGTAATGAACCACATCAAAGCCCATATCTCCCGGACGGGTAATGCCGAGAAGGGCATTCATGTTGGCGCCATCCATATAGAGCAGACTGCCGTTGTCATGCACCATCTTTGCAATGCGCAGTATGTCTTTTTCAAAAAGGCCAATGGTATTCGGATTGGTAAGCATAAGTGCCGCAACATCACCGTCAAGCTTGGAGCGAAGGTCGTCGAGATCAGTGCGGCCGTCACTGTTGCCTGCAACAGAAATTATCTGGTATCCTGCTAAAGCAGCGGAAGCTGGATTTGTGCCATGAGCAGAATCGACAACAAGCAGTTTGCTGCGTTTTGATCCCCGTGATTCGTGGTACTTCTTTATAAGGAGAATCCCGGTAAGTTCACCATGGGCGCCAGCAGCCGGTTGCAGAGTTACGGCTGCCATGCCTGCAATTTCGCGAAGCATCTCGGCAAGTTCATACATAAGCTGCAGTGCACCCTGAGTTGTTTCCGATGGCTGCAGAGGATGAAGTGCGCTGAATCCCGGCAGGTCGCAGGTATAATCATTGATCTTTGGATTGTACTTCATGGTACAGCTTCCAAGAGGGTACATGTTTTTATCAACATGGTAGTTCATGTTCGAAAGGCGGACAAAATGACGGACAACTTCACTTTCTGATACTTCTGGAAGTTCCGCTGGGGTCTGGCGCAGAAACTTGGAAGGCAGAATAGAATCAAGTGGCATTTCCGGCAGATCATGACCGGAGAGAGTGTAGCCTTTGCGTCCACTGCGGGATAAATCAAAAATCAGTTTTTCTCTCATTGTGTTACTGCTTCAGCAGTGGGCTTTTTCGTTATAATAAACCGGTGTTTCAATATAGAGGAAGGCTGACATAAGCTCAAAACAATCAGAAAAAAAAGAGCAGAAAGAGTCGTTATTTCAGTGCCCCTCGATATCTTCTGCTGCGATTCGTTCCATTGCCTCTTTTGCTGCAAATTGTTCTGCATCTTTTTTTCTTTGGGCAGAGCCTTGTCCTAGGAGGATATCACCGCAGGTCACCCTAACCGTAAAGGTTTTGTCATGCTCAGCACCGACTTCTTCCATAACCGAGTATACTGGTGGCACAAGATGATGCGATTGTGTATACTCGATGAGACGGCTTTTATAGTTATGCTCGGCTGCCACAATCGTATTAAAATTCACATGTTCAATAATATGGCGGCTGATAAAGTGAGAAGCTTCCTTGATTCCCCGGTCAAGATAAATAGCCCCGATGAGTGACTCAAAAGCATCGGCAAGAGCGGACTCGCTGCTTCTGATTTTTTCTTCATCGGCCGAGTCACCAATAAGGAGATGTTCACCCAGGCTGATGCTGCGGGCAAATCCGGCGAGAGATTTCCTGTTGACTATTTTAGCCCGATTGTTTGAAAGCTCTCCCTCTGCGTTTTCTGGAAAACGTTTGAACAGATATTCGGAAATCAGCAGGTCGAGTACAGAGTCTCCAAGAAATTCAAGACGCTGATTTGATTCAATAATGGATGGTGTTGCAGGATCATGTACTACTGAACGGTGAGTCAGGGCTGTAAGGTATATCGGCAGATTGATGCCGGGAAATCCTGTCAGCTTCTGCAGGTAATCAATAGTTTTCAGAGAAAGGCCAGCCGTAATCAAAGGATGATTATCCTCGATTTTGAAAGGAACGGTGTTCTCCTCTGTTCTTGGAAATGCAAAGGCTGTGATTTTTTGCCAGAATTGCTCCATTGGCAGGAAAGGTTTTATCAGAGAGATGAACCGTTCCTGAAAATCAGTGAAGCGTTATGGCCTCCAAATCCGAAGCCATTGTTAAGGACGTACTCTAAAGAGCGTTTTTGGGGAGTGTTTGGAGTCACATCGATATCAATCTCTGGATCAAGATTATCGCAGTTGATGGTCGGTGGAACAGTCTGGTTTTCCATGGCAAGCAGGCAGGCGATCGATTCAACAACTCCAGCTGCGCCAAGAAGATGACCAGTCATGGACTTGGTTGAGCTGATACTCAGTTTGTAGGCGTGCTCACCAAAGACAGTTTTGATTGCCTTAATTTCCGCGATATCACCCAGTGGTGTGGATGTGCCGTGGGTATTGATATAATCGATTTTATCCGGAGTAATTCCTGCCAGAGCGAGAGCGCTTCTCATGGCATTGACTGCACCGATGCCCTCTGGATGTGGCGCTGTCAGGTGATAAGCATCTGCTGTTGCTCCTACTCCGACAATTTCGCCATAAATTTTTGCACCGCGGGCTTTTGCTGAATCAAGAGATTCAAGGATCAACGATCCGCCTCCCTCGCCCATTACAAAACCATCACGGTCGCGGTCGTATGGACGTGATGCCTGCTCTGGCCGGTCGTTTGCTGTGGAGAGCGCTTTGGCGGCATTGAAACCTCCTACACTCAATTGCGTGATAGGTGCTTCTGATCCACCGCAAACCATGTAGTCGGCCATGCCTGACTGAATGAGCATATAGGAGTCAATAATGGCATGCAGTGATGTCGCACAGGCGGAAGCAGTTGCATAGTTTGGACCCATCAGACCGTGCTTGATTGAAATCTGACCTGCAGCAATGTCAGGGATAAGCATGGGGATAAAGAAAGGGCTGATCCGTCTTGGCCCACGTTCAAGATAGTTTCTGAACTGTTTATCATAAGTGGTCATGCCTCCAATTCCAGAACCATGTACAACACCGATTCTGAGCGGGTCGATCTCCTGCAGATTGAGTCCTGAATCTGTCAATGCCTGAGTTGCTGCACTGACGGCATACTGACAGTAAGGATCCATTCGGTCTGAGGATTTTCTGTCAATATACTGTTCAGACGAAAATCCTTTCAATTCACAGGCAAAAGTTGTAGCAAAATCAGTAGTATCAAAATAAGTGATAGGAGCAGCACCGCTCTTTCCATGATAGAGAGCGTCCCAGAACTCATCTTTATTAAGACCGATAGGTGCTAACACACCTATTCCGGTAACAACAATTCGCTTGCGCTCCTGACCCATCTGTTTCGATTTAACGTTTGCCTGCTTATTGCGGGGAGATGATGATTACTTTTTAACGATGTAATCGATAGCCTGCTGTACTGTGCCGATCTTTTCAGCATCTTCATCAGGAATCTGCACACCGAATTCATTCTCCAGTTCCATAATCAGTTCAACGGTATCAAGAGAATCTGCCCCGAGGTCATCGGAAAACTTTGATTCCGGCTTGATCTGATCTTTGTTAACGCCCATTTTGCTGACGATAATATCGTATACCTTATCTTTGATTTCTGCTTCAGTCATTGTTTGTTTCTCCAGATTAATAGTTAGTTACAGATAAAAAAAGTTGAAAAAGTCAGTCAATATACAAAGAAAATAACCTTGCCCAAATCACATGACCATGCCGCCGCTGATGTTTATGACAACACCTGTAATATAGGCTGACTGTTCCCCGGCCAGGAACGATACTGCGTTTGCCACATCATCCGGCTGACCGAAGCGCGCAAGCGGAATAACATCGAGCATTTTCTGCTTGACCTCATCAGAAAGTGCATCGGTCATTTTGGATGCGATGAACCCTGGAGCTACAGCATTTACTCTGATGTTACGCGACGCAAGCTCTTTGGCAATGGATTTGGTAAAAGCGATGACTCCGCCTTTTGATGCAGCATAGTTTGCCTGTCCGGCATTTCCCATGATGCCGATAACGGATGCAATATTAACAATAGAGCCCGAACGCTGCTTCATCATGGTGCGGCTGACCGCTTTTGTGCATGCAAAGGTTCCTTTCAGGTTGACCGTCAGAACGGCATCCCAATCCTCTTCGCTCATTCTCATCAGAAGGCCGTCGCGGGTAATGCCCGCATTGTTGATGAGAATATCAATCCTTCCTGTTTCTGTCACAATGTCGTTGAAGACACTTTGTACAGCTTCTGTGTTGGTGACGTCAAGTTCATAGCAGAATACGTTCCGTCCTAGTTTCTTTACACCTTCAGCGGTTTCTGTAAGCCATTCAGCCTTGATGTCGCAAAGGACAATATCAGCGCCTTTCGATGCCAGATTAAAAGCTATAGCCTGCCCGATTCCTCTGGCGGCTCCCGTTACAACGGCAATTTTTCCTTCAAACATTGTTTCTGTCGGTTGATGTTAATGGCCTCTCGGTAGAACTGTCAAACAAACGATTGAATATCCGCAGCGTTATCAACGCAACGGGTGGTGACTGTTTTATCGATTCGTTTAATCAGGCCCTGCAAAACTTTTTGAGGTCCGATTTCAACAAATTCTGTAATGCCGCTCTGGATCATAGACTCAACAGATTGTGTCCATAATACAGAACTGGTAAGCTGTAAAATCAGGTTTTTTCTTATTTCAGCAGCGCTGGTTACCGGGCGGGCAATGGCATTCATGCAAACAGGAATGGACGCAGACTGTATGTCAATTTGATCGAGTGCAGCTGAAAGCTCATGCTCGGCTGGTTTCATAAGCGGGGAGTGAAAAGCGCCTGAAACGACAAGCTCTTTCGCCATACGCGAACCCTTGGAAGGTGCAAGCTCAACGGCCTTTTTTACGGCTGCAATGTCTCCGGAAAGAACAATCTGTCCGGGAGAGTTGAAATTAGCGGCCTGAATTACTCCTTCCTGTCCAGCTTCAGCAAGCAGGCTATCCAAGGCATTATCGGGCATGCCGATAATTGCGGCCATGGTTCCGGGGTTTTGCTTGCCGGCATTCTGCATGAGATCACCACGCTTTGCCACAATACCTAAAGCATCATCAAATCCTATAGCTCCGGCAAAGCAGAGCGCAGTGTATTCTCCGAGGCTGTGTCCGGCAGTCATGGTTATATCTTTACTGCCGATAAGTGTTGCTACAGCTATACTGTGCAGAAATATAGCCGGTTGGGTATATTTCGTCTGGCGCAACTCCTCTTCGTTGCCCGAAAACATAATATCGGTTATTGAATAACCGAGGAGCTCATTCGCCCGTTCCATCATGGTGCGGGCTGTGGGGAAAGCTTCAAAAATATCCCTGCCCATGCCGCAATACTGCGAACCCTGTCCCGGAAATATAAATGCCTTCATGACTGCAATTGTTCTGATAAAAGGTGAAACGATATTACTGCCATTTTATGTAGATGCCGCCCCAGGTATATCCTGCACCGAAACTAACCAGTACCAGGTTGGATCCAGAGTGCAGTTTCTTTTTTTCGTCCAGTTCTGCTAGGCAGATAGGGATGGTTCCTGCTGTTGTATTACCATAGCGGGCTACGTTCGAGACGACCTTTGTATCGTCAATACCCATTCGTTCTGCTGTGGCGGTGATGATTCTTTGATTTGCCTGGTGAGGGACAAGGTAGTCGATATCTTCAGCCTTGAGGTTGTTGCGGCTCATGATTTCAGCGGCTACCTCCGCCATGGAGATAACAGCTGACTTAAACACCTGCCGTCCATCCTGATAGATGTAGTGCATGCGTTTATCGACGGTTTCATGTGATGCAGGATTAAGGCTTCCGCCGCCAGTCATAAGAAGATGATGCTTGCCGTTTTCTCCATCTGAATACATGCGCGTATCAAGAATGCCGAACTCTTCTCCTTTTGCAGGCTCAAGGATGACACCGCCGGCGCCGTCTCCAAAAAGAATGGCGGTGGAACGATCGGTATAATCTATAACCGACGACATCTTGTCGGCGCCGATGACCATGATTTTCTTATGGGCTCCGCACTCAATAAAGCGTGAAGCTGTGTTCAGTGCAAAAATAAAACCGGAGCAGGCTGCATTAAGGTCGAATGCCCAGGCTTTGCTGGCACCGATTATGCTCTGAACAAGACATGCTGTCGATGGAAAGAGCATATCCGGGGTCATGGTTGCAACAATAATCAAGTCGATCTCATCAGCCGATATCTGCCTTTTTTCAAGAAGCTGCCGGGCAACCTCTCCGCACATATAGGAAGTTGCTTTTTCCGGATCCTTGAGTATCCTGCGCTCGCTGATGCCAGTTCTCGCTCGAATCCACTCGTCGTTGGTTTCAAGCATGAGTTCGAGGTCATGATTGCTCAGAATACTGTCAGGTAAATATTTGGCGGTAGTCGTAATTGCAGCTTTCATGCGTTGTTGGCAGTTATTTCATGCAGGATAAGATAAAAAAATAACCTGCGGCTTTGTGCTGATGACTCAGCTGCAGAGGAGTGCTGATAGAAAAATCCTACTTTTCGGAAAGAACATCCGCGATATGTTCATTGACACGCTTTTCGATCATATGTTCAGCCATATAAATCATGTTTTTTATCGCTCTTGAAGTAGATCGCCCATGGCCGACAATGGATATGCCGTCAACTCCAAGAAAAGGGACACCGCCGAATTTTTCGACATCAAAAGGTTCGAACATTCCCTTGAACATACCTGTAGTCAGCTTTGCTGCAGACTGGTCCATCTGGCCTGTTGCAAGAAGTTTATCAAGTGACTGCTTGAACAGTGTGCCGAGAAATTCCGGGATGCTTTCGCCGAATTTCAGGATAGTGTTGCCTACAAGCCCGTCACAGACAACGATGCTTGCTCGTCCTTTTAAAATATCATGCCCCTCAATATTTCCAATAAAAGAAATCTTACCCTTGCTGTCAGCCTCTTTAAGAAGTTTGAAAGTCTGCTTGAGCACTTCAGAACCCTTACCCTCTTCCTCTCCGATGTTGAGCAGTCCTGTAAGAGGCTTTTCTATGCCGGCACCATAGCGTTGGTAGATGGTCAACATTTCTGCAAACTGGACAAGATTTTCCGGTTTACAGTCAACATTCGCCCCTACATCGACAATATTGGTCAATCCATCCCCCAGACGCGGGAAATATGCATAAATGGTAGGACGGAGTACACCAGGAAGCCTGCCAAGGACAAAAAGGGAGGCGGCCATCTGGGCACCGGTATTGCCTGCGCTGACGAAAGCCTGTGCCAGCTTGGCCTTGCAGAGTTGCAAGCCCTTTACAAGTGATGATTCCTGTTTCGTTTTGACAGCAGTGGCTGGTATGTCCTCCATTGTCACAACTTCTGGGGCGTGCAGAAATCTCAGGTTAAGCGCACTGATGTCATGTTTGGCGAGTAGCGGTTCAACTTTTTCGGATTGGCCGATAAGTACGATTTCAAACCTGTTATTGCTTTCCTGCAAAGCTTGAATCGTTCCCTCTATCACACAAGCGGGGGCATTATCTCCGCCCATGGCGTCAACAACAATGGTCAACATGATGGGGTTTTTGTCTTGTTAGGGTTATCAGCTCTTTGCTAATTTATTGACAACACATCTTCCCCGGTAGTGACCGCAATGACGGCATGCACGGTGCGGAAGAGTTGGCTCGCCGCAGTTTGCGCAAAGGACTGTAGTCGCCGGCTTTGTACGGGCAATAAATTGTGCACGTCTTTTATCCCTTCTGGACTTAGACATTTTGGCTTTAGGATTGGCCATAGCGGTACTCTTTATTTATAATCAGTTAACGATACTTATTTTTCAGCTGTTCAAGCGACTCCTGCCAGGCACTTATCTCCTCGGCATGAGACGCTTCATTTTTTTCATCAATTCCGTATAGCTTGCAAACAGTGTTATCCGTACAGGTTACTTTTAATGGCAACGACAGCAGCAGGGTTTCGCAAACATCCCCGGTCAGATCTATGGAATCAGTATTCTTGTCGAGCAACCGGTACTCTTCATTCCACCCTTCAGCCTCTTCTACAGATACACCATATAAATAATAGAGCTTGAGCGATCCCGAAAGAATTCTTGATATCGGAGCAAGACATCTATCACAGGTAAAATCTGCTACAGTATATGTTTCAATGGTGACGGAGACTTCGTCTTCACTCTTATCAACAACCACATTGATCTCTATATTCCGGGTAAAACCGGCCTCAGCCAACTGCCAGCCTGTAAAATCAGAGGCTTTGTAGGTAAAATCAAACTCATTGATTCCCTGCACAAGATCCGCTATCCGGATCGCTATTGGCGATTTTTCTTTATACATATAACTGCCTTTTCAGTAAAAGAACACCAATGTACAAAAATTATTATGGAAAATGAAAATGGTTGATGGTACAACTTTTAACACAAATCATACAAAAAAAACCAGTGGAGGTTTGTATTTAAAAAAAACGGAATTATATTGTTCGCCAATCAGCAGTAACAATGTTGGTTAAATATTCCGCGGTAGCTCAATGGTAGAGCATGCGACTGTTAATCGCAGGGTTGTAGGTTCGAGTCCTTCCCGCGGAGCAAATAAAGGAAGGTACTTCAAAAGGAGATCTTCCTTTTTTTATTTTGTACGGTTTTCTTTTCTCACACCCTCTTTTTTTTTCTCCTGCCGAATAAATGACTATCCCAACCTCGTTATCAAGCTAATGGGCGATAGTGCATCTTGTTCCCTATTTCTCTCAGGATAAGGGCTGGTCGTATTGACGCCTTGTAGTTTATGTTATTATGAATTAAATATATTTTAAGGTTGTGCGTTGCTCTTGTATAGCAAGTATGCATCATATTACCATTAATTACTTCTCAGCTATGGCATGGCAGCGAATAAAGTATTCAGGCAGTTAAAAACATTTTTTATTGGCGGAGCACGGGATTTTACGGATCACAAAATTTTTCACCAGCTGGCACTCTCAGCTTTTCTTGCATGGGTAGGGCTTGGCTCGGATGGTCTTTCCTCTTCCTGTTATGGTCCGGCAGAGGCGTTTCAAGCACTCCAGGGTCATCCTACACTCGGTATATTTGTCGCTATCGGTACAGGAATCACCATCCTTATTATCGCCTCCAGTTATTCGCATATTATTGAACTTTTCCCTCATGGGGGCGGAGGATACCTGGTTGCCAGCAAACTGCTTTCCCCCGAGATGGGCGTTATTTCAGGCAGCGCACTTCTTATCGACTACATCCTTACCATTACCATATCGATAGCCAGTGGAGCTGATGCGATTTTCAGCTTTTTGCCAACTGGATTTATTGGCTATAAACTCTGGTTTGCCGTTTTCGGCGTATTTGTTCTGCTTTTACTCAACCTTCGAGGGATCAAGGAAGCTGTAATGCCGCTGGTACCAGTCTTCCTTCTGTTTGTTTTCACCCATGCTGTTGTTATTGTCTATGCGGTGATATCACATCTGGGAACCTTTGGCTCGGTCTATCATGAAACCGGACGAGAGCTTACCCATTCATTCCATACCCTTGGTTTGTTCGGAGTGCTTTTTCTTGTTTTAAAAGCCTATAGCCTTGGCGCAGGTACCTTTACCGGAATTGAGGCGGTCAGTAACGGTCTTCCTGTTTTGCGGGAGCCTAAAGTTGCTACGGCAAAAAAAACCATGAAGTATATGGCGCTCTCTCTCTCCTTGACCGTCATGGGACTTATGATGGCCTACATTCTTTTTGATGTTCGTAATTCCCCCGGCAAAACATTGAACGCTATTTTGTTTGAAAGTGTAACAGCATCCTGGGGCGGCTTTTACGGCGTCGGGTTTGTCTGGATTACCTTGTTTTCTGAAGCGGTGCTTCTCTTTATTGCAGCGCAGACCGGTTTTCTTGATGGCCCGAGGGTTCTCGCCAATATGGCGCTCGACAAATGGCTGCCGACCCGCTTTGCGATGTTGAGCGACAGGCTGGTGACCGAAAAGGGCATTCTTGTCATGGGTATCGCTTCTCTTGTTATGATGCTCGCCTCAAATGGATCAGTTGATTTTTTGATCGTTCTTTATAGTATCAACGTGTTCATCACCTTTACCCTCTCACAGCTTGGAATGGTAAAGCATTGGTGGGAGCAGCGCGCTACTGAAAAGCAGTGGTTCAAAAAACTCATGATTAACGGCATTGGTCTTACGTTAACCACCTTTATCCTGATTTCTGTACTGATTCTCAAGTTTAATGAAGGTGGATGGGTCACCATGGTGATAACTGGCGTGTTGGTTCTTGGTGCTTTCTTTATCAAAAACCATTACAACAAGACCGCTTCAATCCTGAAACGTCTCGATGTTATTGTAGAAGCCGCCGTACTGACAGGCTCGGATGTTCATGACAGCACAACTCCAGCTCCGCTGTATGATCCGAAAGCTAAGACTGCAGCAATACTGGTAAATGGGTTTAACGGACTTGGCCTGCATACCCTGTTCAGTGTGTTCCGACTTTTTGGCAGTACGTATAAAAATTATGTCTTCGTTGAAATCGGTTCGATTGACGCCGGCAACTTCAAAGGGGCCGATGAAATAGAAAATCTTGGCAGTTTTGTCCGTAACGAAACGTCGAAGTATGTGGACTACATGCAGGATCATGGCCACTATGCCGAGGCATATTTTTCAATTGGAACAGATGTTGTTGAGGAGGTCAACAAGCTTGTTCCGTCCATCCGTGCAAAATTCCCCGACATCGTCTTCTTTGGCGGACAGCTTGTCTTTACCAACGAAACAATCATGGATCGCTGGCTACACAATTACACTGTTTTTGCCGTACAGCAGAATCTCTATCTTCACGGTATTCCTTTTGTGATTCTGCCGGTTAAGGTATAGCTCTATTCTAACGGGTTTGCCTTCCGCTCAATTTTTAGGTAATTCCGGATGTCGCAAAATGTTCAGGTTTGTATTGCAAGCGTTCGCGAATTTTGTATTTTTAGTGCAAAGGTATTGATTGATCGATTTAATTTTTTCTTGACGATGAGCATAGCGAACCTTAATAGCCTTTTGCTTACCCTGGGCTTGCTACTCCGGGCTTTATGGCTCTAAGGGGATGTGCGTTTTAGTTCGTTTTTATCGCCAGAAAGAACATTGTTAAAGCCGCCAGCCCCTCAGGGTTGGTGGCTTTTGTCATTTTAAAGGATCAAAAGGAGAAGAAGAGGCAATGAAAAAAATGAATTATCAAAAATATGCAGCATATCCAGCGGTTAATCTTACCGCAAGGAGCTGGCCGGACAACACAATAACAAAAGCGCCGATTTGGTGCAGTGTGGATCTTCGTGACGGTAATCAGGCCCTTCCCGTCCCGATGAGCGTTGAAGAAAAGGTCTCTATGTTTCAGCTTCTGGTCTCCGTGGGTTTCAAGGAAATCGAGGTCGGCTTTCCATCAGCTTCGGCCACTGAGTATGCATTTGTCCGCAGATTGATCAATGACAATCTGATTCCGGATGATGTTACCATCCAGGTGCTGACCCAGTCTCGTGATCACCTGATACGAAAAACGTTTGATGCAATCAGCGGAGCGAAGCGGGCAATTGTCCACCTCTACAATTCGACCTCACAGTTGCAGCGGGATGTTGTGTTTCGTAAAAACAAGGAGGAGATCAAAGCGATTGCTGTCGAAGGAACGGCGCTTGTTCGCCGCCTCAAGGATCAGTCGGGCAATGCAGGCATTCGCTTCGAGTACAGCCCTGAAAGTTTTACCGGTACCGAACTCGATTATGCCCTTGATGTCTGTCACGCAGTCATGGATACGTGGGGAGCATCTGCTGATGAAAAAATCATCCTCAATCTGCCCTCAACGGTTGAAATGTCCCGCCCCAATATTTATGCCGACCGGATCGAGTGGTTCTGTCGCCATATCAAGGCTCGGGATGCTGTCCTGATCAGCGTTCATGCCCATAATGATCGAGGTACAGCAGTAGCAACTGCTGAATTAGCACTTATGGCGGGAGCAGATCGTATTGAAGGGGCTTTATTTGGAAATGGCGAGCGCTGTGGCAACATGGATATCGTAGTCATGGCATTAAACCTTTTCAGTCAGGGAGTCAATCCTGAACTTGATTTTGCCGATCTGCCGCGGGTACGCGAGGTCTATCGCCGCTGCACCCGCATGGATATTCATCCTCGCCATCCCTATGCAGGAGAACTGGTTTATACAGCTTTTTCCGGTTCTCATCAGGATGCCATCAGCAAAGGGATGAAAGCGCATGCCTTGTCACCTGACGGGTTATGGGCTGTTCCTTATCTGCCAATCGATCCTCAGGATGTCGGATGTAACTATGAAGCGATTGTACGTATCAACAGTCAATCAGGAAAGGGCGGAATGGCTTATGTGCTTGAGAAGGATTTCGGGATTCAGATTCCTAAATGGATGCAGCCCGATTTTGCTGAAGCAGTTCAGGCTGTTGCCGACACTACAGGCGAAGAACTATCGTCTGAGCAGATTCATGAACTTTTTCATGCCGAGTATGTTAAACTTAAGGAACCTGTTACTCTCAAAAAGTGTCATTTCAGCTGGGACGATGAGTATCCTCTCCGTAGTGATGAGGAAGCTACTACTATCAACTGCATCGTGCAGATGAGGGAGAGGGAATTCCGCTTTGAGGCCAGGGGCAACGGCCCTCTCGATGCGTTTGTTAAGGGCTTTATCAAGGAAAGTGGCCTCGAATTCAGCGTTGAAGAATATGCCGAGCATGCTATCGGGCACAGCGCCCGGGCTCTTGCCATAGCATATATCAAGATTGGCTGCGCCGATGGAAGGATTGCTTTTGGTGCGGGAATCGATTCAAATATCAGTCTTGCTTCCATCAAAGCCACGGTCAGTGCCCTGAACCGTCTTCCTTGACTCTCTTTATTCATGCGGTAACACGATTATTGTAATCGGTTACCGCTATTTTTTTTCGTACCGGAACGGTTTAATTCATTTCTATCTTATAAATAGAAATAATTTCTGTTTAGTTCATGAATGAAGCGTATACCTTGATCAAAGGCGCCGGGCTGAAGCTCACGCCGCGTCGTCGAGAGATGGTTGCCTTGTTTTTGCACACACAGAAGCCGCTTTCGCCATTGGAGGTTCAGGATCATCTGAAACTTCACTTACAGCAGTGCGGACTGCCCGGTGTGTATCGCAACCTTGAAACCCTTGTCGATTGCGGGGTCTTGTTCCGTGTCGCAGGTTTTGCCCGCGAGCGAAGCTATACTCTCTGCTGCCGGCCCGTCAATGAACGTTATCATCACCATCATATTATCTGTTCATCATGTGGAAAGGTTGGGTAAGTTGATGTATGCGGTTATCATGAGGGGATGATGATTGAAGGGTTCCGGCTTGTGAGCCATGTGGTGCAATTGAGTGGCATCTGCGACTCCTGTGTATCGAAAGAAAAGGAGGATTTCAGTTGAAAAGCATAGTGCACAAATCAGTTTTAGCGTATACGCTTGTGGCGCTCCTCTTCCTGAGCGGGTGTGTGCATCAGACCGAAACAACAAAACTTCAGGTTGTGTGCTCTATTGAACCGCTCTCCTACTTTGTCAAAAGGATTGGATGCAGCCTTGTTGACGTATCGGTTATGGTTCCTCCAGGCGGAAATCCCCATAGTTATGAGCCTTCACCCAGGCAGATGGTCCGGCTTGGCAGCTCAGCACTGTTCATCAAGGTAGGATCAGGGGTAGAGTTTGAGCTTGACTGGATGCAGCGCTTTTTGTCACTGAACAGCAAGCTGAAGGTTTGTAATGCAGTTGAAGGTGTTCGCCTTCTTCCTGTAAAGAAAGATGATGCGCATGAAACTTCTCAGGAAGAGAGTCATCATCACGGGCGATACGACCCGCACTACTGGCTTTCTCCGTCGAACGGAATTATAATTGCCAACAATGTCGAACACGCCCTTGCTTCAGCAGACCCGATCCACAAGAACGACTACCGGGAAAACAGGGAAAAACTTGTAACTGAACTGCAGTCGCTTGATCGGGAAATTCAGAGGCAGCTTGTTACAGTAAGGAATAGACGTTTTCTGGTTTTTCATCCTGCATGGGGATATTATGCAACGGCTTTCGGTCTTGAACAGATTGCAGTTGAGGAAGAGGGAAAGACGCTCACTCCCAGGCAGATGCAGCGTGTCATCGATAAAGCCAAAGCAAACAATATCAAGGTGGTGTTTGTTTCACCACAATTCAGCAGATCCCAGGCTGAAACTATTGCCAGAGAAATTGGTGGGGTAACGAGGAGTGTTGATCCTCTTGCTGGTGATTATCAGGAGAATCTGCGACGTGCCACGAAAACATTCATCGAGAGTATGCAATGAAGGATCCAATTATCCAATGTGACCAGCTTTCTGTCTCATTGGGAGGGATGAAAGTGCTTGACAAGGTGACCCTATCAGTTAATGATGGTGATTTTCTTGGTATTATAGGGCCTAACGGTGGTGGAAAAACAACGCTTCTTCGAGTGATTCTCGGGTTGGAAGCTCCCTCAGCAGGCAGTGTCAGGGTTTTCGGAGGTTCTCCGGGAAGTTTCCCCGGTCGGATCGGCTATGTACCTCAGCGCCTGTTTTTTGATCGCGACTTTCCTATCAGTATCCGCGAGCTAGTCCTGATGGGTCGAATTTCGAACAAAAAACTTTTTCAGCACTATAACAAGAGAGACAGGGAGAAAGCAGATCAGGCAATCTGCACGGCTGGTCTTGAACGGCTGGCGGATCGCCGTATTGGTGACCTCTCTGGAGGCGAACTGCAGCGGGCCCTTATTGCCCGGGCATTGGCTGGAGATCCCGAGCTCCTTCTGCTTGATGAGCCAACGGCCAGTATTGATCCGCAGATGAAAACTACTATTTACGATCTGATGGAGCACCTCAAAGAAAAGCTCACGCTTGTTCTTGTCAGCCATGATATCGGAACCATAAGCCGTTACGTGACCAGAACAGCATTTCTGAATGTAACGCTTGAACTCTATGAATCCGCATTGAGCCCGAACAGGGAGAGCCTCAGTGCACTCTACCACTATCCGGTTAACCCTGTTGTTCATCACTCTCAGGTTTCCAGAACTATTGATCATCCTTAGCGGTATGCTGCACGAAATTCTAGCATTTGAGTTTATGCGTAATGCGTTGCTTGCTGCAATTCTTTCCTGTGTCGCCTGTGGTATTATAGGCACCTATGTCGTAGTGAAAAAGATCGGGTTTATCAGCGGAGGCATCGCTCATACAGCTTTTGGCGGGATCGGTCTTGGTTACTACCTCGGGATCAATCCACTGCTTGGAGTTATACCATTCAGTCTATTCGCCGCCATTGCTATCGGCCTAATGAGCAAAAAGGCCAAAGTTGCCGAAGATAGTGCTATCGGTACGTTCTGGGCAGTCGGGATGGCAGTCGGGGTTATATGTATCAGTCTCAAACCTGGATATGCCCCCGATCTTTTCAGCTATCTTTTCGGTAACATACTTACGGTTCCAACATTTGATCTCTGGATGATCCTGTTGCTTGATCTTTTTATTATTGGAGTTGTATGGCTGCTCAACAAGGAATTTCTTGCCATATCGTTTGATGAGGAGTACGCCAGGGTGTCGGGATTGAAAACAACAGCTCTCTACCTTTTGATGCTTTGCCTGATTGCATTGACGGTGGTGGTCATGATGCGGGTTGTGGGTATCGTGATGGTTATTGCGCTTTTGACTATTCCTGCGGCTATTGCAAGGATGTTCAGTCGCACTCTTCCTGGTATGATGTTGCTGGCAATAGCGCTTTCATTGTTATTCAGCATCAGCGGCCTTTGGTTTTCCTATCAGTTTGATCTGGCATCCGGAGCGACAATTATTCTTGTTTCAGGGTTTGTTTTTTTTCTTGTGCATGCCTGGCGGCTGGTCAGTGCTTCATTGACGGCACAATGATGACCGGGCAGGTAGCCCGACGGATTACCCCCTCTGACACACTGCCTACGATGAGGTGAAAGAGTGCTCCATGTCTGTGGGATCCAAGCATGATCCAGTCAGCGCCTATTTTATTGCTTTCGTCGATAATTGCCGAAACCTCATCGTTTTGAGCGGCAATAACTGTAGTCTCAATGCTGCTCTCTTGCAGTCGTCTGGCAATCGTCATAAGTTTTGCGGATTCAGGGCTATCGAAGGGTGCGGAAAGGCTTGTGTTCTTAAACACTTGCTCTGGGGGAATCAGTGCTTCTACGTCAGGAGGTACGTCAATAATCGGTGAAGGTGGAGGTACGACATGAAGCAGAAAAACTTTTGCTTGAAGGACTTTGGCAAGTTTTTCCGCTTCAGCAATAATCTGATCGGCAAGTTCCGAAAAATCGATGGCGACAAGAAGTTTCATGGAGAGGGTTTCCTTGACGCATAAGTTTAAGCAAACCCGCAGAGTTTCTTTCTGCGATTGCCTGATAGGTAAAAGCGATGGTTAAACTACCGCATGACCTTCAGAAAATGGCTCTCAGGCTTTTACTTCGCATTTTCCTTGTTCCTGCGATATCAGGAAAAGCGCAAAAACGACTCCCGGCAACCAGCCAAGCAGAGTTAGAAGCCCGGTCAGCATAATCGTTCCAGCTTCCTTGTTCATAATTGCGGCGGGTGGAAGAATAACGGCGAGAATCAATCTGCGAATATCCATAGCAATCTCCTTTTTTATGAAATAAACAAAAGTTACTACTTAAACTGACAACAAGCAATGCAAAAACATAATCATGAATTTTGTGACAATTTGGTAATAGTAAAGCTTGCATTATTAAGCTAAATTAGTAAATTAAATTCCCTTCAGAAAAATCGCGAGTAAATAATGCTCTAGATTTGTTCAACATAAATTGAAATAACTTGCCTAATAAAGTTCATCCCGAAGTGGTTTTGGATGATGTAGAAGAGGTCATTGAAGAGCCGAATTTTAATAACTACAATACCTCGCCAGAGCCGCCCAGCCCTTACGCAGACCTTGAAAAAAAGTATCGAAAAAATCGGTTTAACAAAGGAAGAAGCAAAAATCCTTCCGAGTTTTTCAGCGTAAGCGGTACAGGTGCACGTTCTGCATCGAAAAGTGCTGACGGCAACAAGCTGCAGCAAAAAAGAAAACCGAAAAAAAAGACAACCTCCAAAGTATATCGATCCACTTCCGGCAAACGTAACCCGTAAGCAGCCTGCTAAATCAGCACTCCGCATCCTTTAACCTCAATTTTTTTCTGAGGTCAGGATTGTGCGGGAATATTTCAGCTGTTGAACTCTTCAAAGAAGATTCGTAGCTTTCATAGGTTATAACTTCATCATTACATCTTATGTCCTATGCTGCTTATCAATCGCTTCATTCGTCTTATTGAAGACCATGCGGAATCCCTTTCTCTGCAATGGGTACAGAATGTCCGCAATAATCCACTCACATCAGGATACGCCAGCCTCTCAAAAGAAGCTCTACATGATATTGTCTATAACCGGTTCAGAAAACTGGGCCAGTGGATAGGCAGACAAGAGGGTCGAGATCGTGATATCGCAGAGCAGTTCTGTGAAATAGGAGTTCAAGGGGCAAAATCAGGTCTTAAAGTCAATGAAATGGTTTATTCGTTCATGCTTGAACGGGATCTTCTCTGGAGCTACCTTCTTGATGAAGGTATTGTTACCGAAGGTATCGATTTAAACCGCGCGATCGAATTTTCCCACCAGTTGAACTATTTTTACGAAAAGGCTATTTATTTTGCCATTGTCGGATACGAAGGTCAGCAACTTTCCTCTCCTGACATAAGGGCTCAAGGTGTTTTTGACAAAATCTTTGAAGGGTTCAAGCATTGGATTGTTGTTCAATAACGATTGTGTAAAGCCAGCAGCAGAGTGGCATTGATGTTCCTTTTATTTTTGTGGTATGGTTTTTGAAATACAGGCACACCGGGGGGCACGATCGTTCTTTCCTGAAAATACCCTTCAGGCATTCTGCAAGGCCGCGGATCTTGGTGTCAGAGTGGTGGAGCTTGATCTTGTGGTTTCCAAAGATCACAAAATTGTTGTGTCTCACGATCCCTGGCTTTCCGGTCCCCACTGTTCTGATCCTTATGGAAATCCATTGAGCACCGAAAACCGGCAGCGATGTATCTATGATATGGCTTATCGTGATATCGCCGCCTATGATTGCGGTTTGCCGCATCCATCCTTTCCCCTTCAGCAGCGTATTGCCTCCTGCAAGCCTCTTCTTTCTTCAGTGTTCACAAGAGTTGATGCCTGTATGGCTTCGGTAGGGATGAAGGGCCGGATGGTCTATAATCTTGAAATAAAATCATGGCCGGATAAGGATGGAATCTTTCATCCGTCACCGGAGCGGTATGCTGAACTTGTTCTTCGTCTGGTTGATGCTTCGGGGTTATCCGGTCGCATCAGGATACAGTCTTTTGATTATCGTGTTGTTCGCGAGGCTTGGAAGCTTAACCCTAAACTTTGTTATGGGTTGCTGATTGAAGAACCAAAAAATATGAAACAGCTTTTGCAAAGGCTCGGCTTCCTGCCTCAATATGTAAATCCCCATTTCTCTCTCGTTGATCGTGAAATGGCAGAATATCTCCATGCCGATAGTATCCGGATGTTACCCTGGACGGTGAACAGCAAGGAAGATATGCTGGCGATGAAGCATAGTGGTGCTGACGGAATTATTACCGATTACCCAGAACTTGCTCTTTCACTTTTCGGTTTGCAGCAGGAATCTTCAACTTAGTGGTGGGGTAATATGGGGGTCTATTGCTTATTTCTTATCGGGCACTGTAAATGGCGCTCAATGTCTGCCGGAGAGAGTTTACCCTCTCTGAAATCGAGTCAGGAGTTTTGGTGTCCTTTTTCCCTGTCGGACCGTAGAGGATTCTGTCAAGTGAGTCAAGAACCGCTGGGAGTTCTGCTTGAACGTCATCAGGGAGCCCTATCTCCTGCAGAGCATTTTTCAGTTCCACTCTTGTCAGTCCTCCGGGACTTTTTATTCCTGCTTTTTCCAGCAGCAAAAAAAGTTCTTGCTTAAGGTTTTCGGCAGTTGTATCACTACTGGTCAGAGCTGTTGCCTTTTCCGGGTTCATCTGTTTTCTTCTTAAAAGTATTGTGGTTGCACGTGTCATCAAAAAGAGCAATGCAACGGCGGTTACTATGAGCAGTGGTGACATAAAAGTGTTTATTTCTGGAACAGAGCTGCGAGGCGCTGCTTTATTTGTTGTTCCTTCTGATGCGGAGGCTACTGTTATGGAGATTGGGTTTGAAAAAAGGGTGCTGTATTGCTTCGTGTCGGGATTGAATGTAATCGTGCGGAGTGGCGCAATCTCGTATTCACCTGCTGATTGCGGCCAGGCAGTAGTTGTTGCTGTTACGGTTCCGGTCGTAGGGCCTGAATTTGCTTGTAACGATGTGTTTATTTCGGGAGGATTCTGTCGAAAGCTTACAGGAAGGTGAATATCCGGTAGTTTAAGGGTAAACAGGCTTCCTGTTCCCGTGAGCAGAAGCTTTAGTGATATTGGCTCTCCGGCTTTGAGCTTCAGCTTATCTGCAACAAACTCCTGCGTAAAGGTGCCGACAGCCCCGGCGAATCCTGCAGGAACTGGTTCAGGAAGGGTACGAACAGAGATAACAACGTCAGGTGCTGTAACCCGTACATGGGTTTCAGGCCTCTCCTGAAAGCCGGAAGCACCCTGATCCTGCGGCAGATTACATAAAATGCTATATCCTGAAACAGTGATTTTGCCACTTTGAAGAGGCACAAGCTTGAACTGCTTGACAACAGCATATCTGAACAGTTCACCATGAATTGATGTCGGTGAGCTTTTAATGAAGCGCTCGGGAACGGTTTCCTTTGTCCAGACACCCCTGAGCAACGGGGCCGTTTCATGGGATATTTTCGGTGCAGCCTCTTTAAAATAGAGCGTATAGGTCAGGAGTATTTCCTGACCTATATAAGGGAGGCTATTGTTTACCGTGGAGGCAATAAAGAGTTTGTTCGCCTGATTTACTTCTGCTCTGGCGATTGCCGGAATAGAAGTAAATCCTATCACGAGCATGCATAAAGCTCCGTATAGGGTACGAACAACGCCTTTTCTCATAGTGCTTATTTCATGAGTTCCATGGATCGTGCCGCAGCAGCTGCAACTGTTTCAACCAGAATCTGCCGAATATTTTTTTCATCAAGAACCTTCAGGCCAGCTTCTGTAGTTCCACCCGGTGTTGTGACTTCCCGTTTGAGTACTTCCGGGCTTTTCCCTCCGGAGAGCACCATTTTTGCTGCCCCAAGCATGGTCTGAGCGCTTAAAAGGAGAGCTTCCTCATGGGTAAGGCCGCACTGCACTCCTCCTTCGGCAAGAGCGTCAAGAATATGGAACATATAGGCCGGTCCGCTGCCGGAGAGTGCCGTAGCAGCGTCCATCTGTGATTCATTGAGAATGGCTACCCGACCGATCGAGCTAAACAGGTCACATGCAAGAGCTACATCATCGTCAGAAGCCATCTTTCCTTTGCTGACCGCGGTCATTCCTTCGCCAACGAATGCTGGAGTATTGGGCATTACCCTGATAACTTTAAGGGTATCTATTGAGTTCTGTATGATAAACTCTGAGGAAATTCCCGCTGCTACGCTTATCAGCAGGTGATCAGCACTGAGAGCGGGTTTCAGTTCCGCAAGCACCTCTGCAATCTGGTAGGGTTTGACGGCAAGGATAATGACCTGTGACGTATGAGCAATAGCTTCAATAGAGAGGCAGGGATGAACGGGGTATTCGGCAGCAACGGAAGCCAGAGCCGAGGCATCCTTGTCAAAGCCCGACATGACTGTATTTTTTTTCCCGCTAAGTCCCGCAATAAGTGCCCGGGCAATTCTTCCTGTTCCAACAAAGCCGATATGAAGTTGATTCATTGAAATACTGTATTATTAAAATGAGTAGCCTGTTCTGGTATTTACGTTTTTTCCGCTGATTTACCATCACCTGCGGGGTTTGTTTGCACTCTCTATTTGAAGCGCACTTTGCAGTATAGAATGGAGAGGAGCAGAACAAGAGTGATACTGTTGGCGGTAATGATAGGCAAATCGTTTTTTACAATACCGTACAGAAGCCAGAGAATAATCCCGAGATTCATGGCAAAAGCCCAAAGCAGACTGATATCACGGGTTTGCCTAGTTCTGAAAATCCTTAAAGCCTGAGGCAAAAATGCCAGCGTCGTAATGATTCCGGCAGCATAGCCAAGGTGTTCTGTTTGAAGCATCATCATGCGGTTATGGGCTGATTTTTGGCAGAAAAACAAAAAGGCGGGAGATCTTCCCGCCTTTCCGCCTTATAAGCAAATAATCTTACTTGCTCGCATGAACGATATAGGCTACTGCATCGACAACCTGTGCATCAGTGAGATTCGGATGACCACCTTTTGCCATCATCATTCCTACTTTACCCTTGAATCCTTTGATGGAATTGTTGTTCAATACAGCAATACCCTGTTTGATGCGTGGTGCCCATGCAGCCTTGTCACCTAATTTCGGTGCGCCCATAACGCCGTCTTTGTGGCAGGCTGCGCAGTTGGTGTCATAAATAGCTTTACCAGCTTTGGCATCAGCCTTGGCATCGATAGAGGTCATTGAACAAACAAAGAGTGCACACAGTGCAGCTGACAGAAAACGAGACATGGAAAATCCTCCCTTATAATGGTTGTGGGTTTGTGGAAACGTGTGTTGTGTGTATGTCAATAGCAAAGTTCTGCTCAGGTTATTTCGACTTGTCGACCATAAAGGTAACAGCATTTGTTACAGCTTCGTCGGTTAGAGTCGCATTGCCGCCCTTTGGAGGCATAGCGCCGACCTTGCCCTGGAACCCTGTGATTGATTTTTTAGCCATTGTCTCTACTCCCTGAGGGATACGTGCACTCCATGCAGCCTTATCGCCAGGTTTTGGCGCTCCCATCATGCCGGCTTCGTGACAGGCAGCACAGTTTGTATCATACACAGCTTTCCCTGCAGCAAGTTTCGGGTCTGCCGGAGCTTTTTCCGCAACTGGTGCAGCTGCAGGTGCAGCGGGCGCGGCTGGGGCGGCAGCTTCTTTCTTTTCATCAGGGAACTTAAGGCTGGCAGGAGGTTTTTCAAGACCGCATGCGCCGAGGAAAACAAGGCTTAAGGTCAAACAAGGCAGGAAAGGTTTCATGTTCATATGCTTAATACTGGTTTAGTTGGAGTAGCGGGTATAGTATGAAAATTTATAACCTACAGTTTAAAAATTATTCAGCGTATGGCAAAATGGTTTTTTCAATGGGCATCTTTTTCCAGCTGTTGCTTTAAGTCATGGCGGGAGAGGCTGTAGAGGTGGGTGTAAAAAAGATTAAACAGCAGGACGGCAGCTTTAACTCTGGGAGCATCCATCCCTCTTCCTAATGAGTTTTTTATGGAGAATATCTCTCTGGTAAGAGTTGAATAACTCTCGATAAAGGCATCAAGCGGAATATTTTTTGGGGTGTAGAGCATTTCCTGACCGAAAGTGTAACGGTATGCAGTAATGTCGAGGGGGTCAAAAAGCAACCGGCCTTCTTCCCTAAGCCGTTCGAATACCCTTGTGCCGGGAATAGGTCGAAGGATGTTGATTCCAGGAACATCAAGCCGGGTATCACTGATAAAATCAAGAATTGCAGAAGGGGTATCGAGCGTATCACCGTCAAGACCGTATATAAAACTTCCGTAAAGACTTATACCGGCATTTCTAATGGTTTTAATGGCTCTAGAAAGTTCTCCTGCTTTGTTCTGGTTTTTTTTGTGAGCGTTACGGCTGATTGTTTCTATGCTTTCTATGCCTACCAGCAAGGCCTGGCATCCGGAACTGGCAAAAGTTTCCAGCAGTTCATGCTGCTGCCCAAGAGTTGTGGTGGCCTGGCCGAACCATCGGATTTTCAGGGGAGTGAGCTGCCGGAACAGTTCATGGGCGTAGAACGGATCTGCGTTTATAGTGTCGTCGACAAAAAAGAATATTCTGCCGTCATCCTTTTTGAACCGGGCGACTTCATCGACAATGTCGTCGATAGCTCTTCTTCGCAGGGTATGGCCATTGAGCACATGCACATTACAGAAGTCGCAGCTATGCTGACACCCGCGTCCTGTCTGGATAAGGTTGGTGGTAAAGTAGCGATTGTTGATCAGTGACGTTTTCATGACCGGTCTTGAGAACGCTAGATCAGGAAACGTATCGGATTGGTAATGTGGCTTGAGCGAGCCTTGAGTAAGATCGGTGAGGAGCTCTTTCCAAAGGTCGTCAGCCTCGCCCAGTACCAGAACATCAGCATGCGGTCTGCACGATTCTGCAAAAAGAGTGACATGGGCACCTCCAAGTACTACACTGATTCCTTTCGAACGGAGGATATCGGCAAGAGCAAAGGCCTTTTTGGCCATTCCGGTCTGTACGCTGATGCCCACCAGATCCCAAGTTTCATTAAAGGGAAACTCTTCAAACCGCATGTCACAGATCGACTGCTCAACTCCCTGCACCTCAATAGAACTGAGAATCATGAGTGAGAGCGGAGGAATAGCGAACTGGCTTTGCTTGATGATGTTTCTCAGCGAACGGTTGAACCATGAGAACAAGGTGTTACGATCCTTTTCGCTGTAGAGTGATCGTGCGCCGTCCACACCGCTTTCCGAAGGCAGAAAAACCAGCAAGACTTTTTTTGTTGCATGCATTCTCTACCAGTCCATGTTGTTGCTGCCGCTTTTTGCCGCTGTCGATTTGTTTCGGGGAAGTTGGCGCATCAGTGATGATTCATCCTGCTGTGTATGTTCAAGCAGCCGTTGCGCCATATCCTGACTGATGCCTGATTTTGGCTGAGTTTTACTCTTATTGCCGGTGCTTGATGACGAAGAGTGTTGAGGAGTATCAAGCTCATGAAGGTAACGTCGCACAATTTCGTAATTGATTTTTGCATCACCATCATTCGGGTTGTTCAGGAGAACTGATTTCAGGCAATCGAGTGAACGGCGGAACAACACTGTTTTGCTTGACTTCGCAGTGATTCCGATAGCGCTCATGGCAAGTGAGTTGCTTTCGTTGAAGAGTGATTGTAACTCTATATCATGATCCTTGCCTGCCGTTTGCGGTTTGTGTGCAAACATGGCCGAAGCTTCAGCATATTTGCCTTGCATATAAAAGGTACAGGCAAGATTGAAGGTGGTTGCTGTTTTTTTTCTTCCTTCAGGGATAGTGCTCAAAAGTTGTCGCAACGTATTTTCCGCATTGCTATAGTCTCGTTTTTCATAGAGGGAATTGGCGCGCAACTGCAGTCGGTAGTCCTGCAGCATCTCCTGCATGGAAGAGACTAAGGTCACAATAAGCAGGAGTGCGGGCAATCTGATCATAATGAGAGCGCTTTTTATAAAGATAGAAACCTGAACTGAAAGTCAGAAAGAGAAAAAAGTCAGCTCTAAAAACAGGCTTGTGAGCATAAAAAAACCGCCCCGAAGGGCGGCTGTTTCATGAAAAATTTTCCTGTTCAGTTTCCAAGAAATGCTTTCTGTACGGCGCTGACTCCGACTCCGATTTCAAAATCATAGTTGATCTCTTTCAAAGCCCTTTCCAAGCCTCCGATAACCGTCAGCATGTCAAGTTCATCATAGTACCCGAGATGAGCAATACGGAATATCTTGTCTTTATACTCATCCTGGCCAGCAGCAACGGTGATGCCGTTGTTGATCTTCAGTGCTTTATTGAAAGCTGACCATTTCACACCTTCGGGGAGCCAGACCGGAGTAACAGCAAATGAAGGTGAGTTGCTGAACAGCTTCATCCCAAGAGCATTACAACCCTGGCGGCAGGCACTTGCCAGGCTTTCATGGCGTTTCCAGATAGTTTCAATGCCTTCTGCCTTGATCATCTGCAGGGCTTCGTCAAGACCGATAACCAGTGTAACTGCCGGAGTAAAGGGAGTATCGTCACCGGCATGGGCTTTCAGAGCCTTTTTAAGGCTCAGGTAGTACTGGGTTTTACCACTCTGGCCATTAATGATATCCTGCGCTCTTTCAGAAATGGCAACAAGTGCAAGGCCTGGAGGCATCATCAGTCCTTTCTGGGAACCGGTAATGCAGATATCAACGCCCCAGTCATCAAAATGGAACTCGTGAGCCCCGACCGCAGTAATGCCGTCAACAAGGACAAGAGCCTCAGAGTGTTCGCGAACGAGAGCACTGAGAGTCTGGATATCAGCAGCGGTGCCGGTTGATGTTTCCGAATGGGTAAGGCAGACACCCTTGGCATCCGGGTGTTCTTTGAGCAGTTCCAACAATCGCTCAGGCTGAATGGCACTACCCCAGGCAACTTTTTCCTCGACACAGTTGCCGGTGAAGATCCTGACAAGCTCTCCCCAGCGTTCACCGAACTTGCCGGCGTTTACGGTTATGACCTTATCGCCTCGATTGAAGATGCTTGAAATAGAAGCTTCCATACCGCCGGTTCCAGAACAGCTGAGCACAACAACCGGCTGAGTGGTTCTGAAGAGATACTTGAGATCCTCATGAACCCTGGTCAAAATCTCCATGAACTCGGGGTTCCTGTGGTGGATAATCGGAGCAGCCATGCGAAGCATGACATTTTCTGGCACAGGGGTTGGCCCTGGTGTGAATAATCTTTTTTTCATCTCTTCAGAAAGTGGTTTGAATGGAATTAAAGAGATTCTATGATATTAGTTTTTTGCCTTGTCCATGAGTGCGGTGAACTGTTCAAACAGATAGTGCGAGTCGTGCGGACCCGGCGCTGCTTCAGGATGGTACTGTACTGAAAAACAAGGCAGCTCCCGGTGTCTGACACCTTCGACGGTATTATCGTAAAGATTCAGGTGGGTCATTTCCAGTATTTCAGGCAGCGACTCCATTGTAACAGCAAAGCCGTGGTTCTGGGATGTTATTTCTATCTGCTTTGTGGTAAGGTTTTTTACCGGATGGTTGCTTCCGTGGTGGCCGAATTTCAGCTTGTAGGTTTCAGCTCCAAAAGCCAGCGAAAGCAGCTGATGGCCAAGGCAGATACCGAAAATCGGAAGTTTTCTTGTTGTGCGGTTATACTCGGCAAGTTTTTTGATGGTCTCGATTGCATACCCGACAGCTGACGGATCGCCAGGGCCGTTCGACAGAAAGACACCGTCAGGATTAAGCGTAATGACCTCTTCGGCTGTTGTTCCAGCCTTCAATACAGTAACCTTGCATCCTGCATCCTGCAGCATTCGCAAAATATTGGTTTTGATGCCGTAATCAAACGCCGCAACATGGAAGCGGGCATTTGCATTTTCAAGGGTATAGTTTTCACTGACTGTAACAGTTTTTACCAGATCGCTGCCACTCATTTCAGGGATAGCAAGAGCTTTCGTCTTCAGGCTTTCATCACTCGTATCAACCGCAGAAATAATGCCTCTCATGGCACCTTTTTCACGGATCTCACGCACAAGCTTACGGGTATCGATACCGGCCAGTCCCATGACGCCTGCCTCCTTGAGGCATGAATCAAGAGTTCGTGTCGCTTCATAGTTGCTGTAGATTCGCGACACTTCACGCACTATAAAGGCCGAAGCCCATATCTTTGATGATTCATTATCGGAAGGATTGATGCCATAATTTCCAATCAGCGGATAGGTCATCAACACCATCTGACCAGCATAAGACGGGTCAGTAAGAATTTCCTGATATCCTGTAAGCGAAGTATTAAATACAACTTCGCCTGTTGCTTCTCCTATATGGCCGAATGCAGTCCCGTTATAGACTGATCCGTTTTCTAATACCAACTTTGCTGGTCTTGGCTGCATTATACTTGTCACTCCTTGGTCGTGAGTTTATCGCCCGATTCCTGTTTGTCGATATTGGCAATAGCGGTGCGGTCAAATTTGATTTTTGTGGTATCGGATACCTGAACAAGCACGGTTTTTTTATCTGGATCAATTCCGGCAACAGTACCGTGAACACCGCCTATGGTAACAATTTTGTCACCTCTTTTTAGGCTGTCGAGTACTTTTTCTCTATCCTTCTGTTTCTTCTGCTGCGGGCGGATCATAAAGAAGTAAAAGACAATGAAGATAAGGACAAGAGGGACAAGCTGAATGAACTGGTTCGGCGTCTGGCCTCCTGCGGGAGATGCAAAAAGGAGCAGAGAGAGTATATGATTGTGCATGGTAGCGTTATGATATTTATAAAATCCAAGATCGTTTTTTTGATGATCAACAATGTAATGTATTTATAGAACTATTTCAATCCTGCCTTCCTCGATCCGGCAGCAAAGCTCGCGTAAGGCGCTATGTTATAAGAGCGCTCTGCCGTCATCCCTCGAGAGAGTTTTACACCGGCAAGAGTGGCAATCATGGCCGCATTATCAGTTGAGTAAACGATGCCGGGGATATGCAGGGTGATACCATCCTTATCGCACGCCTCTTTCATGGCTTTTCTGAGTCCCGAGTTTGCGCTGACTCCTCCGGCAATTGAAACGCTTTTTATGCCGCGGTTTCTGGCTGCCAATATGGTTTTTTCAACCAGCACGCTGACGATTGCCCATTGGATCGATGCGGCAATATCTGCGAGATGGAGCTCAATATACTCTGGAGTTTGCTTCTGCAGCCAGGTAAGTACCGATGTTTTGAGCCCGGAAAAGCTGAAATCAAAATTTCCCTGGTAGCTTTTGCTGGTTTGGGATTGTGATGTAAGCGCGCGGGGAAACTTGTGAAAAAGAGGATCTCCTTTCTCTGCGAGCTTGTCAATTACCGGACCAGCCGGATAGTCGAGACCGAGCATCTTTCCTGTTTTGTCGAATGCCTCTCCCGCTGCATCATCAAGTGTCCGCCCGATAACTTCATAGGTGAGGTCCTGCGCTACAACCGACAGCAGCGTATGTCCTCCTGAAACCGTCAGAGAGACAAATGATCCCCGAGGGGCGTGATGAGCGTCGCTCTCATTGATAAAAGGGGAGAATATATGCGCCTCGATGTGATTGACCGGTACAAAAGGCTTTCCAAGTGCATAGGCCAGGCCCTGAGCAAAGCAAAGCCCTACCATGACGGCGCCGATAAGACCCGGCCCTGCAGTGGCGGCTATGACATCAAGTTCATTTTTTGTTATATTGGCTTCAGTTACGGCAGAATCTGTAATTGAAACGATAAGTCGTTCATGTTCTCTTGAAGCCAGTTCCGGCACCACTCCACCAAAGGCGGAGTGACAGCGCTGTGAACTGACAATATTCGATTCCACCCTGCCGTCACGAACTACGGCAGCAGAAGTTTCGTCACAGCTGGTTTCTATGCCTAAAATAATCATGGAATAATTTTTTTTCAAAGAGCTATGGGCAAAGCTAACAAACCGGGCAATAATAGCAAACCGAACGTCAAGGTAAGCGTTTTTCATGTTTTTGTGATTCTCGCGGGCGCCGACTTGATTCTTCTTCTTGCTCCCGACTTCGGTATTCTTAACAGTATTCTTGTTCTCCCCGATATCTATTCATGGTCGGCTGTCATCGGTGGTCTTATTATGCTGGTTTACGGCTTTAATGGTCTGTACAAAAAGCTGTAGAAAGTGTTCAGCAGGCCGATAGCCGGAAAAGGCGTTACGTTAACAAGCATAAGAGAGAGGAGGCGCAATGCAGCATGCAGTCGAACTGGAAGAACTTGGATCGCGAATAACGGATGCCTCCCGTTTTATTGAAAAAGCGGAGGCACAGCTTTCGCGCAGGGTTATAGGGCAGCATGATGTGATCAGGCGGATCTTTATCGCTATGCTGGTTAACGGCCACATACTGCTGGAGGGTGTCCCCGGACTAGCTAAAACACTCATTATCCGGACCTTTGCTGCAGCTATGAACCTGAAGTTCCAGCGCATACAGTTTACCCCCGATATGCTTCCTGCTGACCTCATCGGTACAATGATCTACAATCCCAAAGACTTGGAGTTCTATCCTCGTAAAGGACCTGTTTTTGCCAATGTCATCCTTGCCGATGAAATAAACCGTTCACCGGCAAAGGTCCAGTCTGCGCTGCTTGAAGCCATGCAGGAGCGACAGGTCACCATCGGCACCCAGACCTTTCCCCTCGAAGAACCCTTTCTGGTTCTGGCCACCCAGAATCCCATTGAGCATGAAGGAACCTATGTTTTGCCTGAAGCCCAAGTGGACCGGTTTATGATGAAGGTTCTCGTTGATTATCCATCATACGACGAGGAGCTTGAAATCATGCTGCAATCTGCTACTAATGCTGCTGCAGCTCCAATTATACCGGTTGTGCAGCCTGACGACATAGCCAAGGCAAGAGCGCTGATTGATCTTATTTATGTCGATCCTCGAGTGCAGCGTTACATCGTCGATCTTGTTGTTGCAAGCAGAAAGCCTGCGCAGTACGGCATTGCCTCTCTTGAAACGATGATCGAGTTTGGAGCCTCTCCAAGGGCCTCAATTTTTCTTCTTCTCGCATCTAAAGCCCATGCATTTCTGCAGCACCGGGCTTACATAACACCTGAAGATGTAAAGGCAATAGCATACGATACCCTCCGGCACCGTATAAGGCCGGGGTACGAAGCTGAGGCTGACAACATAAAGCCTGACGATATTATCCGCCAGATTCTTCAGCACGTGCAGGTTCCTTAACCTCTGCACAAGTTCCCGGCTGATGGCTGAACAATGAGTGGAGTCAATAATGGAAAGGAATGACGATCATCTGAAAGAGCTTCAGAAAATAATAAGGCGCGTTGAAATTCGATCGAAGCGCATGGCCAGTGAGCAGTTCAGTGGCGAATACCACTCTTCGTTCAAAGGAAAAGGGATCGAGTTCAGCAATGTCAGGGAGTACCAGTATGGTGACGATGTCCGTTCGATTGACTGGAATACCTCTGCCCGCAAGTATGAATTGTATGTCAAGCTTTTTACCGAAGAGCGTGAACGGACTCTTCTGCTTGTTGTTGACGGCTCGGATTCGATGCTCTTCGGGAGCCGGCAGCGCCGCAAAAAGCAGCTTGCCCTCGAAGTAAGCGCAGTGCTCGCCTTCAGTGCCATCCAGAATAATGACAAGGTAGGTCTTCTTATTTTTACCGATCAGGTTGAAATCTTTATTGCGCCCCGAAAAGGCAGGGATCATGTTCTTGTCATTCTTGAAGAGCTTTTCCGCTTTAAGCCGCAAAACCGCAACACCGATATCAACCCGGCACTCTCCTTTATCCGCTATACGCTTCGCAGGCAATCAATCATTTTTCTTATAACTGATCTGGTAGCCAGTGACTATGAAAAAGGTATGAAGCAGCTCAATGCCCGCCACGACTTTATACTGGTTCACATCAGCGATCCACTCGACAAAGCGCTTCCTCTCAGCGCCCTTCTTGACCTTGAAGAACCCGAAACCGGGTTGCGGATAACGGTTGATGCTGCCAGCCGCCGTGAAGTTGCCCGCTATCGCAAGGAACAGTCAAGGCTGCATGAAGAGCTTCGGCAGCGACTCCGCAGGATGCGTATCGATACGGTATTTCTCGATACAGACCGATCCTTTATCGGCGACCTCAACTCTTTTTTCCGGTATCGTGAACGGAAGGTTTGAGGGGCATAGGTCCGGTTCGCACAGGTGGCTGCTTTTACTGCTGCTTGCTGCGCTACCTATTATGACGGTCTCCCTCTTTTCTGAGGGGGCATCGGGAGCTGTTTCCGGTATAACGGTGGCGGTTACACCCGACAGTGTTCTTGTCGGTGATCGTGTCCATTGCACCATTGGCGTCCGTCACTCCGCAAACGATGTTGTCTCGCTTGAAGGTATAGACAGCCTCTCGGTGCAGCCATTTGAGCTGATCAACCGCAGACAGTCATCCGTAGTTGTATCCCCGGGTACACGTCAGGAACGGTTTGATTTTGAGCTTGCAGTTTTTACCATTGGACGGCAACCTGTTCCCCTGTTTACTGTTGTGCTTCGCAACAATCAGGGCAAGCTCTTAACCCGTGAGCCTTTCCGGCCATTGAGCGCCGTATTTGTCAGGGCGCTTACAGACTCAACCATGAGGGAACTCAGGCCTATAAAGCCGCCTGTAAAGCCAATGATTTCCCTTTTGCTGCTCCTGCCGGTTGTCCTTGGGGTGTTTGGTATTGCCGGTGTTGTGCTGCTCGTGCTTTTTCTCATCAAGCGCACAGTGCGCACGAGTGCTGAAAAGGTTGATCCCGGTCAGGTTGCCCAGCGAAAGCTTCGCAAACTTGGTTCGAGGCTTTCAGCCGGAATGCCACCGCCAGAATGCTACGAAGAGCTCAGCAACATCATGCGAACTTTCCTTGAAAAGCATTACCGCATAAGGGCGCTAGAGGCTGTGACACAGGAGATTGAACGCGATCTGAAAAAGCTTGGTGTCGCAGGTTTTGAAAGCATTATGAATCTTCTCGCACAGGCTGATCTGGTTAAATTTGCCGATAGTCGTCCGGATGCCGAGGAGTCCCTCCAGTCACTCCGCAAGGCCGAAGAAGTTATCCGTTCCGCACGCATTCCACACTCCCCCGATGAATAAAGACATCCACTTTGCAGAAGAGAATCACCTATATTGGCAAAACGAATCGGCTAGTCAGGCCTAATTTTTTATCAATCAGACGCTTTACATCTCCCTTTCTATGAGGAACAGTTTTTCAGTATGCCGCAACACTCCTGTCACGATGCTTATAATCGGGATATTTTTTTTACAGTTGCTATCCTGCACTTCCATAAAGAACGGTGGTAATGCCTATACATACAGCTCTGTTCCTGGTGACTCCCTCCATACAAGAATCTACACACTCAACAATGGGTTGACGGTCTACATGAGCCCGTATAAAGACAAACCAAGAATATATACGTCGATTGCCGTCCGCGCTGGAAGCAAAAATGATCCCCCGGAGACAACCGGCCTTGCACACTATCTTGAACATATGCTCTTCAAAGGCACCGATTCACTCGGAGCTCTTGACTATCAAAAGGAGCGTATCGAGCTCGACAAGATTACAGCGCTCTATGAAAAGTACCGTTTGACCTCTGATATTCGCCAGCGAGCTGCGATCTACAAGGATATTGACAGCATTTCCAATGTTGCAGCACGATTGACAGTTCCCAATGAGTACGACAAGCTCCTGAACTCAATCGGAGCCAAGGGAACCAATGCATATACTTGGAAAGAAGAGACTGTTTTTTTAAATGATATCCCCTCAAACAAGCTCGAACAGTGGTTGACTATCGAAGCAGAACGCTTCCGAAATCCGGTCATGCGACTCTTTCATACCGAACTTGAAACAGTCTATGAAGAGAAAAACAGGAACATGGACAGTGACCAGAACAAAATATCTGAAACCCTCTTTGCCGGACTTTTCAAAAAACATACATACGGCACCCAGACAACCATTGGCAAAGCGGAGCATCTGAAAAACCCATCGATAAAAAATGTCATCGATTATTACCACACCTGGTATGTCCCTAACAACATGGCACTGTGTATTGCCGGTGACTTTGATCCGGATGTCACCATAAAACTGATCGATCAAAAATTTTCACTCCTCAAGCCAAAAGCAATCCCCGTTTTTACTCCGGCAGAGGAAGAGCCGATCACAACACAATCAGTTATCAAAATTAAGGGACCGGAAGCTGAAGAAGTTGTCATTGGATATCGATTTAACGGAATCAACAGTTCCGATACCGATTATCTGACGCTTATCGATAAGGTTTTATACAACAATGCAGCAGGACTGATTGACCTCAACCTTAATCAGCAGCAGAAAGTGCTTGATGGCAGCTCAAGCCTGGTCTTGATGAATGATTATTCGCTCCATCTCCTCTCCGCAAAACCAAGGAAAGGTCAACGCATTGAGCAGGTTAGAGCGCTCTTGTTTGAACAGATCGAACGTCTCAAGGAGGGGAACTTTCCTGATTGGCTGATGGAAGCTGCCATCAATGACATGAAAATCGAACAGCTGAAACTCTATGAACACAACCATGGTCGAGTTGAGTCGTATGTTAATGCATATACTTCTGGTATGCAGTGGTCGCAGCATGTCAGCCAGTTTGAACGGCTTCAGAAAATTACAAAAAATGAACTTGTAGCTTTTGCCCGCAAGCACTACGGCTCAAATTATGTAGCTGTCTACAAGGAAAACGGCAAATCTGTAAGCGAAGCTAAAATTCAGAAGCCTCCTATTACGCCCCTGAAAGTAAACAGAGATGCAACATCACCCTTTGCAGAAAAAGTCCTTGCCCTGAAATCAAACAAACTCGAACCGGTCTTTGTTGACTACAAAAAGGCTATCACCTTTCTATATGTCAACCCATCGATTAAGCTGCACTATGTGCAAAATCGGGAAGACGATCTTTTTTCGCTCTCCTATGTATTTGATATTGGAAAAAATAACAACAGAAAACTCGATCTTGCGCTGAATTACCTTTCCTATCTTGGAACCTCAACAATGACTCATGCCGAGATCAGCAGGGAACTCTATAAAATTGGAGTCAGCTTTTCTGTTTCCACCTCTGAACATCATGTTTCTCTGGAGCTTACCGGACTCGGAAAAAACGCTCCGGCAGCGATAAGGTTGCTTGAAAATCTTCTTGTCGACACAAAGCCCGATGAAGAAACTCTCTCAAAACTCAAGGCCGGTGTCATGAAGGAGAGGGCCGATGCCAAACTGTCGAAAAACAAGATTCTGTTCGAGGGCTTGATCAATTACGGCAAATACGGGCCTATCTCACCGTTCACCAACGTGCTCAGCAGTGAGGAGCTTGAAAAAGTGACCTCTCAAGAGTTGCTTGATGAAGTACAGAACCTTTTGCAATACCGCCATCGGGTACTCTATTGCGGGCCCGCGTCCTCTAAAGAGGTGCTCAGTGAGCTGCATGCAGTGCGTCATTATCCCTGGTCGTTCAAAAATCCGCCGGCGTCTGATTCTTTTATTGAACTTGAACAGCCGGATAATCTTGTCTACGTTGTTGACTACGATATGACGCAGGCGGAAGTGATCATGTTGACGAAGGATGCGGTGTACGACCCTTCAATGGTGCCTATTGTCACTCTTTTTAATGAGTATTACGGTGGAGGGATGTCTTCCGTGGTGTTTCAGGAACTGAGAGAATCTAAAGCTCTTGCGTATGCAGTTTTTTCCGGATACAGTGCTCCGAAGCAAAAAGGGAAGTCAAACTATATTTTCAGTTATATCGGTACCCAGTCAGACAAACTTCCCGAAGCGCTCGAAGGCATGAGAAAGCTGATGACTGACTTACCGAAATCAACGAAACTGTTCGCTTCGGCGAAAAACGGTATTCTTCAGGAAAAATCCACCAATCGGTTGACAAAAACAGAAATCCTGTCGAATTATGAAGATGCTCTCAGGCTGGGGCACCGCTACGACATCAGAAAAAATATCTATCGAGAGCTTCCGGCAATGAGTCTAGCAGATATCGCTCAATTTCACACAAAACATTTTCACGACAAAAAACAAGTCATGCTGGTTCTAGGTAAATCGGGCAGTCTCGATATGGAAACCCTGAGAAAATATGGAACGGTCAGGGAGTTGACGCTTAAAGAGGTTTTTGGCTATTAAAACATGCCCGTTTGCCGCGAAATGCTCCTTCAGTATGTTTCGCGGCAGTTTTGGCTTTGTTCTTATAAGGGTTTCAGTTCACCCATAATACAGCACTCATCAGTTTTTGAGTCAGTTTTTTCAGGTGTGGGTACTGCCTCAGCTTTTACTTCAGTGGTAACAACCTGCTTGGTATCAGCAGCTTGATTGTCTTCGGCAATTGCGACGCTTCCAAAGAGGCCTGTCATTGCAAGAGATACGATACAACCGGCAATAAAATTCTTTTTCATAGGGCTTCGTTTGTTTGGTTTATTGATGTTTAGACCTTTTCCACCGTCAGGCGACGGCTGATTTTTCCTATATAAACATTCAGACCTGTTACGCAAATGACACACAAAAAAATGGCTCCCAGAAACACAGCGAGTTGACCAAAAAGCCCAAAAGCTTTTCCGCTATGCAACGGCCGCATCCAATTGATAAACCGGTCTCCCGCGCTGCCGGTTTCAGCTAATCTCAAGTGTTCGACCTCTCCGGTCGCCATAGAGATGTAAGCATAGTTGTTTCCATTTGGCGAAATATCGCCGGGCAAAAGAAATCGAATGGTATAAACGCCATTCTTCATATCCCGATTCACCGAGTATACCAATGTTTTTGGAAAAGTGCTTTGTATAACCCTGATGGCATCATCCACACTGCAGCCGATACCCGTTACTTGAAGCGGGCTTTTTGACTTAATGTGAGGAATCGGAGTTACCGGTGCCACGATATTTGTGATCGGCGTTACGGCCTCAGGCAGATTCAAATAAACTGCTGAAAAAGAAACTACCACCATTATTGGAAAAATCAAAACAGATGCAAACTGGTGAAGGTCATAGTTGATTTTATAATTTCCCTCTTTCAACCGCAACTTCAGCACCGAAAGCCATGATGCCACTCTATGGCTCTTTGCAGGCCAACTTAAGGTAAGGCCGAAAAACAAGGTAACCAGCCATACAACCGCACACCATCCCATAACCAGGATGCCTGGTTTTCCGAGAAACAGTGAATAATGAAGGCGGCTTAACACTGGCAGCAGATTCGTTCGCGACAGGACAAACTGTGTTGTATTGCGCTGCCCAAGTATCTCGCCGGAATAAGGATTTACCATCACCTGATCAAACCTTATTGAGTTTTCCAATCCTGTTTGTGGCTTTTGCCTGCCGGGTGCATCCTGCTTTGCTCGTAACGACACCACTAAAGCATCATCACTCTTTTTCGGCAGCCTCAACATGCCTGCAAATGCATCAGGAAATCGCGATTCAACAGTTGTTATAATTTCAGCATAAGGGCGCGACTTGGAGCATGGCTCAACCACAAAAAGATGGGGATTGATCATTCGCTCCAATTCACCGCGAAAGGAGATAGCCGCACCGGTAAATCCAGCTATAAAAAGGAAAGCAAGGAGCAATAATCCAGTCCATCGATGTAATTTTATGAACACCTTCCGTGGTGTCTTTTTAACAGCAGGCACACTCATCGTAACATCTCTTCGTTTATCGTTTTAAAAATAGATCAAATCGGGGGGGGCGCGCTGTATGGAATATCATGAAGATATTACGCTATCCAATTGTATGGACGTTTTCTGTAGGGCTTTCTTGCGACATAATCTTTTAGAGGCTGGTCAGGGTAACAATTGATTGCTCACAATTTCAAGGTTTTGCTCGGTCAGTTGCTATTTCTGTAAGGGAGGCCACTGTTGAGCGCCATGCAATAGTCGGATAAGTTCAATCCGATCACTGTTTATGCGGTAGACAAGAATAAATGGAGTGCGGCTTACAACCAGCTCGCGAGTACCTTCGATGCGGCCTTGACGTCCAATTTCGGGATGTTCAATCAGTTGAACAACCTGCTTGGCTATTCTGTCTCCTTGCTCAATAGCAGCCCGAACATTGTTCCGGGCGATATATTCCAACTGTGAATCACGATTTGCTATCGCTGAAGGCAGCCAAACCAGATTCAATCGACGCCTCCTTCTGCCTTATTGAGAAGTTCATCCCTTTTTTTACTCCAGCTGGCGTCAGCTTCATAGTTTGATATCCATGTTGTATCAGGGTCATCAGCTTCTGCAACTCCCTCTTCAACCTGTTGACGAAACCATTTGTCGTGAGCGGCTGCTTCATGGGCATTGCGTAATCTTACAGAAGCATCTATTCGGGACTTACCACCCTTTAGAGCAATATTGCAGGACTGGCTTGCATCCAAAAGTTCGAACCGGACTATATGCAACTCGTTTTTCAGGTATTCAACGCAACGGTCCAAGCTCCGCCATATCCGGGGTTTATCAGTGCGTTGTGTACCAAGTGGTTTTTCGGTTGCACCAAGCTTTAACATCGCAAACCAGCCCTCTGGAGTACTGATGATAGAAACACTATTGATGGCGGCCACCTCAATCATTTGCTTCGCCAGTACTGTGCTTATAGTGTTTGTGCCCATGATCTCCTTTCTCAAAGCATTCTGATAATCACTAACTGAATAGTGCGTATTATTTATAAAAAAAACAAAATACTGTAAGAGCTTTGATTGATTTATTAATAGAATAGTCGGAATCTCCTGAAGAGTTATTGCTTGGGTGCAAATCGGAAGTGAAGGGAATGGAGTCTGAAAAGCTCCGGACTCTTTAGAGTTTGGAGTTCAATGGTTTAGAGGGAATTTAACCGGGGATTTTGCATCTTTGAGGTAAAATATTTCGCCTATGCAGGAGTGGTTCGCTCGTATACCCAGCCTTGAGCTTGCGGAGCCTTGGTGGCTGCTCCTTCTGCCTGTGCTTCTTCTCGCAGCCTGGTTCAAAGAGAGGCATGAACGGCGTGGTAAAGGGCCGGCTATTCTCTTTCCCGGTCTTGAGTCCCTGCGTGACTTGGGATTTGGAGCTGGCCGCATCTTGCGGTTACTGCCTCAATGGCTGCGCTGGAGCGCTCTCTTCCTCTCCGTTATCGCCCTTACCGGTCCCCATCTTCTGTACCGTCAGACAGAAGCCGAAGCAAATGGTATCGATGTCATGCTTGTGCTCGATATTTCAGACTCAATGCTGCAGAAGGATTTTGCCGGTGAAAGCCGTCTTGATGCTGCAAAGGAAGTTGCCCGCAACTTTGTACTGCATCGTTCGAACGACAGGATCGGGCTCGTGGTGTTTCGCGGAAAGGGATATACACAGTGTCCGCTGACGATTGATCATGATGTCCTTGCAATGTTGCTCGACCGCCTTACGCCAGCTGTGATACAGGATGAAGGGACAGCCATAGGTACTGCAATTCTTATCGCCGTCAACAGGCTTAAGGCTTCGGAATCGTCAAATAAGGCTGTCATTCTTGTGACCGATGGTGAGAATAATACCGGAGAGGTTGGTCCCTCAACTGCTGCCGGGTTGGCCCTGCAGAGCGGGATCAGGATATATGCAATTAACGCCGGTGTTATAAGCCCGGGTAATCCTCCGAATCTATCAGGGGAAAAAGGCAATCACCCGGAGCTGGATGAAGAGTCACTTCGTGGTATTGCCAGAACTACTGGCGGCAGGTATTTTGAGGTGAAAGATCCTGCGGCATTTGGTGAAACCATGAAAGCCATTGACCGGCTGGAGAAAAAACGGACGTCAGGGACGATTATGGAGCATCGGTCAGGATTGTTTACCCGATTGGTGTTGATTGTGCTCGCGCTCATTTTTCTTGAAATCATATTGTCAAATACCCGATTCTTGCGGATACCGTAGCCTCTTGAAGTCGTTTGTCTTTATGACGAATCGCTGTAACCGAAATGCCCACAGAATGAAATTACACGTATGAGTTTTGCCTGGCCTGAAAATATTGGCTACATGCTTCTTCTTATTCCTCTTGCTGTGATTCTGGGCTATGGGGTTATGAGGCAGCTTCAAGCTCGAGAAGCGCTTGCCAGTTCGCTTATGTCTCGTGCCATAATGCCAGGTTTACGGCTATGGGTTCTCATTCTGAAAAAAGTCATGCTGTTTTGCGGCATGGGCCTCATGTTGTTCTCTTTGAGTGGTCCACGTCTTACCAGTGGAGGTCGCCCGGTAATGCGAAAAGGTGCAGATCTGGTTTTTGTGCTTGATATTTCCCGCAGTATGACGGCCAGGGATGTGCAGCCGGATCGTCTTGGCCAGGCTAAGCAGGAAATTGCCAGCATCAGTCGAGCTGTCAAGGGAGGCCGAAGAGCTATTCTGCTTTTTGCTGCAGCTCCTCTCGTGCAGTGCCCTCTTACCACTGATCAGGAGGCTTTTGATGCGCTGCTTGGAATGGCGTCACCCGATCTGATCGAAGAGCAGGGAACCGTGTTTCGCTCCGCACTTGAGCTTTCCAGGAAACTCCTGAAACCAGAAACGGAAAATCATCCGCAGTCGGGAATAAAAGGAGAGAAGATTGTTGTATTGCTGAGTGACGGTGAAGATCATCCCGGTGATTTTCTGGCTGAAGCAAAAAGGATGGAACAGGACGGGATCCATGTTTTTGTCATCGGAGTAGGCATGAGTTCGCCTGTTGTGATTCCGTTAGGGGGGGGCGGAGAAGGAGTCAAGCGTGACGAACACGGACGGGCCATAGCGACGAGTTTCCATAGCGAAACATTGCAGAAGCTGGCTCATGAGGCAGGCGGATTATATTTCCGCAGTAAGGCTGATAATACCGTGAACCGTGAAATATCTGAACGGATTAACCATATCGAGGAAGCATCCCGCTGGGTGATGGAGCCTGTGGAGCGTGTGCCGCTTTCTCAGTATTTTCTTGCGGCCGGTCTTTTTTTTCTGCTAGCTGAAACCCTGATTGGAAGAGGCGGAGGGAAGCCCCGGTAATGGGTATGTCGTGCGGGTTACTTTCCGATAGTTGTTGAAAAACATTGTTATATTTCCGTTATTATAAGGTAGTTAGGGTCATTTATTCTATAGACGAAAAAAAAACAGAAATGTTATGGAGCAACAGAACACTGGTCTGAAAGTTCTTGACTCTCTTGAGAGAGCGAAGCTTGGTTTCAGGGTTTTCAACTTGCCTTTTGATGAAGCTGAAGAGGTAATTGATGCTTACGTCAGTCAGGGGAATTATGATCCGGCGAGTGTTGAGCTGTTCAAGGATCAGCTCGATACGCAGAGGAACATTCAGGAAAAAGGTGTTGAACTGCTCTCTACCAGCGCCCAGATTCTCCGTCAGGTTGTAAGTTCTTTCATCAAGAATTGGCCGAAACCGCCAGTGGACAATTCCTCTCATTCCGGATAACGGATAGGGGAAGTCAGGGGAGAGTGAAAAACCTCATTTTAACAGCTTTTAAAAGGTTGCGGCAGTATAGAGTGCCGTAGCCTTTTTTCTTTTCTGGTATGGCGAGTATTCGAGTAGTATGCGTTAACTTTTTTCTCATATCCATTGTTATACAGTAAGTAGTTTCTATGGCTTGCGGTAATGATCCAAAAACATTCACCATCATGCAGTTTGATCCTAACAAATTTACGGTAAAAGCCCAGGAGGCATTGCAGGCAGCATCCACGCTTGCCAGCAGCAGGCAGCAGCAGCAGATAGAGCCGGAACATTTGCTTTTGGCCATGCTTGAAGATAACAGCAGTATTGCTGTGCAGATAGCGCAGAAGCTTGAAGCTCCCGCAGAAACCCTGCTTGCGGCGCTTGATCGCGAAATAGAGAGAATTCCTAAGGTAACGGGCGCTTCGGCAACGGGACAGTATCTTTCACAGAATCTCGGCAAGGTCTTTGATGTAGCCTTGAAAGAGGCTGAAAAGCTGAAAGATGACTATATCAGTTCAGAGCACCTGCTTATTGCCATGAGTGAAGCAGGGCTCAACGTTTCGCGTATGCTTAAGGATTCGGGTATTAACCGTGAAGCCATTCTCAAGGTGCTTGCCACTATCAGGGGAACGCAGCGAGTGACCAGTCAGAGTGCTGAGGAGACCTATAATTCACTGAAAAAATATTCGCGCAACCTGAACGACCAGGCCCGCAAAGGAAAACTCGATCCGGTTATCGGTCGTGATGAAGAAATTCGCAGGGTGTTGCAGATTCTCAGCCGGCGCACCAAGAATAATCCGGTGTTGATAGGTGAGCCGGGGGTTGGTAAAACCGCTATTGTAGAGGGAATCGCACAGCGCATTGTTGCCGGTGATGTACCTGAAAACCTGAAGAGCAAACAGATTGCTGCGCTTGATATTGCCCAGCTTGTTGCCGGTGCAAAGTTTCGCGGTGAGTTTGAGGAACGACTGAAGGCGGTCGTACGTGAAGTGCAGGCGTCTGATGGTGAGATTATTCTCTTTATTGATGAAATCCATCTGCTTGTAGGAGCAGGTTCTGCCGAAGGCTCAATGGATGCTGCAAATATCCTCAAGCCCGCGCTTGCCCGCGGAGAACTTCGCTGTATAGGCGCAACAACACTTGATGAGTACCGCAAGCATATTGAAAAAGATGCCGCTCTTGAGCGCCGCTTTCAGACCGTCGTGGTCGATCAGCCCAGCGTGGATGACACCGTGTCCATTCTGCGAGGTCTCAAGGAGAAATATGAAATTCATCATGGAGTAAGAATCAAGGATGCCGCAATTGTTGCCGCCGCCGAACTCTCGAACCGTTATATTTCAGACCGTTTTCTCCCCGACAAGGCAATCGATCTGATTGACGAGGCCTCTTCACGTCTGAGGCTGGAAATAGACAGCAGCCCCGAAGAACTCGACCGCATCAATCGCGAGATTCGCCGTCTCGAAATCGAACGCGAAGCCCTGAAGCGCGAACTCGAAGCTGGTGGATAACTGAATCGGGTTCTCTTTTGTCAATCCTGACTTGCTTTTTGTCATCCCGAAACGCAGTGAGGGATCTCTGAGGTGAGCACTGGATGGTGGTTTAAACTGATAGAAAGGTAGCGAAGGTGGGATGTGTGATTTATTCGAGTGAAAATTGTACATTACCGGTTGCATATCATTGGATGTTTTCTATGCCGGGATTTTATTAAACACGTAAATACGCCCAAATGATGAAGAAGATGAAAATGATGAGAATTGGTGTGCTGGCATTTATGCTTGCGGGATTGGTTTTTTCCACTGCTAAGGCAGGATGGGATCCGGCTGACGGGGATCGTGCGAAAGCCGGAGTTGAGTTTTTCAGGAAGAATGCTCCTGCGCTTGATCGTTTTTTTGAAAAAGCCTATGGATATGCTGTTTTTCCTGATGTTTTCAAAGGTGGCTTCATGATGCTGGGAGGGGGGCATGGTAATGGTTATGTCTATGAGCTTAATACTCTTGTCGGACATTCATCGATTACACAGCTCAATGTAGGCCCGCAGCTTGGCGGACAGTCTTTTTCGGAAATCATATTTTTTAAGGACAAGGCAGAGCTGGATAATTTCAAAAGGGGAAATTATGAGTTGAATGCCCAGGTAGAGGGAGTCGTGGCTACTACTGGGGCGGCTACCACTATTGATTTTTCTCATGGAGTAGCTGTTTTTGTGCTTCCGAAGGCTGGAATTATGGCTGAAGCGACGGTGGGTGGCCAGAAGTTTTCTTATCGGCAATACTGAAAAGTTTTTTATAAGCAGGAGAGGCCCCGGTGTAAACGAACTGGTGTTTTTCCATAACGTTATTTTTTTTAATGAAGTATGAATTAGTAGTGGGCCTTGAGGTCCATTGTCAGCTTAACACAGCAAGCAAGGCTTTCTGCGGTTGTTCTGCTCTTTTTGGAAAACCAGCCAACAGCAATGTCTGCCCCGTCTGTCTTGCTCTTCCAGGAGCACTGCCTGTACTTAACCGTCGTGTCGTTGAGGATGCGGTTAAACTTGGACTTGCAATGGGCTGCACTATTGCACCAAGTTCTATTCTCGCCCGTAAAAACTATTTTTATCCTGATCTGCCGAAAGGCTACCAGATTTCGCAGTTTGAAGAGCCTATCTGCAGTGAAGGAGTTCTCAAAATTGAGGCCGGTGAGGGCGAAAAGGTTATCAGGCTGATCAGAATTCATATTGAAGAGGATGCCGGCAAGTCGATTCATGATATCGGAGAGGAAACCTACATCGATCTGAACCGAAGCGGTGTACCATTGCTTGAGATCGTCAGTTACCCTGATATGCGTACTCCAAGGGAGGCTTCCGCATATCTGCAGAAAGTCCGGCAGATTGTTAAATATCTAGGTATTTCTGATGGAAACATGGAGGAAGGAAGCCTCCGCTGTGATGCCAACGTTTCTCTCCGGCCTGTAGGGTCTACGGAGTATGGTACCCGAACCGAGATCAAGAATATGAACTCGTTCAAGAATGTTGAAAAAGCCATTGAGTTTGAGGCTGATCGCCATAAGGAAATTCTGGAAAGTGGCGGCGTTATCATTCAGGAAACCAGACTTTGGGATGCTGACAAGGGAGAGACCCGTTCAATGAGGGGAAAGGAGTTTGCGCATGATTATCGTTACTTCCCCGATCCTGATCTGATTCCTGTGCTTGTTGATCAGGATATGCTTGATCGAATGCAGAGTGAGCTTCCTGAATTTCCTGAAGTCCGTGCAAGCCGTTTTGTAGCGGAGTATGCCATTCCGGCGTATGATGCAGGAGTTCTTACTGTGGAGAGAGAGGTCGCCGATTATTTTGAGAGTACATTGACTATTGCTGGTGATGCTAAAGCAACAGCGAACACCGTTATGGGAATAGTAATGAGTACGTTAAATGAAAAGCACCTTGATATAAGCGAATTTCCTATTTCCCCAGAGCGACTTGGTGGAATGATCAACCTTGTAACTAAAGGTACGATAAGTAATACAATGTCTAGGCAGGTGTTTGAAGTGATGCTGACGGATAAAGCTTCTGCGTTGGATATTGTTGACCGTGATGGTCTTGCCCAGGTTTCAGACAGTGGCGCGATTGAGAGCGTTATCGATGAAATTCTAGCAGCTAACCCAAGCCAGCTTGCCGCTTATCGCGGCGGAAAGAGTCAGCTCCTTGGCTTTTTTGTAGGACAGTGCATGAGCCGTATGAAAGGCAAGGCTAATCCGAAAATGGTCAATGAGGTTCTTCTGAAAAAGCTTGACGTGTGAAAGAGGTTCAGGATTCGCTGTCGAAGAGGTCTTTGATGCGAGGTGTATCAGGCCAGGTTTTGGCGAGTTCCGGATTGATGACCTCTATTTTTTTTCTGGCTTCCTGCAGCCTTTTTTTGCAGTTGTCGGCAATGGTAAGTCCCTCTTCGTAGAGTGCAATGGATTTTTCGAGACCGGTTTCCGGATTTTCAATGTTCCGGGTTATTTCCTCAAGCCTCGATATGAGCTCTTCGATAGCGGGTTTTCCGGAATTGTGTGCTGTCATGTGGTGTAAGAGTTTAGATATTGTGTTATGAAAATAGGTAAAGCGAAAGATTATTCAAAAGGCAGGTGTGTGAGTGAAGTTTGTTGATAGTGCGTCGATTTTTGTTCAGGCTGGAGACGGCGGAAAAGGTTGTGTGAGTTTTCGTAGGGAAAAGTTCGTTCCCAAGGGGGGGCCTGATGGCGGCGATGGCGGCCGTGGAGGCCATATATGGCTGAGAACCAACCGGCAGCTGACAACTCTTCTTGATTTTAAATATAAAAAGAAGTACTTGGCAGTTCGCGGCGTCCATGGTCAAGGTGCCCGAAAAACAGGGAAAGATGGTGGTGATGTTACTATAGATGTACCATGCGGGACCATTGTCAGAAACGCTGAAACCAATGAAATCATTGCTGATCTGACAAATGTGGATCAGGAGATTTTAATTGCCAGAGGCGGAAAAGGCGGCAGGGGAAACCAGCATTTTGCTACACCGACGCGTCAGGCACCGCGGTATGCCGAGCCTGGTCAGAAGGGTGAAGAGTTTACGCTCGAAATGGAGCTGAAGCTTATGGCCGACGTCGGTCTGGTTGGTTTTCCAAATGCGGGCAAGTCCACGCTGATCTCCGTGATCAGTGCGGCGAAACCAAAAATTGCCGATTATCCGTTTACCACTCTGGTGCCGAATCTCGGTATCGTCCGTTATGAGGAGTACAAGTCGTTTGTGATGGCTGATATTCCGGGGATCATTGAGGGAGCGGCAGAGGGTAAAGGCCTTGGTATTCAGTTCCTGCGTCATATCGAACGCACTAAAATACTTGCAGTTCTGGTTTCGGCGGATTCTCCCGACATAGCCGAAGAGTACCGGACGCTTCTCGGAGAGCTTGGGAAATTTAGCACGGGGCTTCTTGACAAGCCGCGGATAGTGGTTATTACAAAAATGGATATTGCAGCCGAAGATCTTGAAATTCCCGTCTTTGAAGAAGGTATTAAGGTTCTTCCGATTTCAAGTGTTTCCGGTCAAGGGCTTAAGGAGCTCAAGGATGAACTCTGGAAAGAGGTATCTGCTCGCATCAGGCCTGACGAACCGCTGGAAGAGGGTCTCGAGTAGTCATGCAGCAGAGTGAGCTCTATGTCAGGTACGCGCGTCTTGCTGATGCGACGGCAATTTCCGCGATTACTGTGGAGTATGCCCGCCAGGGAATTATGCTGGAGCGTTCCGATGAGAGTATTGTTGAAAATATCCGTAATTTTTTTGTTGCTGAATATAACGGTGAAGTCATAGGATGCTGTGCTATTGCATTTTATACCTCGAAGCTTGCTGAAATTCGCTCTCTTGCGGTCTTTAACCGCTATAAAATGAAGGGAATCGGACGCCTGCTGGTTGAAAAGGCAGAGACCGTTCTCCGTGAGGAAGGAGTCAGTGAGGTTTTTGTCTTGACCTTGAGCAGTGAGTTTTTCAGGCGCCTTGGATACCGTGAAATTCAAAAAGAGTATTTTCCGCAAAAAATATGGAGGGATTGCACCCATTGCCCTAAACTTATGGCGTGTGATGAGATTGCCATGGTGAAAACGCTCTGAAGTATAGAATAACCATTTTGGGTAGTGGGTTAATCAACAAAACAGGTAACACACATTCGTGATTGTAAAGGAAGTTATCGTTAAAAACAAGGCCGGGCTCCATACCAGGCCCGCAGCGTCAGTCGTTAAACTTGCATCTCGCTTTAAATCTGATTTTTATATCGAAATGCAGGGTGTTGAGATTAACGCAAAGTCAATTATTGGTGTTATGAGCCTTGCCGCTCCTAAAGGAACCAAATTGACGCTCAAGCTTGACGGTGAAGATGCTGATGAGGCTGCCCGTCAGCTGGTAGAGTTTTTTGAACAGGGATTTGGAGAACAATAGTTTGAAAACTGTCCAAGAGCGTTATTGAAATCATTGCGGATTGCATTCATCACCCCCTTTTTTCCTTTGAAAGGCGGCATTGCCCGTTTCAGCGGACTTTTGAGGGATGCCCTTCTTCATCGGGGCTATGATGTTGTTCCCGTTTCATTTAAGGCTCTCTACCCTGAATTTTTATCTAAGGGCGCGTTTGTCAGTGCCCATACGGCAGATGCTGTTGTTCCCGAGGCGTGTCGCCTGGTTCTCTATAACCCTTTTTCATGGTTTGGAGCAATCCGCTCAATAAGGGTATTGAAACCCGATATTCTGCTTGCAGCCTACTGGACCGGACTGTTAGCTCCTTTCTATTATCTGGTGCGCCGTTTAACAGGCATCAGGATTATTGTGTTGCTCCATAATTTTTCCTCTCATGAATCATTTTTTATTGATTCCTTCATGCGTCGGTTGCTTGCTCTCTTTGCTGACGGGTTTGTGACACTCTCGCATGCCGTTTCAGAGGAGGTGAGTGCAGCTATGCCCGAAATCCCACTGCTGCCGCTGTTTCACCCTCTCTATGAACCGGAAGGAGAAACCTGTACAATACCTGATGCACGCCGGGCTCTTCATCTCGCCGAAGATTCTTCTGTTCTGCTTTTTTTCGGTTATGTGCGCCGCTATAAAGGGCTTGATATGCTGCTCCATGCCATGCCGGATATTCTTAAAAAGAACCCCGCACTAAGGCTTGTTATTGCCGGACAGTTTTTTCAGTCCCCGGAGACTTATAAGGAACTGATCAGGCAACTTGGTATTGGCGGCAGTGTCGATCTCTATCCGGAGTATGTTTCCCCGGAACGCACAGCCCTGTTTTTTGCAGCTGCTGATGCTGTCGTGCTTCCTTATCGCACTGCAACGCAGTCTGGAGTGCTGCAGCTTGCCTACGGTCATGGATTGCCTGTTATTGTTACTCCTGCAGGTGCACTTCCTGAGATGGTGCGTCAAGGTGAAACCGGGTTTGTTGCCCGTGATTGTTCTTCTGAAGGGATTGCAGAAGCTGTCGGGGAGTTCCTTGAAAGCAGGAGCAATCTGACCGAGGTGCGTTCAGCTATTGCATTGTTGTGCAAAGATTTTTCCTGGGACTCTTTTGCCGCTGCAACAGGTAGTTTTCTCGAAGCAGAAGTTTCCGGGAGGTGATCTCATGCATCCATTGACCTGGATTGTGGTCTTGAACTGGAATGGAGCAGATGACACTCTGGCCTGTCTCAGCTCCCTTGCAGGGTTCATGTCGACTTCATGCAGGGTGCTTGTTGTCGATAACGGTTCAACCGATGGATCACCAAAGCGTATCAAGGATGCATTTCCGGATATTGAACTGCTTCTTTTGCCTCTCAATTGCGGCTATGCGGCAGGCAACAACGCAGGGTTCAGGCGGGTTATGGAGCTGCATGCAGAGTTTGTGATATTTTTGAACAATGATACTATTGTCAATGCGGGTTTTTATCTGCCCCTTGTCGAAACTCTGCAGAGGAATCCTGCGGCTGGAATTTCAGTACCGAAAATATTCTATTTTGACTGTCCCGATACTCTCTGGTATGCCGGAGGAATTGTCAGACTTTCGACCGGGCTCATCAGCCATATCGGCATCCGGAAAAAAGATGCACCGCAATTTGATCGTCCCGGCAGCACTGCCTATGCAACAGGATGCTGTTTTGCCATGCGAACCAGGGATTTTCTGGCAGTCGGGGGTTTTGACGAAACGTTCAGGATGTACGCCGAAGATGTTGATCTCTCACTTCGGGTTTCTGCTTTGGGCTTGAGTATAGAGTATGTACCCTCTTCAAGGATATGGCATAAGGTATCGGCATCGCTGCATGGCAATGCCCTATTGAAGGTGATAAAGAAAGTGATAAAAAAAAGCCTCGGCGTGCTTCATCTTCTCAGAAAGCATCGGGCATGGAGAGGTATGGTCACTTATCTTCTTCTGCTTCCTCTGCGCCTTGCCGCGAGTTTCGGGGATGTAATGAAAACGAGGCTTTCAGGGGTAAACAAAACAGGGAGGGTGCAGAATGCAGAGCACATTCAGAACCGTCATTGACAAACAATATCTCAGTGATTCGGCTCACAGTGTCCGGTGGCAGCATACCATCGACTTTATCAGGCGATCTTCTTTTTCAGGCACGGTTACTGCCCATGGGCTCGATCTGGGTGACCGTACCCCTTTAACTGCTTCCCTTGAGCAGCTTTTCAGCTGTACTTTCAACAATACGACAGCTGATCTTGATGTTGCATCGTTGGAAGGATCTTTTGATGTGGTTACTGCTTTTGAAGTGCTCGAACATCTCTATAATCCACTCCACACCCTGCTTGAGGTCAAGCGGCTTTTACATGGAAAGAACGCCAGGCTTTATCTCTCCATGCCGCTCAGGAAACCTGCATCTCTGGCAAGCCCCGATCATTTTCATGAGATGAGTCGTCAATCGGCGCTCGCTCTCTTTACCCGTGCGGGGTTCAGTGTTGTCAGAAGCGAGGAGTTTCGTATACGCCCCCTCATGTTTTATCTTACAGGATTGAAGCCGCTTTTGCGGGCAGTGTTTGAAAAAGTGCAGATTTATGAGCTTACCGTATGACCTTGCCTTTCGAAAAGAGAATACCATCCACTCCCTGGAGGCTTGTCTGGTTTTCTGAGATACAGTGGGACTTTCTCTCCACACGTAAACAGCGTCTCCTTGGGCGCTTTCCGGAAAACTGGCAGATTCTCTTTATAGAGCCCTATGCCCTTGGTCGCCGGCATCACTGGATTCCAGTCAAAAGAGGCCGGGTGTGGGTCGTCAGCGTTCCGTTTTTAAAAAGCGTGCCTTTCAAGATAGGACGCCTGCTTGATAACCGGCTCCTGCGTTTGCTGGTATCATTGCCCGGCATTGTGCTCATGCTCTTCTGGGTAACTCTTCTCGGATTTTCTTCCAGTGAAAGAATCATTGGGTTGAGCAATGTCTATTGGGGCAGAGTTGCAGCTTTTTTGCCCTGCCGTCTCCGTTTTTATGATGCCAATGACGATCATCTTGCTTTCCCGGGAAGTCCGGTGTGGCTGCAAGGGTATCTCAACACCTATCTTTCAAGCGTGCAGCTGATGTTCAGTGTGAGCCCGGAGTTGACCGCCCGACTCCGGGTGCCGTCCGGTGTACGGTCTATTGAACTTGGCAATGGCGTTGAATTCACTCATTTCGCCACTCCATCTCATCTCATGCCGGCAGGACTCTCTAGTCTGAAAGCGCCGATTCTGGGCTATGCGGGAGCGATGGACTGGCTTGATACAGCTCTTGTTGCGGCTACGGCTCAGGCATGGCCTGATTACTCGATTATCCTTATTGGTCCCGCGTATGAAAGGGAGTGGTGGAAAAAGCAGGCTATTATTAATACATTGCCGAATGTCCACTATGTTGGTAAAGTGGAGTATGCGGAACTGCCCGCATGGATTCAGCACTTTGATCTTGCACTGATGCCGCTATGCCGTAATGAGCTGAAAGGCGTTTCTCATCCGAATAAACTCTATGAGTATAGTGCCTCGGGTGTACCGGTGCTTTCGATGAACTATTGCAGTGCAGTTCAAAGGGCGAGGGATGTGCTGCATGTTGCCGATTCGCCGGAAGAGTTTGTACGCATGGTCCCCGAAGCACTTGCCGACAGTAGAAGGGAGGCGCGGCAGGCATTTGCCCGACAGCATAGCTGGGACTTGCTCGCTGCAACTATGGTGCAGGAGCTGCAGAACGCTTACCGGGAGCACTCCTCTTGAATCGCAATAGCGTCATAGCAGCTCAGGCAGGGTTTTCCTTTGTCGGATTTCTTTTCGGCCAGGCTTCCCGGTTTGGTTTTAACCTGCTTGTCGCAAGAGTGCTTGATCCGGATGCGCTCGGCACTTACGCTCTTGCTGTTGCTGTTATCCAGATTTCAGAGGTATTGGCCATAGCTGGGCTTGATTCGGGGTTACTGCGCTTTGTGAGTAGTAACAGCTGCGATCCTCTCCGTCAAAAGGCGGTGATTGGTTCAGCCCTCAAAACAAGTCTTTTTCTGTCACTCGTTGTAGCTCTTTTTCTGCTTCTTTTTTCAGGAAACATAGCTTCGATGCTTCACGGAAGCAATCTTCTGCAGCTTACACTCTGCTGCTATGCTGCAGCAATCCCCTTCAATGTTGCCACCATGCTTTATGGTCATGCAATGCAGGGGTTCAGGAAGCTTCAGCCGAAAATAATTGCAACCCAGATAGTGAGTCCTCTTTTGCTTCTCCTTTTAACCCTGCTTTTTCGCTATACGGCTGGTCAGAAAGCAGCTCTTTTTTTCCCTTTTGGTCTCTCTGCAGCAATAGCATTTTTCTGGATTCGTCCCTATCTGTCGAAAATAAGCGGCGTTCTTTCATTGGATATTCTGCGAGCCTCTTATGACAGGAGCATGATGGCCTATGCATTGCCGTTCATGGTGGTCTCGCTCTTGAGTATGATGATGCACTGGCTCGATGTCGTCATGCTTGGTATGCTCACCGATACGGCCACGGTTGGTCTCTATCATCCTGCAGCCAGAACTGCGGGTCTTATTCGTGCGGTGCTTCTTGCTTTTGCCGGAATCGCTGCACCGATGTTTGCATCACTGCATACAGGGCCTGAGAGCCGAGAGATAGGAAGGATCTATAAAATGGTGACTCGATGGATTGTCGGGCTGGTTGTTCCTCCGGTTATTCTCTTCATGCTGCTTCCCGAGCCGGTGCTCGGAGTATTCGGAGAAAGGTTTACAGAAGGGAGTAACGCCCTGCTTTTATTGACAGCAGCCTCTTTTCTGCAGGTCTGTTTCGGGCTCTCATCAACACTGCTGGCTATGACCGGGTATGCGAGGCTCAGTCTTTATAACGCTCTCGGAGCCCTTGGGTTGCAGGTTCTCCTGAACCTCATTCTGATACCGCGGTTTGGAATAAACGGTGCAGCTTTAGCATCATTGCTGGTATTCTTTCTGCTATCAGCCCTCCGGCTTTCCGAGGTCTTTATTCTTTTAAAGATTCATCCATTCGGTTATGCGTTGTTGAAACCTCTTGCAGCAGGGCTTGTCGCAGCGCTTCTCCTTGTCGTTACTCGTCCCTGGCTGCTCACTCTTCCGGTTTTTGCCGGATTTTTGACAGGTGCCATACTCTCTCTCTGCAGTTATACCGCGTTGATGCTGCTCCTCAAGTTGGAGCCTGAGGAAAGAGAGATTATTTTTAAATTCATCCCCTTTATTAACAAGGAAACAAAGTGATACCGCTTGTGAAGAAATCAATCCTGCTGTTTCTTATTGTATTTGCCGGCTATACGGTTCTGGCACTCTTACTCTTTTACCCCCTCGTGTTTCAGTCGAATATCCTTGTTGCACCCGACACTCTGGTTCCCTTGGCTTCAACGATTGCTCTCGACCGGGTTCATGAGGCAACCGGGAGCTATCCACTCTGGCAGCCATGGATTTTTTCAGGTATGCCGACCGTTGAGTCCTTCAGTTATCTGAGCGGACTCTACTATCCTAACCTGTTTTTTAACCTCTTTCATACTAGTGGTATTTTCCTTCAGCTGCTTCATCTCGCATTTGCGGGCTTCGGACTCTTTCTTTTTTTGCGCGATTTCAGACTTTCAACAATTGCTACGTTTTTCGGCGGTGCTGTTTTCATGCTCAACCCATATATGACGGCTATGCTGGTCCATGGTCATGGCAGTCAGCTTATGACAGCGGCATATATTCCCTGGATGCTCTGGGCGATAAGGAGGCTTGTTGAGCGGCAAGGGCTCACTGAAGCAGGTATTCTTGCTCTTGTTGCCGGCTTTCAGCTGCAGCGGGCTCATGTCCAGATTGCATACTATTCGTGGATGCTTTCCCTGCTCTTTCTCTTGTTTCTTCTCATTTCCCGCCGGGATGGGCTTCATAAAAACCTGAAGCTCACCCTACTCATTCTGCTGGCGCTTGCCTGCGGTATCGGTATGTCAGCTTCGATTTACCTTCCGGCATCCCAGTATGCCGCCTACTCAGTCAGGGGAATGGCGGCTGCTGGCGGAGGTGCTACATGGGACTATGCCACCCTCTGGTCTATGCACCCATTGGAACTTCTGACCTTTCTCTGTCCTGGAAGTTTTGGTTTTGGAGGGGTGACCTACTGGGGGTTTATGCCGTTTACCGATTTTCCGCATTATGCCGGAATTGTTGTGCTTCTGCTTGCCATTGGAGGTGCTGCATCTCGCAGGAAGGAGCCGACGACCTGGTTTTTGGTTGCAGGCCTGCTGCTATTTCTGCTATTGTCGTTCGGGAGTTTTTTTACTCCTGTTTTTAATTTCTTCTATTATGCGGCCCCCTTATTCAGCAAGTTCAGGGTACCATCGATGGCCCTGATCATGGTTTATCTTATTCTGGCATTTTTTGCTGCACTTGGAGTTCAGGAACTGCTTCAGTGCCCATCGGATCGCCTGAAGAAACCTCTTTACAAAGGAGCTCTTGCTTTTGCGTCACTGCTGCTTCTTTTCCTTGTGTTTGAACAAAGCATTGAGGGATTTTTCCGCTCACTCTATCCTGATCCATCCGTTGGAGGCTTTAATATGGCCTTTATGGTCAATAAAGTTCGGTGGGAGCAACTGAAGGATAGTTTTCTTGTCGTTATGCTGGCAGTAACCCTCTCGTTCGGAGTGCTGTGGCTTATTATAAAAAACACTCTCTCCAGGAAGTTGTCGGTTGTCCTGCTGATTTTCATAGCACTTGGCGACCTGCTCTCGCTTGATCTGCAGATAGTCATCCCATCCGAAGCCTCTCTGCGCCCCCCCGTTTTTACCGACAGCACTATTGTGGAACGTGCTTTCCGCCATGATGACATTACCAGCTATCTTGCGTCAAGGAAAGGGCTGTTCAGGGTCTATCCTGCCGGACCGCTTTTTGCTGAAAACAAGTTTGCTCTTTTCGGTATCGAATCTGCAGGCGGCTACCATCCGGCAAAACTCAAGCTCTATGAAGAGTTTCTTGCAAAAACAGGAAACCTTGCCAGTCTGAATATTCTTAGAATGCTCAATGTTCTCTATATCATCACTCCGGAACCAGTTGAAAATCCGGCACTCGAACTGGTAAAGAGCGGCTCACTCCATCTGGCAGCCGGCCCGCTCAAGGTCTATGTCTACAGGCTTCAGGGAGCGCTTCCCAGAGCATGGTTTGCCAATCGCCTGACATCGGTAAAAGCAGACGAAGATCTGTTTCCGAAGCTTCTTGATGATCACGCTGCTTCCGGGGAAGCCTATGTCGAAGGAGCAGCCTGGACTGGAACAAAGACGTTTTCGGCAGCAACTGTGACATCCGTCCAGGTAAAGCCTGAGATGATGGATCTCCTAGTGTCGGCTCCGGGCGAGGCATTTCTGGTTGTCAGTGAACTTTATTATCCCTTGCGGTGGAAGGTGAAGGTTGACGGTCATAATGCTTCAATGACCAAGGTGAACGGATTGCTACGGGGAGTCATCATTCCAGCCGGAAGCAATCGTGTAGAGTTCTATTATGACAGAAGTGGCTTTGAAACAGGTCGATGGATATCGCTTGGCGCATTCGGCACTGCAATACTCCTGATTTCAGTTGGTGTAGTTGCAGGTCGTTTTCGCACGAAGCCAGGGATATGATCCTGAAAGAACGGTAAATGTTTAGAAAGTTTTAACAGTGCCTGCGGGCTTTCCGGCATCTCTGTGAAGGGGAAAAGGAGGGGGGGAAAGATTTTTTATCAAGAGAAGAAAAATGATGAATTAGGTTTTGTTATTTTTCATAATTCTCTTACATTGGTTGTCCTTATGGAATTTTTAGGATTGCGTCTTTTGTAATCAGAGGTTTTTAAATAGAAAGAGAGTTTTAGTATGCCGACGATTCAGCAGCTCATCAGGCTCGGAAGAAGTGTAAAAGTAGTAAAGACGGCGTCACCGGCGCTTGATAAATGCCCGCAAAAGCGTGGTGTTTGTACTCGTGTTTACACGACTACACCAAAAAAACCTAACTCAGCGTTACGGAAAGTTGCGCGTGTAAGGTTGTCCAATAAAATTGAGGTTACAGCATATATCCCGGGAGAGGGTCATAACCTGCAGGAGCACTCGATCGTTTTGATTCGAGGCGGCAGGGTGAAGGATCTTCCTGGTGTGCGTTATCATATTGTCCGTGGTTCGCTGGATACGTCCGGTGTTGCTGATCGTAAGCAGAGTCGTTCGAAGTATGGGGCCAAGCAGCCGAAAGCCGGTGCAGCTGCTCCTGTCAAGGGTAAAGGCAGATAGGTCCAATCATAAATTTATAGAAGAATATGCCGAAAAAAGGTGGCTATAAAAGAATAGGTGTTGATTTTCGTTACGGGGATGAAAGTGTTGCCCGTTTTATCAATGCTGTGATGCTTGATGGTAAGAAAGCAGTTGCTACAAAGATTGTGTACGATGCTTTTGCTATTATTGGCGAGAAAATGGCTGGTGAAGATCCTCTTGAGGTTTACCGCAAGGCTATGTCGCATATTGCACCGGTTGTTGAGGTTCGCAGTAAGAGAGTTGGCGGCGCGACATACCAGATTCCTATGGAAGTTAAAGCTTCAAGAAGAGGTGCGCTTGCGTTCCGCTGGTTGAAGATGTATGCTGCCAAGCGTGGAGGAAAATCCATGGCTGAGAAGCTTGCTGCTGAGCTGATGGATGCTGCTAACGAGCAGGGTGCGTCGGTGAAAAAGCGCGATGAGGTTCACAGAATGGCTGATGCTAACAAGGCATTTGCGCATTTCAGGTTCTAAGTAGTTGTTTAAGTGTAGATAAAAGGTCAAAAATTTTGTTATGGCAAGGCTGGTTGATTTAGATAAAGTACGCAACATCGGCATCATGGCTCACATTGATGCAGGGAAGACGACAACGACAGAGAGGATTTTGTTTTACACTGGTCGCTTGCATCGGATGGGTGAGGTGCATGACGGTGGTGCGACGATGGACTGGATGGATCAGGAAAAAGAGCGTGGTATTACAATCACCTCTGCCGCTACAACCTGTTTTTGGACTCCGAAGTTTGGTAACTATACCGGAGTTAATCACAGGATTAATATTATAGATACGCCTGGTCACGTAGACTTTACTGTTGAGGTTGAGCGTTCACTTCGAGTACTTGATGGTGCGGTTGCACTTTTCTGTGCTGTTGGCGGTGTTGAGCCACAGTCTGAAACAGTATGGCGCCAGGCAAATAAGTATGGTGTGCCGAGGATTGCCTATGTCAATAAGATGGATAGGACCGGAGCAAACTTTTTTGAGACTGTCAAGGCTATTAAAGAGAGATTGAGCGCAAATCCTGTTCCTCTCCAGATACCGATCGGTGAGGGTGAGATTTTTGCCGGATTCGTCGATCTTATCAGAATGAAAGGTATCATTTATGATAAGGAAGACGGCAGTACCTATGAAGAGGTTGAGATTCCTCATGACCTGCAGAACGAGGCGCGCACATGGCGGATTAACATGCTTGAGGCTGTTTCCGAGCATGATGACACACTTCTTGAGAAGTATTTGAATGGTGAGGATATTACTGAGGAAGAGGTAAGAAACGTTCTTCGTCAGGCAACACTTAAGGTTACTATTATACCGGTACTTTGCGGTTCATCCTTTAAGAATAAGGGTGTTCAGTTTATGCTGGATGCAGTGGTCGAGTATCTTGCTTCTCCCGTTGATGTTGGTGCTGTCGAGGGTCACCACCCGCGTACTGAAGAGTCGATATCTCGCGAGCCGAAAGACGATGAGCCATTTGCAGCTCTTGCCTTTAAAATTGCTACAGATCCTTTTGTCGGCAAGCTTACCTTTTTCAGGGTTTATTCAGGTGTTCTCAAGGCAGGCAGTTATGTCTTGAATACCATGACTGGCAAGAAAGAGCGTATTGGTCGAATCCTTCAGATGCACTCCAACAAGAGAGAGGATATAGATTTTGTCTATTGCGGCGACATTGCGGCTGCTGTAGGTTTGAAGGATGTAAGGACAGGTGATACACTCTGTGAAGAAAATAATCCGGTTGTTCTCGAAAAAATGATTTTTCCTGAGCCGGTTATTGAGATTGCGATTGAACCGAAAACAAAAGCCGATAACGATAAGCTCGGTATGTCGCTTGCGAAGCTTGCTGAAGAGGACCCTACTTTTAAAGTTAAGACTGATGATGAAACCGGTCAGACTTTGATTGCCGGTATGGGTGAACTCCATCTTGAGATTCTGGTTGACAGGCTTCGGCGTGAGTTTAAGGTTGAGGCGAATGTTGGTCAGCCGCAGGTTGCTTACCGCGAGACGATCAGAAAAAAAGTTGATTTTGAGGGTAAGTTTGTTCGCCAGTCCGGTGGTAAAGGTCAGTTTGGTCTGGTCAATATTACTGTTGAGCCGCTTGAGGAAGGAAAAGGATACGAATTTGTTGATGCTGTCAAAGGTGGAGTTATCCCGAGAGAGTATATACCCGCAGTCAATGCCGGTGTGCAGCAGGCCATGAAGAGTGGTGTTGTTGCAGGTTTTCCGATGCAGGATATCAAGGTGACACTCTACGACGGTAAGTACCATGAAGTTGACTCTTCAGAAATGGCATTCAAGATTGCCGGTTCCATCGGGTTCAAGGGAGCGGCCAAAAAGGCTGATCCTGTACTCCTTGAGCCGATCATGAAGGTTGAAGTCGTAACGCCTGACGAGTATCTCGGTGATGTTATGGGTGATCTCTCCAGTCGCCGTGGTCATATTGAAGGTATGGGGCAGAGAGCAGGAGCTCAGTTTGTCAATGCCAAGGTTCCTCTTTCAGCGATGTTCGGATATTCAACCGATCTTCGTTCAATGAGTCAGGGAAGGGCAAATTATTCTATGGAGTTTGACTGTTATCGCGAAGGTCCCCGCAATATTGCGGAAGCTTTGCAGGTGAAGAGGGTAAGCAAGGATTCGGAATAAGCGAGCAACAGAGACTATCAGTTTTAACTATTACAATCAATAAAAGATAACCGTCACGGAGATAAGTTATGGCAAAAGAGTCCTACAAAAGGGATAAACCCCACGTCAATATAGGAACCATCGGTCACGTTGACCATGGTAAGACAACCTTGACAGCTGCAATTACTTCGGTTCTTGCAAAGCAGGGTCTTGCACTGCAGCGCGATTTCGGAAGTATCGATAAAGCTCCTGAAGAGAGAGAACGCGGTATTACCATTTCAACTGCACACGTTGAGTACCAGACAAAAAAGCGTCACTATGCGCACATCGACTGTCCTGGTCACGCTGACTACATTAAAAACATGATCACCGGTGCTGCCCAGATGGATGGCGCTATTCTTGTAGTAGCAGGTACCGATGGTCCTATGCCTCAGACTCGTGAGCACATTCTGCTTGCCCGTCAGGTTAACGTTCCTGCACTTGTTGTTTTTCTTAACAAAGTTGACATTGCCGATCCGGAACTCATCGAGCTTGTAGAGCTTGAACTCAGAGAGCTTTTGACACAGTACGATTTCCCCGGCGATGATATCCCGATTATCAAAGGTTCTGCACTTAAGGCACTTGAAGGCGATCCGGAAGGCGAGAAAGCTATCATGGAGCTTATGGATGCTGTTGATGAATTTATTCCAGAGCCGGTTCGTGACATTGACAAGCCATTCTTGATGCCTGTTGAAGATGTATTCTCTATTTCAGGTCGTGGTACAGTAGGTACCGGAAGAATAGAAAGAGGTGTTATAAAGATCAACGAAGAGGTAGAAATTGTCGGTATCAGACCTACTCGCAAATCAGTTGTTACCGGAATTGAAATGTTCCAGAAGCTTCTTGATATAGGACAGGCAGGCGATAACGCCGGTCTTCTTCTCAGAGGTGTTGACAAGACTGAACTTGAGCGTGGAATGGTTATCGCAAAACCAGGTACTATCAAGCCGCACACCAAGTTTACAGCTGAGGTTTATATCCTTAAAAAGGAAGAGGGTGGACGTCATACACCGTTCTTCAACGGTTACCGTCCTCAGTTCTATTTCCGTACAACAGATGTGACTGGTTCAGTTACTTTGCCTGAAGGCGTTGAGATGGTTATGCCTGGCGATAACCTTCAGGTTAATGTTGAGTTGCTCGCTCCTATCGCGATGGATGAGGCTCTTCGTTTCGCTATCCGTGAGGGCGGTCGTACCGTCGGTGCGGGTTCCGTAACCAAGATTATTGAATAATAAATTGTATAGCGTCTCGGGACGGGGCCAGAGATCCCGTCCTATTTTTATTGATAACACGAAACAGGGTTGACAAGTGGCTGTACAGCAAAAGATCAGAATAAAGCTCAAGTCTTATGACCATAGTCTGGTTGATAAGTGGGCGTTAAGGATTATTGATGTAGTCAAGCAGACAGATGCTATCATCTTTGGTCCAATACCGCTGCCTACAAAATCTCATGTGTATACCGTAAACCGGTCTCCGCATGTTGACAAGAAGTCACGTGAGCAGTTTTCTTTCTCCTCTCACAAGAGGTTGATTGAAATAATAAACCCGACATCCAGAACCATAGATATGCTGATGAAGCTGGAGCTTCCAAGTGGTGTTGATGTTGAAATTAAGTCTTAAAGAATTAGAATAGTTAATTCAATATGGGTGCGATTCTTGGAAAAAAAATCGGCATGACCCGTTTATTCAATGATAAACGCGAAGCAGTATCCTGCACGATTATCCAGGCAGGTCCATGCTTTGTGACACAGGTTAAACGTGTTTGTACAGACGGATACGATGCTTATCAGGTTGGTATCGGTGAAAGAGATGAGAAAAAAGTAAGCAAGCCGCTGCAGGGCCATTATAAAAAGGCAGGAGTAGCTCCTGGCTTTAAATTGGCTGAGTTTGACTTTTCAGAGCTTAATCAGGACCTTCAGCTCGGTAGTCCTGTCAGCGTTGAATCTTTCAAAGAAGGCGAGATAATTAATGTTCTCGGTGTTTCGAAAGGAAAGGGTTTTGCTGGTGTTATGAAACGTCATAATTTCAGCGGCGGACAGAGAACACACGGTCAGTCTGACAGGCAGAGAGCTCCAGGATCTGTCGGTGGCTCTTCCGATCCGTCAAGGGTTTTCAAAGGTACCAGAATGGCTGGACGCATGGGATCCGATAATATTACAGTCAGGAATCTTCAGATATTCAAGATCATCCCTGAATCTAATCTTATTGTTATAAAGGGATCTGTGCCTGGACCTAAGAATTCCTATGTCAAGATTGTTTCTACAAAAAAGTAAATGCTGAATGCGCGAAGCTATGGAACTTAAAGTTTTAAATACCGGCGGCACTGAAACCGGGGAAGTGGTAACGCTCCGTGATGATATATTCGGCGCTGAAATATCAGAACATGCGATGTATCTCGATGTTAAGTCGATTCTCGCACACAAGAGGCAGGGTACTCACAAGTCAAAAACACGTGGCGAAGTAAGAGGTGGAGGCAGAAAGCCTTTACGTCAGAAAGGCACAGGCAATGCGCGTCAGGGTTCTACACGTTCCCCGCTTAATATTGGTGGTGGAACGATATTCGGCCCTACACCTCATGCTTACGAACAGAAGGTCAACAAGAAGGTTAAACTTCTTGCAAGACGTTCAGCATTGAGTTCTAAAGCCAGGGCTGGCCAGATTGTTGTCGTTGAGGATTTCAGGTTTGAATATATCAAGACAAAACCTTTTGCAGAGATACTGAAAAACCTTGGACTCTCAGAGAAAAAGACATTGTTGCTTACACCTGAATATGATATGATTATTGCAAGATCAGGTAGAAATATTGAAGTACTCAATATCATGACTGCCGATACTGCATCAACATACGATATTCTTCATAGTCATACAGTACTTGTTCAGAAGACAGCGTTGCAAACAATTGAAGATACATTAGGGTAATTGGAGTTTTCCAGAAAAAGGAGTTAAAGAGATGAAAAACCCATTGTTGCGGCCATTATTGACTGAAAAAAGTACAGGCCTGACAGAGAAGAAAGGACAGTATGTCTTTATCGTTAAACCCGATGCAGACAAGATTGAAATAAAAACAGCAGTAGAAAAGAAATTTGGTGTAGAAGTAAAATCGATTCGCACGGTTAACTATCTCGGGAAATCCCGCAGCCAGAATACCAGAAAAGGGTTGATTACCGGTAAAAAGAGTGACTGGAAGAAAGCTATTGTTACTCTCAAAAAGGACCAGGCGATAGATTACTACGCAGGTTCAGCCCAGCAGAGCGAAGGATAGAAATCATAAAAAGGATAGATCATACATTCAAATGGCTATAAGGAAATTAAGGCCGGTAACGCCAGGGTCAAGGTTCATGTCCTACCCTGCATTCGATGAAATAACAAAAACCACTCCTGAAAAGGGTTTGCTTGTTAAACTCAAGAAATCGGGTGGTCGAAATGCTGCAGGAAGAAAAACTTCAAGGCACAGAGGTGGAGGACATAAGAGGCATTACAGGATTATCGATTTTAAGCGCAACAAGGATGGAGTACCTGCAACGGTTGCTGCTATTGAGTATGATCCGAATCGTTCATCAAGAATTGCATTATTGCATTACATTGATGGAGAAAAACGTTATATTCTCGCCCCGAAAGGTTTAAATGTGGGTGACAAGGTGGAAAGTGGCGAAAAGGTCGAAATCAAGGCCGGCAACACCATGACACTGAAAAATATTCCTCTCGGTACTGATATTCACAATGTTGAAATGAAGGCCGGAAAGGGTGGTCAGATAGTTCGTTCAGCTGGAGGTTTTGCTGTTCTTGCTGCACGTGAGGGTGATTATGTTACACTTAAACTTCCTTCAGGTGAAATTCGCAAGCTCCGCGTTGAGTGCCGGGCGACGATTGGAGTAGTGGGTAACAGCGATCATGAAAATGTCGTGTTAGGAAAAGCCGGCAGAAGTCGCTGGCTTGGAATCCGCCCACAGACAAGAGGTATGGCGATGAACCCGGTCGATCACCCGATGGGTGGTGGTGAAGGTAAATCGAAATCAGGTGGTGGTAGAAAACATCCTATGTCACCATGGGGTCAGCTTGCAAAGGGTCTGAAGACCAGAAACAAGAAAAAGGCTTCACAGAAATTGATTGTACGCGGCAGAAATGCCAAATAACTATAGCGGTTAACAACAACAAGCAGAGAAACTATGCCAAGATCACTTAAAAAGGGACCGTTCATTGATATAAAGCTGGAAAAGCGGATCCTTGATATGAATACCAAGGGAGAAAAAAAGGTTGTGAAGACCTGGTCCAGAAGTTCAATGATTTCGCCTGATTTTGTAGGTCATACAGTTGCTGTACATAATGGCAAAAGTCATGTCCCGGTCTATGTAGGTGATAATATGGTAGGTCACAAGCTTGGAGAGTTTGCCCCGACGAGATCGTTTCGCGGCCATGCTGGTGGTGGAAAGGCCGAAAAAGGTGGCGCAGCACCAAGGAAAAAATAAATTGAAAAACGCGAAAGGGTAAAGATATCATGCAAGCTAAAGCAATTTTACGGGATACGCCGACATCGCCAAGGAAAATGCGTCTTGTGGCCGGCCTCGTTCGAGGGAAACAAGTTGATCTGGCAAAGGCTATTCTGCTTAACTCAACCAAAGCAGCTTCACGCAATGTCATGCAGACGCTTAAGTCAGCAGTGGCAAATTACGCGCAGCTGAATCCGGATGAGAGGGTCAGTGATCAGGAGCTTTTCGTCAAAACTATTTTTGTTGATGAAGGTACCACACTGAAAAGAACACTTCCTGCGCCTATGGGTCGGGCATTCAGGATTCGCAAAAGATCAAATCATCTGACAATTGTCATTGATAAGGTTAAAAATCCAGTAACAAAATAAAACAAGGAGAGCGCATTGGGTCAGAAAGTTAATCCTACTGGATTCAGGCTCGGTATTATCAGGGACTGGGCATCACGTTGGTACGATGATAGTCCTGTTATTTCGGAAAAAATCAAGCAGGATCACGTTATACGTACATACGTCCTTGCCCGGTTGAAGAAAGAAAGAGCTGGAATCGCACGTATAATCATTGAGAGAACGACAAAGCATGTCAAGATCAATATTTATGCAGCTCGTCCTGGTGCCGTTGTAGGAAGAAAGGGTGAGGAGATTAATAATCTTTCTCAGGAACTCAGCCGTATTACCGGAAAAGAAGTCAAAATAGATGTTGTTGAGGTTGTCAAGCCGGAAATTGAGGCACAGCTGATCGGTGACAATATTGCTTACCAGCTTGAAAACCGTGTTTCATTCAGAAGAGCGATGAAACAGGCAATCCAGCAGGCAATGCGCTCTGGAGCTGAAGGTATCAGAATCAAGTGCGGCGGCCGTCTTGGTGGTGCAGAAATTGCGCGTTCCGAACAGTATAAAGAGGGCAAAATACCGCTTCATACCATTCGCGCCAATGTGGATTATGCAAGTTGCACAGCTCATACCATTGCAGGCACCATTGGAATAAAAGTCTGGGTTTACAAAGGTGAAGTCCTCGTTCAGCGTATTGACGCAATTGAGGAAGATGAAATGAAGAGAATGAAGGATAGACGCACTGACTCTGGTCCAAGAGGTCGTGATACTCGCGATCCACGTTCAAAGCGTCGCCAGCGCACGAAGCGATCTTAATATCAAGTACCATACAATAAGAAAACGAATGGAGTTGCCTGTATGTTAATGCCAAAGAGAGTTAAATATAGAAAGACACAAAGAGGCCGCATGAAGGGCAATGCAGGGCGTGGTACTGATGTTTCTTTCGGTTCTTTCGGTTTGAAAGCAATTGAGGGTGCATGGATTACTGCCCGTCAGATTGAGGCAGCCCGTGTTGCAATGACCAGGTTTATGAAAAGAGACGGAAAAATCTGGATCAGGATATTTCCGGATAAACCGGTAACCAAAAAACCCGCTGAAACCCGCATGGGTTCAGGAAAAGGCTCTCCGGAGTTCTGGGTTGCGGTTGTTAAGCCGGGAAGAGTTATGTTCGAGGCTGACGGTGTGCCGAAAGATGTTGCTACAGAGGCATTTCGCCTTGCAGCACAGAAGTTGCCGATCAAGACCAAGTTCATAGTCCGTCCTGATTACGAAGGATAAACGAGAGAAATAATTCGACAAGAGGGTTACTTATTATGAAAAAGTATGAAATTGCGGCATTAAGCAAACAGGAATTGATCGACAGGCTCAAGGAGCTTGAAGATAGACTTGCCGATATCAATTTTTTTAAAGTTATTGAGCAGCCGCAGAATCCTATGGTTTTTCGCAATTCGAAACGGGATATTGCGCGCATGAAATACCGGCTCCATCAACTCGCTTCAGCTGAGACAAGCCAGGCTTGAGGGCAGGCAAACTAAAAAACCGTTTATTGACAAATGGAAGAACAGAAAATGGACAGTGTAGCTCAGGGACAGAATGTTCCGGAAAGAGGAAGAAAAAAAAGCTGGTTAGGTAAGGTTGTCAGTGATAAGATGGATAAGGCATGCGTAATTGCTGTCGAGCGCAGGGTACAGCACCCGGTTTACAAGAAATATTTCAAGAAAACCACCAGGCTTATGGCTCATGATGAAAAGAATGAAGCCGGAATTGGTGATCTTGTCAAGGTCGTAGAGTGCCGTCCACTAAGCAAGAGAAAGAGCTGTCGCTTGGTAGAAATCATTGAGAAAGCCAAGTAAGAGAGGATATTTTTTACATTTATTAAAGTTTGAAACAGGATGATCCAGAAAGAAACAAATCTGGTTGTTGCCGATAATAGTGGTGCAAAAAAAGTTCGCTGCATTCACGTATTCGGTGGAACCGGGAGGCGTTATGCCTCATTGGGTGATCAGATTATTGTATCAGTTAAAGCAGCTGTTCCCGGTGGCATTGTAAAAAAGAAAGATGTCTGTAGAGCTGTTGTTGTTCGCTGTGTCAAGGAATCGCGTAGAAAAGACGGTTCATATATTCGTTTTGACGAAAATGCCGTTGTTCTGCTTAATGCGCAGGGTGAGCCAAGAGGTACCCGTATTTTCGGGCCGGTCGCAAGAGAGCTTCGTGACAGGAAATTTATGAAGATTGTTTCTCTGGCGCCGGAAGTATTATAAGGTGCTTCAGGCGGGAGTAACTCAGTTGGTAGAGTCACAGCCTTCCAAGCTGTTGGTCGCGAGTTCGAGTCTCGTCTCCCGCTCAGGATTTTATGAATAATATCATATCAGTGAAAAATGAAAACAGGGATTAAGAAGGTTAAGCTGCACGTCAAGAAGAATGACTCAGTTGTAGTTATAAGCGGGAATGATAAAGGAAAAGCAGGCAAGATACTTAAGGTATTTCCTTTAAAAGGCCGTGTTATCGTCGAAGGGGTTAACATCCGCAAGCGCCATATGCGTCCGACCCAGGGTCAGCCGCAGGGATCGATCATTGAAAGAGAGTTCCCTATTCACGCTTCTAACGTTAAGAAGAGTTAATTGTTTCCAATAAATATCAGAATGACAAAGACCATTCTGATTAACTGATAAAGAATAAGATGGCCAAGATTAAAGACGAGAACACAGAGTCGGCACCGGTAACTCCTTCAGTAGCAAGACTGCAGACCTTTTATAAGGAAAAAGTCACCCCTAAGCTTGTCGAGCGCTTTCAGTACAAGAATATCATGAAAGTCCCGAAGCTTCAGAAAATATCAATTAACATTGGTGTCGGTGCAGCTGCAGCAGAGCCTAAACTGCTTGAAATAGCTTTACAGGAGCTGGCCCAGATTACCGGTCAGAAGCCTCAGAGTCGTAAATCGAAAAAAGCGATATCAAACTTCAAGCTTCGTGAAGGTCAGCCGATCGGATGTCGCGTAACGCTTCGCCGCAAGGCCATGTATGAGTTTTTTGATCGTTTTGTCAGTCTAGCCGTTCCAAGAATTCGTGATTTCCGTGGACTCAATGATACCAGTTTTGATGGTCGCGGTAACTACACTGTCGGTGTTAAGGAACAGATTATTTTTCCGGAAATTGATATCGATAAGGTACCAAGAATATCAGGAATGGATATCAGTTTTGTAACCTCCGCATCTACAGACGAAGAAGCTTATGTGCTCCTTTCGGAACTTGGAATGCCATTCAAAAAGAAGAACAACTAAATAATTCAGACACAGATGGCAAAGAAAAGCGTTATAGCAAGAAACGAAAAGAGGATAAAGCTTGTAGAGAAATATGCAGTTATCCGTGAGGAGCTGCTCAAAGCAGGTGACTATGAGGCTCTGCGCAAACTGCCGAGAGACAGTTCTGCCACAAGAGTTCGTAATCGTTGTGTCCTGACTGGCCGTGGAAGAGGCGTTTATGCTAAATTTGGATTGTGCCGGCACATGTTCCGCAAGTTTGCGCTTGAGGGAAAACTGCCCGGTGTTAAAAAAGCAAGCTGGTAAATCAGTTTGTACGTGTTAAAGAGAGGTATTTGTATCATTTTCGAAAGTAACCAACGTTTGCTATGCCTGTAACGGATTCAATTGCAGATTATATCACCCGTATCAGAAATGCGGGGAGAGCAAAAAACAAAACAACCGATATCCCATACTCTAAGCTCAGGGAGAATCTCTCGCAATTGCTTGTGGATAAAGGGTACATTAAAAGCTTTACGGTCATTACATCCGAAAAGTTCCCTTTTATACGGGTTGATCTGAAGTATACAGCTCATGGTGACCCGGCCATAAAAGAAATTACAAGGGTAAGCAAGCCTGGTCGGCGTGTTTATGACGGAAAGGATATTAAAAAATATCTTGGTGGTCTCGGGTTGTATATCCTTTCATCATCGAAAGGTGTTATTACCGATAAAGAGGCAAGGGCACAGGGCGTTGGCGGTGAGATCCTGTTCCGTATCTATTAATTCATAAGCCTAAGAGCATTAGAATACCATGTCAAGAATAGGAAAAATGCCCATACCCCTGAGCAATCAGGCGAAGATAGAGATCAAAGACTTGAACATCAGGGTATCAGGTCCTAAAGGCACTCTTGAGCAGAGCCTTACCGATCAGGTAAAAATTACAGAGGAAGCTGGTATCATTACTGTAACCAGAGTCGATGACAGCAAGAAGGCTAAAGCCCAGCATGGTCTTTACCGTATGCTTATAAGCAATATGGTAGAGGGTGTTACCAACGGTTTTACAAGAAAACTTGAGATTGCAGGTGTCGGATATCGTGCAGAGTTGAAAAATGATCTCCTCGCCCTGACACTTGGATATTCACATATGATTTATTTCAAGGCTCCTGATGAGATTAAAATTGAAGTGCCCGATCAGGTTACTGTGCTTATAAGCGGTATTGATAAAGCGCTGGTTGGTCAGGTCGCTGCCAAGATCCGTTCATTCAGAAAACCTGAGCCTTACCGTGGAAAGGGTATCAAATATGCCGGTGAAGTTATCCGTCGCAAGGAAGGAAAGGCTGCTGGTAAGTAAGAAAAGAATGAACGCACAGCTCAAGTAGTCAGGCAATAACATTATACAACGGTTCAAGAGAATGAGTCAAATCGATAAAGCCTCCCGGAGGCAGAAAATCAAGGACAGAAGCAGAGCCCATGTCCAGGGTACACAAGCAAAGCCAAGGCTTTGTGTTTACAGAAGTCTTTCGCAGATATACGCTCAGCTTATTGACGATGTGAACAGCAAAACCCTTATCGCAGCATCATCGATGTCCAAAGATAATAAGGCACTAACTGGTACCAAGACAGAAGTATGTCGCATCATCGGCAAACAGATTGCAGAAAAAGCCCTTGCTGAGGGTATAACAAATATAGTATTTGACAGGAATGGTTTTCGTTATCATGGCAGAGTCAAGGCATTGGCTGATGGTGCGAGAGAAGCAGGACTGATCTTTTAACAACTTTTCAAAGAGAAAGTAAATGGCGAAAACATCTGCTAAGATTATCAGGCCCGGAGAATTAAATCTGAAAGAGAAGCTTGTTCATATCAACAGAACGGCAAAGGTTGTAAAAGGCGGAAAACGTTTTGGATTTAACGCCATTGTTGTAGTTGGCGATAAAGAAGGACATGTCGGTTACGGGCTTGGCAAAGCGAACGAAGTTCAGGACGCTATTGCAAAGGGCATAGAAGACGGCAAAAAGAATGTTATCAAGGTGCCGATTGTCAAGGGTACCATTCCTCATCAGATTATTGCAAGGTACGGTGCTGCCAAGGTCATGATGAAGCCTGCGACTCCCGGTACCGGTCTTATTGCCGGTGGAGCTGTCAGAGCAGTATTGGAAATGGCAGGTATACACGATATACTGACCAAATCACTTGGTTCATCCAATCCACATAATGTGGTGAAAGCTGCAATAAAAGGATTACAGAGTATTTCTGATGCCTATGACGTCGGTGAAAGACGGTCAAAGAGCCTGCAAGAGGTTTTTGAAAGCTAAAAATTGAGAATGCGATCATGAGTGAGAAAACACTGAAAATTACCCAGGTTCGAAGCATTATTGGTGGAACGAAAAAGCAAAAAGCCACCATCAAGGCGCTTGGACTCGGAAGGCCACACTATCAGGTTGACAGACAGGATAATCCTTGCACCAGAGGTCAGATAAGAGTCGTACAGCACCTTGTCAAGGTTGAGGAAGTCTAAGTTTTTTACTAATAGAAAGTCGGGAATTGAAACCATGGATTTAAGTTCACTTCGTCCAGCTAAAGGCGCAGTAAAGAATAAAAAGCGGGTTGGCCGCGGTCAGGGTTCGGGAAACGGAACTACAGCTGGCAAGGGCAACAAAGGTCAGCAGGCACGCAGCGGCTACAAGAGACCTAAAATTGAAGGAGGACAGATTCCGGTTTATCGGAGGTTGCCAAAATTTGGTTTTACTTCTCTTGACAGCAACCCTGTCAATACAGTCAATCTTTCACAGCTTGACAAATGGATACAGGAAGGACTTATAGAGAATGAGATTTCTATTCTCGATCTCAAGTCGCTCCTCCATGCAAGTAATGCTGACTATTTCAAGATTCTCGGTAATGGCGAGCTCAGCACAGCTGTCACCGTTACTGCTCATGCATTCAGCAAGAGTGCCGAAGAAAAAATCACCGCAGCTGGCGGCAAAGTAATCAAGGCATTCCGTACGCTTGAAGAGGCTTCAAAAATCAGGGATATATCATTTGAAGAGGCTCTATTGAAACCAAAGGCACCTTTGGTAAAAAGAGTAAAAAAAACTCCTAAGCCCTGAACCCGTTAAAAGGACGCTATGAAGCTAAATGAAAGTATAAGGAACATAAATAAAATCCCTGAACTCCGCCAGCGGATCCTTTATACGCTTCTTCTGTTATTTGTCTACAGACTTGGTTCCCACATTACCATCCCGGGTGTTGATGCGGCTGCAGTAGCAGGCGCATCGCAATCCCACTCCAATGATCTCTTCGGACTTTTTGACCTTTTTGTTGGTGGAGCTTTTGCCAGAGCATCGATATTCTCTCTTGGCATCATGCCTTATATATCCGCCTCAATCATCATCCAGTTGCTTGGAGCGGTGACTCCCTACTTCCAGAAACTACAGAAAGAGGGTGAGGATGGCCGACAGAAAATAAGCCAGATGACGCGCTACGGAACGGTAATGATAGCTGCCCTGCAGGCTTGGGGCGTAAGTGTGAGTCTCTCAAGTCCGGCCTCATTCGGTAAAGTCATTGTACCCGATCCGGGCATTTTCTTTTCTGTGACGGTTGTTATCCTTTTGACCGCGGCTACTGTCTTTGTCATGTGGCTTGGTGAAAAGATCACAGATCGAGGTATAGGAAACGGTATATCGCTCATTATTATGATAGGTATACTTGCCAGGTTTCCACAGGCGCTGGTTGCTGAATTCCGTTCGGTCTCCCTTGGCAGTAAAAACTGGATTATCGAGATCATTATTCTCGCTATCATGGCGGCAATTGTAGCATTTGTTGTTGTGCTCACTGTTGGAACCCGCCGCATTCCAGTACAGCATGCCAAACGTGTTGTCGGACGCAAGGTTTATGGCGGAAGTACCCAGTACATACCCATGAGGATTAATACTGCTGGTGTCATGCCCATTATTTTTGCTCAGTCCATCATGTTTCTTCCAGGTACGTTCCTCTCTTTCTTCCCTGAAAATGAGGTGATGCAGGGGATAGCCTCAGTTTTCTCCTATGATTCCTGGTGGTATGCCCTCATGTTCGGAACCATGATTGTTTTCTTTACCTATTTTTATACAGCGATTGCCTTTAATCCGAAAGAGGTTGCCGACACCATGCGCCGTCAGGGAGGTTTCATCCCCGGTGTGCGTCCTGGTAAAAGCACAGCCGACTTTATTGATAATATTCTGACGCGCATTACGCTTCCCGGAGCCATATCACTTGCGATCATTGCGATTCTTCCTACTTTTCTGACAAAGTTTGTCAATGTTACACAGGGTTTTGCACAGTTTTTCGGTGGTACGAGTCTTTTGATTATTGTCGGTGTCGGGCTTGATACGTTGCAGCAGGTTGAAAGCCACTTGATGATGCGCCACTATGATGGCTTCATGAAGTCTGGAAAGACACATGGTCGACAGGCCAGGTAATACACGGAAATGATTACTATAAAAAGCGAAAGGGAAATTGAGTTGATGAGAGTGTCCGGAGCCCTTGTGGCCAAGGCCCTTGATCTGCTTGAGCAGGAAATAAAGCCCGGCATGACCACCAAAGAACTCGACACGATGGCTGAAGAGTTTATAAGGGATAATCATGCTGTTCCAAGTTTTCTGAACTATGTCCCAAAAAGCGATCCTAGTGTTACCCCGTATCCTGCAACGCTCTGCATCTCGATCAATCAAGAGGTTGTTCATGGAGTACCCAGTATAAAGAGAGTTGTCAAAGAGGGCGATATCGTCTCAGTTGACTGTGGTGTATACAAGGGCGGATATCATGGCGATGCTGCAAGAACGTTTGTTCTTGGAGTTATTGATGAAAAAGTGCAGCAACTTGTTGATGTAACAAAAGAGAGCCTTGAAAGGGGTATTGCAATGGCAGTTGAAGGCAATCGCCTGCATGATATCTCTTCCGCTATTGAAGATTATGCCCGATCATTCCGGTTCAGTGTTATTGAAAATATGGTTGGCCACGGTATCGGCAGTGAATTGCATGAGGATCCCGCTGTACCGAATTATGGCAGAAAGCATACAGGAGTAAAGCTTGTTGAGGGCATGACGCTTGCCATAGAGCCTATGATCGCTCTTGGTCGTTCCCGTCGGGCGGTGAGCAGGCGCAACGAATGGGTGGCCGTAACCGAAGATGGAAAACCGTCGGCGCATTTTGAACATACGATAGTTGTAAGGCAAGGGAAAGCCGAAGTGCTTACCCGTACTTTTCTTGAGTGATAAACACTCCAAGAAAAGCTTACAAAATTATCGAATAAAGGAGCAAATAATTTGGCTAAAGAAGAATCAATTGAGATTGAAGGCGTGATTCTGGAAGCACTTCCAAATGCGCAGTTCAAGGTAAAACTCGAAAACAGCCTTGAGGTTCTTGCGCATGTTTCCGGTAAAATCAGGATGCATTACATCAGGATCTTGCCAGGTGATAAGGTAAAAGTCCAGATATCCCCGTATGATATCTCAAAAGGACGAATTACATACAGGTATAAATAAGTGATGAAATAACTCTTCATGGTTTTGATTTATTGATCAAAATTTATTACATTACAAGCCTTTTCAGAATTCGCATTTAGTTGGATTAATTATTGCATGTGGGGTTACTTATGAAAATATATTCTTCTATTAAAAAACGTTGTGAGCACTGCCGGATTGTGAAGCGTAAAGGCAAAAGATTTGTCATTTGTAAAGTAAATCCAAGCCATAAGCAGCGCCAAGGTTGATCTTCAGAAAAAAACAATAGAACTTTAAAGAGCATATGAGGATAGCTGGGGTAAATTTGCCGTTAAACAAACATGCCGTTATTGCTTTGACGCATGTTTATGGTATTGGGAGAGCATCAGCAGAGAGTATTCTGCAGAGAGCAGGTATTGCGACTAACAGGAAAATCTCTGACCTGAACGACGCAGAAGCACATGCAATCAGGGAGATTATTGCCGAATCTTACAAGGTTGAGGGGCAGGCTCGCGGTGAACAGCAGACTGCTATCAAACGTTTAATGGATATTGGTTGCTATAGAGGACTTCGTCATCGGCGCTCACTCCCGGTACGCGGACAGAGAACCCGGACTAACGCAAGGACCAGGAAAGGTAAACGCAAGACTGTTGCTGGTAAGAAGAAGGCGGCTAAGAAGTAGTAGTATATAGGCAATAAAATCTTCGATACTAAAGAGTGTAAGTTCATGGCTACAATAAGCAGGAAAAAAAAGAAAATAAAGGTTACCCCTGAAGGTGCTGTGCATATCAAGGCATCGTTCAACAATATCATGGTAACCATCACCGATGTTCAGGGCAATACGGTATCATGGTCAAGCGCTGGCAAAAACGGTTTTAAGGGTTCTAAAAAGAACACTCCTTATGCTTCGCAGGTGACCTCTGAAGCTGCTGCGAAAGAAGCGTATGATCTTGGCATGAGGCACGTAGATGTCTTTATCAAAGGTCCCGGCGCAGGTCGCGATGCTGCTATCAGGGCTTTGCAGGGAGCAGGTCTGGATGTGCGGACAATAAAGGATATTACTCCTCTACCGCATAATGGCTGCAGGCCTCCAAAGCGCAGAAGGGTCTGATTTTATATATTCATAGAATTTCAATGAAGCAATTGACATGGCAAGATTTAGAGGCTCAATAACAAAAGTATCCCGCAGGTTAGGTATTGCGCTTGCACCTAAAGCTGAGAAATATCTCGAAAGACGTCCTTTCCCTCCAGGTCAGCACGGTCAGGGCAGAAAAGGGAAGGTTTCAGAATATGCTCTTCAGCTGAGAGAGAAGCAGAAGATGAAATATCTTTATGGCATTCTTGAGAAACAGTTCAGGAACTACTTTAAAAAGGCTGCATCTCAAAGAGGTGTTACCGGTGATAACCTTGTCAAGCTTATCGAAAGACGCTTTGACAATGTCGTCTTCCGCGCAGGTTTTGCGCCTTCAAGGTCCGCTGCACGTCAGCTTGTAACGCACGGGCATCTTCTTATCAACGGCAAGAAGGTCGACATTCCTTCTTATATGGTTTCTCCTTCTGAGCTTATTGAGTTCCGTCAGAGAAGCAAAAATATGGGAGCGGTTACCGACTCTCTGAATAAAACACCGGAATCCCGCATACCTGCATGGATTCAGGTTGATAAAGCTAATCAGAAAGCTGTTTTTCTGGCTGTTCCTGAAAGAGTCGATATACAGGAGCCATTTAATGAGCAGTTAGTTGTTGAGTTATACTCTAAGTGATTTTAATGAAATCTAAGGTATCAATACTATGATATACCAGATGCAGATGCCTGCAAAAATAGAAGTTGACGAAACTACGCATACTGATCGTTTCGGCAGGTTCATTGCGCAGCCGCTTGAGCGTGGTTACGGTGTGACCCTTGGAAATGTTATGAGAAGGGTTTTGCTCGCCTCACTCCCGGGTACTGCAATAACAGGGATAAAGATTGACGGCGTTTTTCATGAGTTTGCCGCGATTGATGGAGTCCGTGAGGATGTTCCGCAAATCGTGCTTAATCTCAAAAAGGTCCGTTTCAAGTCTACTTGCAAAAGAAATTGCAAGACATCCCTTACACTTGTCGGGCCGATGGAGTTTACAGCTGGAGATATAGTTGCACAGGAAGGCGAGTTTGAGGTACTGAACAAGGATATGCACATTGCCACGATTAATGCCAATGCAACAGTAAAAATCGATCTGTTTGTCGGTCGAGGCCGTGGTTACATTCCAGCAGAGGAGAACAGACCTGAAGGAATGCCGATCGGTTATATAGCTATCGATGCCATTTATACTCCGATCAGGAACGTAAAGTTTACAGTCGAAAATACTCGTGTCGGTCAGAGAACCGATTACGAAAAAATGATTCTTGATGTCGAAACAGATGGTTCCGTCACTCCCGATGACTCCATCAGTCTTGCCGGCAAAATCATCACGGAGCATGTTACGTTTTTTGCAAATTTCTCACCGACCGAGGAAGAGTTTACCGAAGAGGAATTCAAGCAGCAGGATGATGAGTTCGAAACAATGCGTCGTCTGTTGCATACCAAAATTGAAGATCTTGATCTTTCAGTCCGTTCACATAACTGCTTGAGACTTGCCGAAATTGATACTATCGGTGACCTTGTTTCGCGCAAAGAGGATGAGTTGCTGAACTACAAGAATTTTGGCAAGAAATCACTGACGGAACTTAAGGAACAACTTGAAAAGTTTGAACTGAAGTTTGGAATGGATATTACCAAGTATCAGGGCAAATAGGAAAATAGCAACCGTTTTTTTGAATTATTGAGATCAGGACACACTCATGCGTAAAGTTAAGCCGGTAAGAAAACTCGGAAGAACCGCAGCCCATAGAAAGGCGACACTAAGCAACCTCTCAACTCAGCTGCTTGTATACAAGCGCATAGAGACTACAGAGGCTAAAGCAAAAGAGACTCGCAGGGTTGTTGAGAAGATTATTACGAAAGCCCGCAAGGGAACCGTACATGCCCAGCGTGAAATCTTTAAAAGCATCAGGGATAAACAGGCTATCAGAATGCTTTTTGAAGAGATTGTCGGAAAAGTAGGTGATCGCAAGGGTGGATATACAAGAGTTATAAAGCTTGCGCCTCGTTTTGGTGATGCCGCGAAGATGGCAGTCATCGAGCTTGTTGATTATCAGGAAGCACCGGCAACAAGTCAGAAATCAGGCAAGCAGGATCGTTCAAAACGAGTCAGGGGTTCAAAGAAACAGAGCGACGCTCCAGCCGCCCCTGCATCAACTGCTGCTGCCGAGTAAACTCTGCGGCCAATAGTTTCGAGTATTCATTATTGTTAGTCATTGCTCTCAGGGTAACTTCTATCCTCGGGCAATGACTATTTGTTTTTCAGAGAAAAACGTACTGATGCCGCTTATTGGATGCAGTTCAACTTTTTTCGGGAAACCGTTATGATCCCGGCTTGACTCAAGAGTCTTCGCGATCTCTTTATCAAGATTCCCGCCTTTCAGGCAAATAAGTACCCCACGTGGCTTCAGCAGTCTCGCGGCATAGGCCGAGAGTTGATCGAGAGGGGCAACCTGCCTTGAGAGTACCGTATCAAATATAACCCCATTAAGCTCTTCTACCCTCGTATGCATCGCTATGGCATTCTTGATCCCGAGTTCCTGGATCATTGCCTGGCAGGCAGCTATTTTTTTCCCGGTTGAATCTACAAGCAGAAATTGAGTTTCAGGGAAGCAGAGAGAGAGAGGAATTCCGGGCAGTCCTCCTCCTGTACCAAGATCAAGTACTTTCTCCCCTTTACTGAAGGGGTGGTAGAGGGCGATCAGAAGACAATGAAAGATATGTTTTACGATTACCGGAGCATCTTCTTTCCGGCTTATCAGGTTAATTTTATGGTTCCACTCTTCAAGCAAGCTACCATATCGAACCAATTGCCTAAGGGTTAAGGAGTCAAACTCCATTCCCTGCCCGGCACACAATTTTTCCAGTGTAGCTAAATCTCCCGTCAGTCGTTCCATCGGTTGTAATCCTTCTGTTCAGTTATTTACCCCCAAAAAACGACATTTTAAGATGAATGACAAATTGGCTTCAATAAATGAGTAAATTAATAAAGATATCAATTGGTATGGATTCAACTCTTTATGAAACTCCCGCAATAAGTTACGCTTTATGAATAGTGGTTCGAGCAAACATGTTTATGCGCTTATCATGGCTGGTGGAATTGGAAAGCGGTTATGGCCCGTTTCAAGAAAACAAATGCCAAAGCAGTTTGTAGATCTTTACGATGAAGGTACCATGATTGCGAAAACAGTCCAGCGCATCAGCGCTACCGTGATTGAGGACAATATATTTATTATAACCAGTGAACAGGGTCGCAAGCTGATAGCAGCCTCTCTCAGTGGCTTCAGACCCGATAATATCATTGTTGAGCCTTCCAGTCGTAATACAGCGCCATGCATTGCTCTTGCGACTGCTCATATCAAAAAAAGGGATCCTGATGCTGTCACTATAGTTCTCCCGGCAGACCATCTCGTGCTGGACAATCAGACCTTTATACATATTGTTCAGGCAGGCATTGAAATTGCATCGGTCAAAAAAGGCCTGGTTACCATTGGCGTAAAAGCTGACAGGCCGGAAACAGACTATGGTTACATTCAGGTTGATGAAGAGCTTCCAATTCCGCTGGCGTTTGCAGCAGGTTGTGAGTTTACCCTGTTCAGAGTCAAAGCCTTTGCTGAAAAGCCGGATCTGGCCACGGCAGTAGAGTTTCTTGAAAGCAAGGACTTTTACTGGAACAGCGGCGTTTTCATCTGGCATATTGATGCTATTTCCAGAGAGTTTGAACGATCAATGCCTGATTTATACAAGGATCTTCTCACTATCTATGAAAGCCTTGGAACAGAAAAAGAACAAAAGGTCATTGAAGACGTTTACTCATGGATTCACCCTATTTCTATTGACTACGGTATTATGGAAAAGGCTGATCATGTTTTCGTCCTGACAGGAGAATTCGGGTGGACTGATCTTGGCTCCTGGGATGAGGTCGTGAAAGTTGCGGGGAGACGGAGCCTTAATGCTGAAGAGCATACAGACGATCGGCTGGTACAGATTGATTGTGAGAATATCTTTGTCAGAAAACCCGCAGGGAAGGTTATCTGTACCATAGGGATACGTGACGTGATCATTATCGAAACCGATGATGCACTGCTTATCTGCAAAAAAGGGGAGTCGATAAAGGTGGGAGAGGCTGTTGATATACTTCGGCGTGACGAGCTTGAAGAGTACCTTTAAGTTCCTGATTTATTTGACCAGCTTACACCTTCTTTTGTATCCTTGATTTCAATTCCGACAGCAGAAAGCCTGTCCCGAATTTTATCACTGAGAGCAAAATCCTTGTTCTCTCTGGCTTCAGCCCGAAGTTCGAGGAGAACTTCCATAATTCCATCGAGCTTTTTGCCGGTCTCTATGCTATCCCTGCCTGTGGATTGTTCATTCTGGTTCAGGATTCCAAGAATTTCCGTAGCGGACGAGTGAAGAAATGCCAGAGTATTATCCCTCGACTCTTCCGATATGCCTTCGCTGCTGTCAAGGGCAGCATTAATGGCCTTTGACAGGTCAAACAGTACTGCAATAGCTACTGGTGTATTGAAATCATCATCCATTGCATCGGTAAAGCGCCTGATGAATGGTTCAGGGTCAAACAAGGCACTCCCGGTTTTTTGTTCCGCCAGACGCCGTCTTGTCTCGCGAAGTTTCTCAAGTCCGGTTGTTGATGCTTTTATGGCGGCCTCTGAATAATCCAGTTGCGAGCGGTAATGCGATTGAAGAATAAAGAACCGGATAACCAGCGGATCTGTCTCTTTAAACAAATCCTTTAGATTGACAGAGTTTTTCAGGGATTTTCCCATCTTTACACCATTGACCGTCACCATGTTGTTATGCATCCAGTATCTGACATACGGCTGTCCTGTTACCGATTCTGACTGGGCGATTTCACAGTCATGGTGGGGAAACTTGTTTTCCATGCCTCCTCCATGAATGTCAATGGTCTCTCCAAGATATTTCATCGACATTGCCGAACACTCCAGATGCCACCCGGGATAGCCGATACTCCATGGCGAATTCCATTGCATGAGATGCCCTTCCTCAGCCTTTTTCCAGAGAGCGAAATCAGAGGGGTGTCGTTTGTCAGAGCGTGTTTCAACCCTTACACCGGATTGTAAAGCCTCCTGGTCAGTTCGTCCCGAAAGTTTTCCATATCCAGGAAATGAATGAACCGAAAAATAGACATTGCCGTTGACCTCGTAAGCATGACCGTTAGCAATAAGCCTTTCTACAAGGGCAATCTGTTCCGGGATGTGGGCGGTGGCAGCAGGTGCAATATTCGGGCGGAGAACATTGAGATGGTCCATGTCTTCATAGAAACTTCGGGTATAAAACTGCGAAATTTCCATCGGGTCTGTTTTTTCAAGGCGTGCCTGTTTCGATATCTTGTCCTCACCTTCATCGGCGTCATCGGTCAAGTGGCCTACATCGGTAATGTTCTGCACATACTTTACATGGTATCCAGAATGCCGCAGCCAGCGCACTACCACGTCAAATGATACATAGCTTTTTGCATGTCCAAGATGGGCATGTCCGTAAACAGTAGGTCCGCACACATAGATGCTCACCATCCCCGGACGCAGGGGTTCAAACTTTTCTTTTGTTCTGATGAGGGAATTGTAAATGAAAAGTGACATCTTCTGCTGTTCTTCCTTTTTCAATAGGTATAATGCGTAAAAAGCTGGATGAAAGTTAAACATTTGGGTTTTTAACGCAAGGTGTTTAGCTTCCTTTTTATTGCTCTTTTTTGCCCGACCGCTTATTATTTGTATGAAAATTACTTCTGCCGCCTTTTACATCAGTGCTTCCGCTCTTTCCGGCATACCGGAAGGCTCATCTCCTGAAATTGTTTTTGCCGGGAGATCAAATGTCGGCAAATCCACCCTGCTTAATTCACTTACCGAGAGCAAAGGTCTTGCAAAAACGAGTTCAACCCCAGGCAAAACCAGACTGATCAACTATTTCCTGATTAACAACCAGTTTTTTTTTGTCGATCTCCCCGGTTACGGATATGCGGCAGTAGGGCAGGCAGAGAAAGCCGCATGGGGCAATCTTCTTTCCTCGTATATTGAACACCGGTACAGTATTTCGCTTATTGTGCTCTTGCTCGATTCCCGCCATCCGGCCATGCATTCCGACAGGGCAATGATAGAGTTTCTGGAGTTTCATGAAAAGCCTTATGGCATTGTTCTGACCAAGTACGACAAGCTCAGGCAGAAGGATAAAGTGCATACCCGGCGTGTAATGGAAAGTTGCGCGGCGAAAGCCAAATTTATTGTAAATTATTCATCTTTTGCCGGCAAGGGAAAGAGTGAGCTTCTGGCTCATTTTGATCATTATATCTGTTAAAAAAAACAATCGTCGTGGAATCAAAAAAATTCAGGATACCCTCGCAGTCTGCAACAGTAATTGTTGGCACTCAGTTCGGCGATGAAGGCAAAGGAAAACTCGTTGATTACCTTTCGGACAAGTACGATATCGTTGTCCGTTATCAAGGCGGAGCAAATGCCGGTCATACTATCTGTTTTGATAAGAAAACCGTTGTTCTGCACCTTATTCCTTCCGGAATCTTTCATAAAGGATGCGTTTGTGTGATCGGCAACGGGGTCGTTATTGACCCTGCGGCATTGCTCGAGGAGATCAAAAAGGTTGAGGAACTTGGTTTTGAGGTTACAGGCAGGCTTTTTATCAGCCATAATGCTCATCTCATCATGCCCTACCATAAGCGCCTTGATTCATTGCATGAAACCGCCCAGGGTGACCAGAAAATCGGCACAACCGGTCGAGGTATCGGTCCGAGCTATGAGGACAAGTTCGCCCGCCAGGGCATAAGGGTTGTTGATCTTCTCAGCCCTGAAGTGCTGCAGGAAAAGCTCAGGGAGAATCTTGCGGCCAAGAACAAGCTCTTTAAGAATATTTATGACAAGGAAGAGATTGATGTCGAAACCATGGTGCGCGAGTATGAGGAGTTCGACAAGATTATCGATCCCTATGTCACCAATACCCAGTTATATCTCAACAAGCAGCTTCAGGAAGGAAAAACGGTCCTTCTTGAGGGTGCTCAGGGCTGTCTGCTTGATGTCGATCATGGAACCTATCCCTATGTGACCTCCTCCAATCCTACCTCTGGAGGCGCATGCACCGGCTCCGGTATTGCTCCGAACTATATCGGCAAGGTTATCGGTGTCTGCAAGGCCTATATGACAAGAGTCGGCAACGGAGCTTTCCCATCTGAACTGCTGGACGAGACTGGTGAACTTCTCGGCCGTATTGGGCACGAGTTCGGAGCAACAACAGGAAGAAAGCGCAGATGTGGCTGGATAGACCTTGTCGCGCTTCGTTATTCGCTTACAGTCAACGGTGTTACTGAAATTGCACTGACGAAACTCGATGTGCTCGACACCTTTGAAGAGATCAAGGTTTGCACTTCATATATGCTTGACGGCAAGGAAATTCATGATTTCCCGACCGATCATCAGACACTGTCGAGGGTGACACCGGTTTATACCACTCTGAAGGGATGGATGGCTTCAAACGCTCATTCGCGCACGTTCTCGGATATGCAGCCTGAAGCCCGTAACTATGTGACCTTCCTTGAGGACGAGTTACAGGTTCCTGTTACCTTTATTTCTGTTGGCCCTGGACGTGAAGAGACTGTTTTCAGATAACCTTCGAGTTTATTTGCCATGGCTTTGATGGATATTGCAGTTATTCCGCTCGACACCAGAGAGGGTAGCCTGAGTGGGTTTGTAGCCGGATTGCAGGAGCTTCTCGGCGTAAGCGGATGCAGCTACCGACTTCACGATATGGGCACGACAGTTGAAGGTCCGGCGCATCTGCTTTTTGAGCTTGCCGAGAAACTACACGAGTACTCGTTCAGTAAAGGGGGCAAGCGGGTCTATACGGTAATGAAAATAGATGATCGACGCGACCGGACTGTCCGTCTGGGTGAAAAGACCGCTTCCGTCAAAGCAAAAATAGCCCCCCTCGGGGAGTAGGGGGATTAGTGAAAATATTTTATCTTCACATTCTTTAAGATTGGCCGTTGTAACGCTTTTGCACACCCTTCAACGATGGAGTTGTTGAGGGGGCAGTAACTATCAGGAGAAACACTTCATGATGCAGGTTTCCGGTGATGTTCAAATAATCAAGGAAGATAACGTTACGCACAGTTTTTGTGGTCTTGCCTGTGTCGGCTGGATGTATCAGAAGATCAAAGACAGTTTTTTTCTTATTCTCGGAACGCATACATGCGCTCATTTTCTGCAGAATGCTCTTGGCATGATGATTTTTGCCAAGCCTCGCTTCGGTATCGCTCTCATGGAGGAAGGGGATCTTTCAAAGAACGAACCTACTCTCGAAGAGATTATTCGCGAAATCAAGGCCGACCATAATCCGTCAGTGATTTTTCTTCTCTCCTCATGTACTCCTGAGGTTATGAAGGTTGATTTCAAGGGCCTTGCCCATCATCTCAGTACACCGGATGTCCCGGTTCTTTTTGTTCCGGCCAGTGGCCTGGTCTATAACTTCACGCAGGCTGAGGATTCTGTTCTGCACGCTCTTGTGCCATTCTGTCCCGTAGCCCCTGCCGGCCAGAAAAGTGTGGTTTTTCTCGGTTCAGTCAATGATGCAACCGCTGACGATCTCAGGGCGGAAGCTGAAGAGCTTGGTATTCATGTAGCAGGATTTCTTCCGGAATCCCGTTTTGATAAAATGCCCGCCATCGGGCCCGATACTGTCCTTGCTCCCATCCAGCCTTATCTTTCAAGGGTTGCTGTCAAGCTCGAACGTGAACGCGGAGCGCGTGTTCTTCACTCTCTTTTTCCTTTCGGTCCAGATGGATCAAGGGCTTTCTGGGAAGATCTTGCCCGAGAATTCGGTATCACCGTTGACCTTCGCGACCGCGAAAAAGCCGCATGGGAAAAAATCCGCAATCAGACAGCGCTGCTTCAAGGTAAAAAGGTTTTTCTGACCGCCGATACCATGATGGAGCTCCCTCTTGCACGTTTTCTTAAAAGTGCCGGTGCTGATGTTGTTGAATGCAGCAGCGCCTATATCAACAAAAAATTTCACGCTCGTGAGCTTGAGGCGCTTCAAGGCGTCCGTGTTGTCGAGCAGCCCAACTTTCATCGTCAGCTTGAGGATGTCAAGCGCATTCAGCCAGACCTGATTATTACGTCGCTCATGACTGCCAATCCTTTTGCCGGTCATGGTTTCGTTGTCAAGTGGAGTATGGAGTTCATGCTTATGCCGATTCATAGCTGGTCGGGGGTTATTCCACTGGCTAATTTGTTTGTTTCACCGCTCCATCGCCGCAGTAATCTGCCCGCGTTTGACAAGGAGGTATGGCTTGAAGGAGCCATGCCGAGCGCTGAATAATTCTGGTAAGGAAATTGTAATAACAAACGTCACAGAGTATGCGCTTAGCTTTCTGGCTCTATGAGGGAACTGCCCTCCATGGTATCAGCCGAGTCACCAACAGTATGAAAGGGGTTCACACCGTCTATCATGCTCCTCAGGGCGATGATTACATCACGGCCACCTACAGTATGCTTGAACGAACACCGGATTTTCCTGGACTGTCGATCAGTGTGGTTCGTGGAAGAGACCTTGCACAGGGAGTTTCAAGACTTCCCTCAACACTGCAGCAGGTCGATCACCACTACCACCCCGATCTTACCGTTATAGCCCCGAGCTGCAGTACAGCTCTACTGCAGGAAGATCTCCATCAGCTTACAGCACATTCAGGTCTACCGCCGGAAAAAACTCTTGTCTATGCACTCAATCCTTTCAGGGTATCTGAAAATGAGGCGGCAGACGGTCTGTTGACTGAACTGGTGAAAAGATATGCCGCACCTCAGGAGAAAACGGCTCTCCCTTCAGTAAACCTGCTCGGCTTTACTTCCCTTGGCTTTCATTTGCGCGCTAACCTTACAAGCCTCCGGCGCATGCTGCAGACGCTTGGCGTTACAGTCAATGTTGTCGCTCCATGGGGTGCCGGAATAGAAGATCTCAAAAAACTTCCCGCAGCCTGGCTCAATATTGCCCCGTACCGTGAAATCGGTTTAACGGCAGCAGAATATCTTGCTGAAACATTTGCCATGCCGGCAATCTACCAGGCCCCGATAGGGGTTGAGCCGACTCTTGCATGGCTTCGTTCTGTCATCGAAAAGCTTAATATAACAGGTGCTGAAAGGGGTGTTCCTCCACTCACCCTGCCGAAACTCAGCGCATTCTCGCTTGACGGCCTGAGTGCTCCGAGCGGCGTGCCATGGTTTGCCAGGACGGCTGATATGGAAAGCTTCAGCAACAAACGGGCTTTTGTCTTTGGAGATGCTACCCATACCGTGGCGATTGTCAAGTTTTTGCGTGACGAACTCGGTATGAAGATTATTGGAGCAGGCACCTATATGGAGCGTCATGCAGAGTGGGTACGCAAAGAGTTGGAAGGCTACCTTCCAGGCCCGCTTGTTGTTACTGACCGGTTTCAGGATGTTGCAAAAATTATTGATGATGAAATGCCTGATCTGGTCTGCGGTACCCAGATGGAGCGCCATAGCTGCCGCAAGCTCGATGTCCCCTGCATGGTTATCTGTCCTCCGACCCATATTGAAAACCATCTGCTCGGCTATTATCCGTTTTTCGGCTTTGATGGATCTGATGTCATTGCCGACAGGGTCTATCTTTCATGCAAACTCGGTCTCGAAAAGCACCTCATCGACTTCTTTGGTGATGCCGGTCTGGAATATGAGGAGAACGGAGCTTCCCTGTCGCCTGAGGTCGAGCCAGTAAGCGCTAACGGGCATGTGTCCTCAGCGGTTGATGTTGATGTTGAGCAAGAGGCTCTGGCTGACGACGGAGAGATGAAGTGGACAGATGATGCCGAAACAATGCTTAAGAAAGTGCCGTTTTTTGTTCGCAAAAAGGTCAGGAAGAATACTGACAACTTTGCCCGAAGCATCGGCGAAGCCATTGTCACTGTAGAAGTTTTCCGAAAAGCAAAAGAGTCCCTCGGCGGGTAAGGTTTTACTATCAATCAATTTCTCTATTATCATTATGAGTTTAGTATTAGCCGTATATGGTAAGGGCGGCATAGGAAAAAGCACTACAAGCGCCAATATTTCGGCAGCCCTTGCCCTTAAAGGTGCCAAGGTTCTGCAGATAGGCTGCGATCCCAAGCACGACAGCACATTCCCTATTACCGGGAAACTGCAGAAAACTGTTATTGAGGCTCTTGAAGAGGTTGATTTTCATCATGAAGAGCTCTCAGCTGAGGACATTATCGAAACCGGATTTGCAGGCATAGACTGCCTTGAAGCCGGCGGGCCTCCAGCCGGAAGCGGATGCGGCGGCTATGTTGTCGGCGAATCAGTCACCCTGCTCCAGGAACTTGGTCTTTACGACAAATATGATGTTATCCTCTTTGACGTCCTCGGTGACGTTGTGTGCGGCGGTTTCAGCGCCCCTTTGAACTATGCCGACTATGCCATCATCATTGCCACCAACGATTTCGACAGCATCTTTGCCGCTAACCGCCTCTGCATGGCTATCCAGCAGAAAAGCGTCCGCTACAAGGTCAAGCTCGCAGGTATTGTTGCCAACCGGGTCGACTACACCACCGGTGGCGGCACAAACATGCTCGACCAGTTTGCCGAAAAAGTAGGCACAAAGCTTCTTGCCAAAGTGCCCTATCACGAACTGATCCGCAAGAGCCGCTTTGCAGGCAAAACAATGTTCGCCATGGAAGATACTCCCGACAAAGCAGAGTGCCTCGTTCCCTACAACGATATAGCCGATTTCCTCATCCAGGAAAATCCAGTAGCCGCAGTCCCAGTCCCAATCGGCGACCGCGAAATCTTCGCCATGGTAGGCGGCTGGCAGTAAAACCCAATCAAATCAGGCATAAAAAAAGCGGATCAGTCGATCCGCTTTTTTTATGCCCATTCCAGCCAAAAATCCCCGGTCTCGTAAATACTTATAATCGGGTAACAGCGGCGCATTACTGCGCCACCGTCCCCTAAGAACCCAGCGTACGACTTTCACCGTACTGGGCTCAAGCCTCGCAAAAGCACATTGCTGTACCCAGTAAAGACAGCACACTCTTTACCTCTACATT
>CAINOC010000003.1 GCA_903851385.1 uncultured Chlorobiaceae bacterium | reverse complement strand
GACGTACAATTCAGTCGTTTGCTCTTGGGAAATCCTGATAAACGCAAAAACATCTCTGCCGGGTCAAAAACAAACAGCTTTTGATCTTGATGGGGTTGTAAGATTTTCAAAAAACAAAGGTTTTCTGTCAGGCACTACTTATATTATATATTAAAATTTGTACGCACTCTACTGGCTTTTGTTGATTAATCTCGGGTGTCCGGTTACGGTCAGGAGCACATTATACTGGTTTTTAATGCTTGATAGGGCATCTGTAAAAATGGAAGAAGCAATCATCCGGGCGATTGAAACATTTTGACTCCGTATAAAAAAAATATACTTTATATAGGTGGAGTGTGCTGGTAATGATTAGGTAATGGCATTTGTCGTCTTTACCGGTGAGTCAATTGATGGAATAGTCTAAGAGCCGTGAAGGAAGGTATTGTATCATAAAGTGTAGCGCATCCTGGTCGATTGAAATCATGAACGTGCATACATCATGGCGAAAGCTAAAGTAAATCAAAAAAAAAGTTGATGCCGGAACACAGGCCGCAACTTCTCAAGGCCTTAACGGGCATTGAAGGCTTGGATATCATTACCGATGGTGGGCTGCCCAAGGGTCGAGCCACCCTCATTTGCGGCAATACAGGGACCGGAAAAACGTTGCTTGCTATGGAGTTTTTGCTCCGGGGTGCCATGCAATTTAATGAGCCCGGCGTATTCATGGCCTTTGAAGAATCGACAAACGATTTAATCGCCAATGTCGCTTCGATCGGTTTCGACCTGAAGGGTTTAATTGCTGGCAAAAAGGTGTTTGTAGATTTTGTTTATATCGATCGAAATGAAATAGTTGAAGCAGGTGACTACAACCTGGATGCCCTGTTTATTCGATTGGGTGCCGCCATTGATTCGATTGGTGCCAAACGCATCGTTCTTGATACCATTTGTACACTCTTTAGCAGTCTGCCTAATCCAGCCGTTTTGCGTGCTGAACTGCGTCGTCTGTTTCGTTGGCTGAAGGATAAGGGTGTTACTGCGATAATTACTGGGGAAGGTGGTAAAGATACCCTTTCTCGTCAGGGTATAGAAGAGTTCGTTTCTGACTGTGTGATTAATTTAACTATTAGCATTGAAGATCGGGTTGCCTCACGCAGATTACGTATCGTGAAGTATCGAGGCTCATCTCATGGCACCAATGAGTATCCTTTTGTCATTGATAGTGAGGGTGTTTCTCTCATACCTATTACTGCTTCAAGGCTGGAGTACCAAGTTTCAAATACCAGAGTTTCCAGCGGAATTCCAAGGCTGGATACTATGCTTGGGGGCGAAGGGTTCTTTAAAGGTAGTGTCATTTTGATTTCTGGTACGTCCGGTACGGGTAAGACTACTTTCATGTCACATTTTGCGGATGCAGCGTGTAGGCGCAATGAGCGCGTTGTCTATTTTTCTTTCGAGGAGTCGCCGGATCAGATCAGTAGAAATATGTGCTCGGTTGGGCTTAACCTTGATCAGTGGGTAAAAAAAGGTCTTCTTCACATGGAATCCAGGCGGCCTACACAGTGCGGGTTGGATATGCATCTTGTACTGGCTCTAAAGGTGATCGCCAAATATGCCCCAAAAGTTGTCATCATGGATCCTGTGACCAGCTTTTCAGATATTTCAAACTTCAGTGACGTAAAAAGAATATTGATGAAGTTTGTTGACCATATGAAATCCCTTGGCATCACGACCATGTTTGGCAGCTTAACGCCGAGTGGATTGCCATCAGAGGTTTCCGCAGTTAATATTTCATCACTCATTGATTCATGGATTTTGTTGAGGGATCTTGAGAGTGATGGAGAGCGGAATCGTGGCATCTATATTCTCAAGTCACGCGGCATGAACCACTCTAACCAGGTGCGGGAATTTTTGATTTCAGATCACGGTGTGGAAATATTCGATGTTTATTTAGGCACTGGTGGGGTCGCAACAGGCGGAGCACGCTTGAATATGCTGGCTCATGAAAAGGCATTAGGTCTCAAATTACAGGAAGAAATTGAGCTTCGGCAGTTTGATCTGGAAAACAAGCGTAATGTTTTAGATTCCAGGATCGCTGCTATGCGAGCCGAATTCGCAGCCGAGGAATCGAGCAATCTCAAAAAAATTGCACAGGAAAAAAACCGTCGAACGCAAGTAAGTCAGGATCGAACTGCAATGGGGAGAGTACGTGACGTTGATGAAAAAAAAACGCCATTAAAAGCCAAAAGAAAATCAAAATGAAAGGGGCTATAATCGACCTGACTCCAAGGGGTTGCAAATGACTGATAAACCGATTGATTTACGAGTTCATAAAAAAAAAGAAACTGCAGCAGCGCGATCTAAAAAATGGATTTTGCGGTTGTATGTAGCTGGAACTACGATACATTCGATGTCGGCTATTGAAAATATAAAGAAGATTTGCGACGAAAAACTTGATGGGCGCTACGTTTTAGAGGTGATTGATTTATATCAGCAACCCCAACTGGCTGCCGGGCATCAGATCATTGCAATACCGACGCTCATTAAAGAGCTTCCTCCTCCTCTTCGCCGTATTATTGGTGACCTGTCAAATACCGAGAAGGTGCTAGTCGGTTTAGATTTGAAATCTACATAACGAATGAAAGCAGAATTGAAATCTCAAGGAGAGCTCAAGAGAGAAGTAGATGATTTGCGCACTGAATTGCTCGAAGCCCATGCAGCTTTGGATGCCATTCGCGAGGGTGCTGTTGATGCTTTGGTGGTATCTGGTAAATCGGGTGAGCAGATTTTTACTCTGATCAATCCTGATCAACCCTATCGTATATTGCTTGAGGAAATGAGCGAAGGTGCTCTAACCGTGATGCCTGATGGCCTTATTTTATTCTCTAATAAGCGGTTTGCGGAGATGGTGAAGTCTCCCCTGGAAAAGGTGATTGGTGGAACCATTCAATCTTGGTTGGATCCCGAAAATCGAATGATCTTAAAATCACTCTTGAAAATAGATTCTACGGAAAAGCATCGCGGTGAATTGATTTTAGTTGCTAAAGATGGAGATCGAGTTCCCATTTATATTTCGATTGGTAAAGTAAAGGTTGGTAAAGAAAGTGATATTTTTTGTCTGGTAGCTACCGACCTGACCGAAGTAAAGCAGATCGAGGAGATCGTCGCTTCTAAAAAAATGGCATTTGCTGCTTTAAAAGCATCTAATGAACTGCAACAGAGCCTTGAAGAGTCAATCAAATCGATAGCCAATACCGTTGAATCCCGTGATGAATATACTGCCGGTCACATGCGTCGTGTGGGGCAATTGGCATCAGCGATTGCAAGGGAGCTGGGTTTATCGGAAGAAACTATCCATGGTATAGAGTTAGCCTCAACTATTCATGATGTAGGGAAAATCAGTATTCCTGTTGAAATTTTGACTAAGCCGGTAAAGCTCAGCAAGGTCGAATATCAGTTGATTCAAACCCATGTCGAGGCTGGCTATGACATTATCAAAAATATTAAATTCCCATGGCCGATAGCTCTTATAATCTTGCAGCATCATGAGAGAATGGATGGAAGCGGATATCCGCAGGGACTGAAAGGTGATGAAATTTTGCTTGGGTCGAGAATTATTGCGTTGGCTGACGTCATTGAAGCTATGGCATCTCGTCGCCCTTATCGCTCTGAGCTTGGGATTGATGCCGCATTAGCGGAAATTAAGCAAGGCCGTGGAACTCTTTATGATCCAGCTGTTGTGGATTCATGCGTACGGCTTTTTGATGAAAAAAGGTTTTCTTTCACCTTAAATCCCCCCTCTTTAAGCTAAGTCCACCGCTATACCGAACTCCACCCATTGTCATCCCGAAACGCAGTGAGGGATCTCTCTTATACTCACCCCTGCATTGCCCCACCCCGTCATGTATAACTCCCATAACTGCTATTCCCCGACACCCTTCTCATTACTGCTAACAGCCCACTGCTAACTGCCAACTATTTAACTCGTCATATCGTTATTGCGCTTAAGAATAGTTAAACTTAGTATATGTTTTTTCTGGAATAACTGATTCACCATGAAAACGGATATAAATCTGGAAACAAATCATGAATCGCAATCTTTCAAAAATAGCGTTTGCATTGGCCGTCGTCATCATTCTGGGGACAGGAACCTTTATTTTTTTCAGTTTACGCACACTCATCGAGAGTAACCGCCAGGTCAGCCATACGCTCAAAACGATCAACAGCCTTGAACATCTCCTTACGCACCTTACAGAGCTTGAAACAACCGAGCGTGGGTACGTCATTACAGGCGATGAGCACTATCTCGAGCCCTATTTTTTCGAGCTTTCACCTGACGGCATACAGCAGCAGCTCTTCGACCTTCGTCAATTGAGCGCAGGCGATCCGGTACTGCAAAGTTCCCTTGCATCGCTTGTTCCGCTTGTTTCGAAAAAAATCCTCCTTATGGAGCAAGTCATTAATTTGAGGGTAGCTAAAGGGTTTGATGCTGCCAAGGCATCGATAACGAGCAATATCGAAAATGACATGATGAAAACGAGCCTAAGTCTGATTGACACGATGAAACAGCGCCAGACAAGGATTCTTCAGCAGGCCACCACTGATGCTTCTGCAAGCCTGCAAAATTCGATAGTCTCAATAGCAGCAGGCGGAATAGGTGGAAGCCTTCTGCTGTTGCTTTCCTTAATCCTGCTCAATCGTGAATTCGCTGCTCGGAAGCAGGCTGCAGAGGCGTTGCAGCAACTCAACAACGAACTCGATCAGCGCGTTGAAGAGCGCACTTCAGCGTTGCGCGATTATACCGAAAAACTGCGATTGAGTGAAGAACATTTCCGTCTGCTGCTGGATGCTACAAAAGAATACGCCATGTTCATGCTCAATCCGCAGGGAGATGTGATCACTTGGAACAATGGTGCTGAGCAGTTGAAAGGCCTTGCAAATCGCCGTCTTCTTACGGAGCGGATAAACATGTTCACAGGCCTGTGTCGACGGAGCAAAACGAAAGCGGCGTTGATGATATTTGATCTTGATAAAAGCCAACCGGTTAACGAAGCACTCTCACATGGATTTGGTGATTTGCTGCTCCAGCAGGTTGCAGTGCGTACTCTCGGAATCCTGCAGAGAAGCAGCGATACTCTGGCTCGTATTGGCGGTGATCAGTTTGTAGTACTGGCATCCCCGATTGTTGAAACAGCAAATGCTGTCAGCATTGCAGAGAAAATCCTGAAAGCCATACAATAGCCTTTCGAGATTGAGGGTTATGTTATCAATATAACATGCAGTATCGGTATCGCTGTTTTTCCGGATCATGGTGAGAATGAACAGACTCTTATGAAGAATGCTGAAGATGCCATGAATGCATCGAAGAGTCGAGGGGGAAATTTCGTTACGCTCTACACAAGTCCGGCTCTTGAGCGATAATGCCCTGTAATGAACAACAATAAAATAGGTTACAGCTTATTTTAAGTGCAATCGATTTGAAAATGCCGATTATTCATGAAAAAGCTCTTGTTATCCGTTATTTCAGTTCTCCTTTTTTTTACATCCCTAAGGGCTGAGATTTCACCCATTCCAATAGTAAATCCTCGTATAACTGCAGAACAGGGCATTGTTCAGGCGCAATTCAATTGTGGGGTAGTCAAGAATAACAATGTTTCGGAAAAAAATAACGATATCGAATCTGTAAAAACGTTTCGGCTTATGGCGGCTGCTGGAATTGCCCTGGGTCAGAACAATCTTGGAGAAGCGTATGCCAATGGCAGGGGAGTCACTAAAAACAATCTAGAGGCCGTTAAATGGTACCGTCTGGCCGCTCAGCATGGATTTGCAAAGGCTCAATACAATCTGGGCATAATGTACGAGCGCGGTCTGGGAGTTCCTCAAAACTATGCTTTGGCAGTACAATGGTACCGGCTTGCGGCAGCGCAGACTGATATTGCAATTCGTCCGAATTATGCAATCATTTCTTTTAAGGGTGATGGGATAACCTCGAGTGCCCGTGATATCTTGAAGGAGTATCTCCGGTCGGCATCAAAGGGTTATGCTGTTGCTCAGAACAATCTCGGAGCCATGTATGAGATGGGAGAGGGAGTTCAAAAAAACTATACGGAGGCAGTTCGCTGGTATCGTCTGGCTGCAGCGCAGCAAATGGCAATGGCTCAGTATAATCTTGGCTCGATGTACGAGCGTGGTCTTGGTGTTCCCCAAAATGATACGATAGCTGTTCACTGGTACACTCTTGCGGCGGCTCATAATCTTCCAATTGCACAGTACAGCCTCGGATGGATGTACTCCATGGGTCAGGGTGTCCCGCAAAGCGATGTTCAAGCTCTGAAATGGTACAGTTTAGCTGCTCAGCGCGGGTTTGTAAGGGCCCAGTTCAATTTAGGCGTGTTGTATCAGGATGGCCGGGGGGTTCAGCGTAATATAGTTACAGCATCTAAATGGTATCGTCTGGCCGCCGAACAGGGACGAATGAAGCCTTACTATGATTTCAATGTCGGATACTACAACAATCCAGCACAGGCATTTGATCAAAACGATAAGGAAGTGTTAAAGTGGTATTATGATGCAACAGTGAAAGGTCTTCCACAAGCTCAATTCAGCATTGCTGAAATATTATATCAGGGCCTTAACGTTAAACAGGACTATGTCAGGGCCGCAAAGTACTATCGTCAGGCTGCGGACAAGGGGTTCTCACTGGCCCAGTCCAATCTTGGATTGATGTACTACAAAGGCGAAGGAGTTAAACAAAATTATACTGAAGCTCAAAAATGGTTTCGTCTGGCGGCAGCACAAGGATTAGCAGTTGGTCATTACAACCTCGGATGGATGTACTATCAAGGCCAGGGAGTTGCACAAAGCTATACTGAAGCAGTAAAACACTATCGGATAGCAGCGGATAAGGGCCTGTCACAGGCTCAGCTTAATCTCGCCAACGCCTTTTATAAAGGAGAGGGAGTCTCGAAAAACTATACAGAAGCAGCGAAATGGTACCGGATGGCGGCACAAAATGGCCTTGCAATCAGTCAGTTCAACTACGGGGCCATGCTCTACCAGGGTCAGGGTGTCACTAAAAACAGCGTTGAAGCGGTGAAGTGGTACCGGTTTGCAGCCTTGCTGAAGCTCGCTGTCGCAGAGTACAACCTTGGATGGATGTACTACAACGGTGAGGGTGTCAAAAAAGACAATGCGGAGGCAGTCAAATGGTACCGACTGGCAGCTGATAAGGGCAATGCGCATGCCCAGTGTCATCTCGGCTGGATGTACGCTAACGGGTTTGGTATCATGAAAAACAATGTTGAAGCTCTGAAATGGTATCGTTTTTCAGCACTGCAAGGCAACCCGAATGCACAGTATTACTTGGGCGTGATGATCGAAAAGGGAGAAGGAGTAACAGCAAGCAAAACAGACGCCAGGCAATGGTATCAATTGGCATCCGATCAGGGGCTCCCGCAAGCCAGAGAAGCACTCAAACGCCTGAAACAATGAACCACATTGCTCTTTCAGGCGAAGCTCCCCTTCACACTTTCTCATCCCGAACTCCTTTGAGGGATCCATCTTTATACTCAGCACTCAGCACGCAGTACTCAGCACTAATCAGTCCTCAGTCGGCACGAAAGCATTTACAGCAAATTGCCCACTGCCGACTGATTTCACTCAGCACTTAAAAAAGTCGTATGAAGTTTTCCCGACATAGATTTTTTTCTCTTGTTCTTATTGCGCTGAGTCTGACCATATTTTCACCCTCAGTTGAAAAGGAAGAGAAAGAAAAAAGTACTTTTTTGGGATCCGAGAAAAAATCGGATGATGTGCTTCTTGTTACAGACTGGGTGGTCAGGAGCAATGACAATCATGGAATTCCGTTTATAATCGTTGACAAAAAACAGGCAAAACTTTTTGTATTTGACAAAGACGGTCGAATACTCGCTCTTACATCGGTTCTTCTCGGCAGTGCAGTTGGCGACTTGACAACCCCTGGGACAGGAACCCTTAAGCTTTCCCAGATACCGCTAAAAGATCGTACTACCGCTGCCGGCAGGTTTCTGTTGCGACACGGGCTTAATTTAGATGGTGGAAAGGTGCTCTGGATTGACTTTGAGGCGGCACTGGCAATACACGCTGTTCCTTCGGGTAAATCTGAAGCATCACGGCTAAGTCGAATGCAGTCAAAGAATATAAAAGACCACAGGGTAACCCTTGGGTGTGTTAATACGACCAAGGAATTTTACAGTAACGTTCTCAGTCCTTTATTTGATACAGCAAACGGCTACATTTATATTCTTCCCGAAACCATGCCGACAGCAACTTTTTTTGGCATTAGCCGGTAATCTGAATGTGCGCTGTCGTATACCAGACCCTTAAAGGGTAGCTTTATGGTTATGTGGAGGGAAATATCAGGGAAAAGGTAGTGCCAAGGTTTTTTTTACTTATCACCGATACCTGGATTTTTTGCAGATCGGCAAGTCTTTTTACTATGGACAATCCTAGTCCGAACCCTCCTGTGTCTGAGTTTCTCGACTCATCAACGCGGTAGAACCGCTCAAAAACAGCATGCAGTTTTTCTTCAGGAATCCCTATTCCCTGATCGGTAATATTGCACATGATGTTTTTCTCTTTTTGCTCTACCGTTATGGTTATGCCTGATCCTGCAGGAGAATATTTGATTGCATTTGAAAGAATATTTTCAAGGATAACTTCAAGCATTGCAGGGTCTGCAATGACCGGCGACTTTTCATTGCTTCTCACCTCTACGTTGATTTCTTTTTCAAGCGCTATTGGGTGCAATCGTCCTATTACACTCTCAATGGCAAGGTGGAGCGAGACCTTCTCTCTATGTTGTTTAATTTTGCTGCTTTCATACCGGGCAAGCATAAGAAGCTGGTCGATCAGTTGAGCCATGCGGTTTAATTCTATCAGGCAGAATTGAATTTTGGTTTCGTAGTGTTCTTTTTCTCGCGGTTTTCTGACTAGAACTTCCAAAGTGCCTTTAACCACAGCAAGAGGTGTTTTCAGTTCGTGTGATGCATCGGCTGTAAACTGTTTTTCACGCTGGAATGCATCCTGCATCCGGTCAAGCAAGGCGTTTATGGTCGACGCCAAACGATACAATTCATCATGATGATAGGGCAGCCCAATACGTTGACTCAGGTTTGTCTGGGTCATTTTTTCAGCAGTTGCAATAACCTTTTCGATGGGGCGTATACTTTTGCCGGCAATCAACCGGGTAAGAACAAAGAGCGTAAGAATAATGGCGGGAAATGAAAACAGAAAAACGTTTTCCAGGTCGTGAAGGACAATAATTGCTTTTTTCATGGGAACAGCAACAATGAGATATCCTTTGATGATGCCGTCACTATTGAAAAGTGGAAGCTGTCCCTGCCGAATCGTTGAGTTGTTGATAGTGCTGTTGAAGTAGATCGTTTTTGTCTCGCCGGGCTTGAATATCAGGACGTTGCGGGCAAGATTATTTGATTTATTGATGACCTCTCCTTCTTGGTTGACCAGTTGAATAAATTCAGTGTCTACTTTTGCGGCTTCTTTCTGATCATGTTTGACCTCACTGAAATTGATCTCTTTATCATCAATAAAATTTTTAAACCGTGAGAAACTTGTGAAATCGTGACTTGTTACGTGTGCATCTGCAAAAACTTCAGCAACCTCATTATTGACTTCTTCATCGAATTGCTTATAAACGATGCTTTCAACCATGAAGTAGAGTATTGCAAAGACAAGGGCGATGAGAAAGGCTGTCGCAATGGTATAGTATAAAGCTATACGGTTACGCAAACTCATGACCGTCCATTTTTTGAAGAGGATGGAGGTATTCTTGAGCGCATGCTTTGCTTCTCTATTCATCAGTTTTGCTTCAGGATTCGCGAATGATATAGCCTACACCCCGAATGGTTTGAATCAGGTTGCCGCATCCTGCATTTTCAAGTTTTCTGCGCAAAAAGGTGATATAGACATCAATCACGGAGGTATCAGAATCAAAATGGATGTCCCAGACGTGTTCGATGATGCGGCTCCTGGTACACACCTTCTCTTTATTGCGTACAAGGTATTCAAGCAGGGCAAACTCCTTGGGAGTGAGAGTGATTTCACTGGAATCGTAGAATACCTGATGGGTTCCCGGATTGATGTTCAGGTGACCGGCACGTAGCGAGTCGTCGCCCTGATGTTTACTTCTGAGCTGTACCCTGATTCGTGCAAGCAGTTCTTCGAAGGCAAATGGTTTTTTTATGTAATCATTAGCCCCTGCTTCAAGGCCGAACAGCACATCTTCCAGGGTGTCTTTTGCGGTTAGAAACATTATCGGCACCAGACTTCCCGACTTGCGTATTTGTCGACATACTTCTATGCCGCTTATGACAGGAATCATCCAGTCAATGATGATCAGGTCATACTCGTTGGTCATGGCAAGATCAAGTCCATTTTTGCCATCGTAAGCAATATCAACGGCAAAGTATTCCTCCTCAAGTCCATCTTTGAGAAAACCAGCTATTCCAGGTTCATCTTCAATAATAAGAAGTCTCATATGCACAGGTTTTAACTGTTAATCATTATCGCTCTCTTTGGCTGAAGAACCTCTGGTTTTCACGAGTGCCGTCTTCATAGTCTCAGTAAATTTAAGTAATATTTACCGTTGATGTAAGTGAGGCTCCTCGGATCATAAGGTAGCTTCATGATTCTTAAAAAAGAGTAAGCCGAAACTTAAAATTGGCTTAAAAGATCTTCATTTTTACTGATCCATGCCTATTTGAAAAGCGGGTTTCAGTGTAAAATTTTCAATCTCATTGCTATGCGGTTTGACCTTGATACTCTGCGGGTTCGTGCATGCGAACATGTAAATCTTGGTAAACGTCCTACGCTTGTCGACCCGGTCTACAGTTCCAAAAAAGAGTATAAAGAGTTGCTTGCCACTCATGTCGAGCAGTTGAGCAAGCTGCAGCAGGTTCAGTATGCAGATAACCGGTATGCCGTGCTGCTGATTTTTCAGGCTATGGATGCTGCTGGAAAAGACGGGGTCATCAAGCATGTGATGTCCGGCGTTAACCCCCAGGGGTGTCAGGTTTTCAGTTTCAAGCATCCTTCCGCCGAGGAACTTGATCACGATTTTCTGTGGAGGAGTTACCGTTGTCTGCCGGAGCAAGGCCATATCGGGATATTTAACCGCTCCTATTATGAAGAGGTGCTTATTGTTAGAGTACATCCTGAAATACTTGCCGGGCAGGGCATACCGGATGAGCTGATTAATGGAGAGAAGGTTTGGCAGCAGCGTTTCGATTCGATTGTTGATATGGAACAGCATCTCTATCGGAACGGGACAAGGATTGTGAAATTTTTTCTTCACCTTTCAAAAGAGGAGCAGCGGAAACGGTTTCTGGATAGAATAGATGCACCTGCAAAGAATTGGAAATTCAGTACCGCTGATGTTGAGGAGAGGGGATACTGGAAGCAGTATATGCACGCCTATGAGGAGTGTCTTGGTGCAACAAGCACCAAAAATGCACCATGGTACATTGTGCCGGCTGATGATAAACAAAATGCCAGACTTATTGTTTCCAGCCTTATTGTTAAGACGTTGACGGATATGAAGTTATCCTATCCTGAAACTACTGCTGAACGTCGCAAGGAGTTGCAGGGTTTCCGCAAAAGGCTTGAGGAAGAGTCTCGTTGATTACGTTAATGCGACTTGTTTAAAGTCTGACAGCAATGCCCCTTTCCCTCAGGAATTCTTTTGCTTCACGGATGGAGTGTTGCCGGAAGTGGAATATGGATGCAGCAAGAGCTGCGTCTGCATGGCCTTTGGTAAAGCCATCATAGAGGTGTTCCAGATTGCCGGCTCCACCGGATGCGATGACTGGAATATGAACAGACGTTGATACCCTGCTGAGAATGTCGTTGTCGTAACCCTCTTTGGTGCCATCCCTGTCCATGCTGGTCAGGAGGATTTCCCCTGCACCGAGCTCCTGAACAATATGCGCCCATTCCAATGCTTCATATCGGGTCGGTGTTTTCCCCGAGTGGGTATGAACGAGGTAATCGTTACCAATTTTTTTGATGTCTATGGCAACCACAACGGCTTGTGAACCGTATTTTTCTGCAATGCGGGTGATGAGTGCCGGATCGTTGACAGCAGCAGTATTGACAGAAACTTTGTCGGCACCATGCAGAAAAACCTCTTTGGCGCGTTCAACTGAGTTTATTCCGCCGCCGACAGTGAGTGGAATGAAAATTTCTCCGGAAACTTTCAGCACCTCTTCCAGTGTTGTTTTTCGGGATTCAAGTGATGCAGAAATATCAAGAAAAACCAGTTCGTCAGCCAGTTCATTGTTATAAAAGCGTGCCTGTTCAAGGATGGAACCGGCATCTCGTAATCCTTCGAAATTTATTCCTTTTACTACCCGTCCGTTACGAACATCAAGACATGGTATGATCCGCTTTGCTAACATTGCGTATAGAGCTTAATTCTATTGTTGAAATCCGAGACATAAGAAATCAATAAACTTCCAACTCTACAACAATATTTTTTAAATGTATATATTTGCAGGCACCAGTATCCTGACGAAAATAACAGAGAGATTATGAAATTTCCCATTTGTGAATTCGCTGACTCAGCCGAAGGCTTTTATTCCCAATGTGCATCCTGTCCTATAGACTCCTCTTCTGCAGGCTGCGCTCTTGACGAACTTGAGGATGGTAACTACCAGTTTGAGGGAACCACTCCCCATGGAGGTGTCAAAGCACTTTTTTATTTCAAGGATAACGAAGGAAACCAGGTCAGGAAACGGGATGCAATACATGTGGAAATTCACGAGCTTGATGCCGCAGGGCATTTGATGACGATCCTTTATGGTATGGTTGATCCTGAAGGAATGATTTATCTGAAAAATTCGGGGTCTGAAAAAGCTCAAGGACAGGGTAGTATCCAGTAATCCGGTATTCTCGAACCAATGACCATAAATAAACTGTATTTTGATGGCGGTGAAGAGATCCGTGATCTCACCATCGTTGGTGGCGGTCCTACCGGCATTTTTGCTGCATTCCAGTGTGGGATGAATAATATCAGCTGTCGGATTATTGAAAGTATGCCTCAACTTGGAGGACAGCTTGCAGCTCTCTATCCTGAAAAACATATTTATGATGTTGCAGGGTTTCAGGAAGTTCCTGCTGCCGGTCTGGTTGAGAGCTTATGGAAGCAGACGGAAAGATATAATCCGGAAGTTGTTCTTGGCGAAACGGTTACCCTCTATCGGAAACTTGCTGATGGAACATTTGAGGTTACCGTTTCCTCAGGCAGGGTATTCCTTTCAAGGGCTTTGCTTATAGCGGCTGGTTTGGGGGCTTTTTCTCCTCGTAAGCTGCCTCAACTTACTGATATTGACCATCTTGAGGGTACAAGCGTGTTTTATGCGGTTAAAAATGTTGTTGATTTTGCAGGCAAAAGGGTTGTCATTGTCGGTGGAGGTGATTCCGCTCTCGACTGGACAATCGGCCTGTTGAACACTGCCGCCAAAGTTACTCTGGTTCATCGCATGCATGATTTTCAGGGTCACGGCAAGACTGCAAGAGAGGTGCTTGAGGCTAAGGAAAATGGTAGTGTTGATGTGTTTTTACATACAGAAGTGACTGCAGTTGATACTGAAGGTGGGGTGCTTACAGCGGTTCACCTCAGGACGAAGAGTGGTAAAATGCTCAGAGTGGAAGCTGATCGCCTGCTTCTTTTGATAGGGTTCAAGTCCAACATTGGCCCTCTCGCAGAGTGGGATCTTGAACTCACCGATAATGCTCTTGTTGTCGACAGTCATATGAAAACATCAGTTGACGGTCTCTATGCAGCCGGTGATATAGCGTATTATCCGGGCAAACTTAAAATTATTCAGACAGGGCTGAGTGATGCGGCAATGGCTGTGCGCAACAGCCTAACCTATATCAAACCTGGCGAAAAGATCAGGCATACGTTCAGCAGCCTCAAAAAGGCAAAGGAAAAAAAGAATGCATCTGAAAACAGCTGAAACAACGTTGCCCATACCTTCATCACTGCAGGCATGGATGCTGGCAATCCGACCGAAAACATTGCCGGCCGGAGCCGTACCAGTTATTCTGGGTTCTGCCCTTGCAGCTTCTGCCGGACAATTTCGTTTGCTTCCGGCTCTTGTAGCCCTTATTTGCGCGCTTGGCATTCAGGTGGCGACCAATTTCATTAACGAGATTTATGATTTTCGCAAGGGGGCTGATACTGCCGAAAGGCTTGGGCCGACAAGAACTGTAGCTGCCGGTATTATCAGTGAAAGGATAATGATACAGGTATCGGTTGTGCTGCTTGGCACTGTGTTTCTGCTTGGGCTCTATCTTGTCTACACCGTCGGGTGGCCGATTCTCCTGATCGGTATGCTCTCTCTTCTCTTTGCCTGGGCCTATACCGGTGGACCTTATCCGATAGCCTATTCCGGCCTTGGAGATGTGTTTGTATTTATTTTTTTCGGGCTTGTTGCTGTTGCCGGTACCTACTATGTGCAGGCACTTTCCCTTTCTCTTCCAGTGCTTGTTGCTGCTGTTGCTCCGGGCTCGTTTTCCGTCAATATTCTTCTTGTCAACAATATTCGTGACATTGCCACTGACCGTAAGGTTGGAAAAATGACCCTGCCTGCCCGTATTGGAGCTGAGTGGGCGCGGAGACTCTATATTGCATTGACGGTTATGGCTTATTGTGTGCCCGCTTTTCTTTTGCTGTATGGTTATTCCCCCTGGGTTCTTCTCTCTTTTCTGTCGTTGCCGCTTGCGTTCAGGATGATCAAGGTGCTCTATGCAAGCGAGGGAAAGGAACTGAATAATGTGCTTGCTGGTACTGGAAAGCTGATGACTCTTCATGGCATTCTTTTGTCTGCCGGTCTTCTTATAAAGTAATCTCGTTCTTCTATGCATGCCGATACTGTTACTATTGCGCTCGTTCAAACTTCCGCCGAGCGTGATCCGGCAGAAAATCTTCTTAAAGCCTGTGAAAAAATAAGGGAAGCGGCTTCTCAAGGTGCGCGGATTATCTGCTTGCAGGAGCTCTTTACGACGCTCTATTTTTGTCAGAAAGAGGATTATAAGGCGTTTGACTATGCTGAAACCGTTCCTGGTCCATCAATTCAAGTGATGCAGCAGCTTGCGCGTGAGCTGGAGGTGGTGCTTGTAGCCCCGGTTTTTGAAGCAAGGGCAAGGGGGTTATATCACAATACTGCAGCTGTCATTGATGCGGATGGTGCCATTCTTGGTAAGTACCGTAAAATGCATATTCCGGATGATCCCGGATTTTACGAAAAATTTTATTTTACACCGGGCGACCTTGGCTATAAAGTGTTTAAAACACGCTATGCCACGATTGGCGTTTTGATTTGCTGGGATCAGTGGTTCCCTGAGGCAGCAAGGTTGACTGCGCTTAAAGGTGCAGAAATTCTGTTTTATCCTACAGCAATCGGTTGGGCAGCCACAGAACTCTCTTCAGAGGTGCGCCGAGCTCAGCAGGAGGCATGGAAAACTATACAGATGAGCCATGCTCTGGCAAATGGGGTCTTTGTTGCTGCAGCCAACAGGGTTGGAACAGAAGGGGAACTTGAATTCTGGGGAAACAGTTTTGTTTGTGATCCGTTTGGTCAACTCATGACTGAAGCCTCCTTTCACGATGAAACCATTCTGCTTGCACAGTGTGACAGAAGCCGCATAGAATATTACAGGTCGCACTGGCCTTTTTTGCGTGATCGGCGTATTGAGACATATGGAGATTTGCAGAAGAGGTTTCTTGACGAATAAAGAGTTATGAGCGGCCCTGAATTGTTGGCCGTTCTTGTTTTGTAAATTTTCCCTAGTTGTTATGAACATTTTTGGAGCCGTTGTTTTTTTTACGCTGGTCATTACTTTTCTTGTCAAACTGGTTTCGGAACTGCTGAATCTCAAGGCGGCTGAAGCCCCGCTTCCTGGTGAGTTCACGGGAGTGTATGATGAGGATGCTTACAGTAAATCACGGGACTATCTGCGTGTTTCCACCGTTTTTTCATTGTTTGCGGCTGCTGTAGATCTTTCTGTGCTTCTTCTGTTCTGGTTTCTTGGTGGATTTAATCTGCTGGACCAGTTTTTAAGGGGGTACGGATTTCATCCGATTGCTGCCGGGGTGCTCTATATAGGTGTTTTGCTGCTGATGCAATCCATGATCGATCTTCCTTTCAGCGTCTATAAAACCTTTATCATCGAAGAGAAATTCGGGTTTAATAAAACCACTCCAAAAGTTTTTGGTGCTGATATCCTGAAAACGTTCTTACTTACTCTTCTTATAGGAACTCCTCTCCTTGGAGCAGTTCTCTGGTTTTTTGAAGAGACCGGGCCGATGGCTTGGGTTTGGGCTTGGGGTGGAATTACTCTCTTCTCTCTGGTGCTTCAGTATGTTGCTCCAACATGGATTATGCCCCTGTTCAACAAGTTTGTTCCGCTTGAAGAGGGCGAACTGAAGAGCGCCATTATGCACTATGCCGCTAAGGTGCACTTCCCTCTTACGGGAATTTATGTTCTTGATGGATCAAAACGTTCAGCGAGAGCAAACGCTTTTTTTACCGGGTTTGGTAAACACAAGAGGATTGCTCTTTTCGATACGCTTATTACAGCTCATCCCGTCCATGAGCTTGTTGCCGTCCTTGCCCATGAAATAGGTCATTTCAAAAAGAAGCATATTATTGTCAACATGATTCTCAGTCTTGGAAATCTTGGTGTGCTTTTTTTTCTGCTCTCCCTGTTCATGAATAACCGTGCGTTGTTTGATGCGTTTTTCATGCAGGATATCTCAGTCTATGGGAGCTTGATCTTTTTTTCGCTCCTCTATAGCCCTGTGGAGTGGATCCTTTCTATTGCTATACAGGCTCTTTCACGAAAGCATGAGTACGAGGCGGATTATTTTGCTGTAACAACGTTTGATCGGGGAGCGGCCCTTGCCGAGGCGCTGAAAAAGTTGTCACGCAATAACCTGTCGAATTTGACACCTCATCCATTGTATGTTTTTCTCAATTATTCACATCCTCCGGTGATGCAGCGAATTATGCGCATAAGAGAAATTTCTGCAAAATCCCTGAACTATGACAGAGTCTAGTTATTTCATGCCTTCTGAGTGGGCATTGCATAAGGCAACCTGGCTTTCCTGGCCTCACAGGCTTGAAACCTGGCCGGGTAAGTTTGACCCGATTCCTGCAGTGTTTGTTGAAATTATATCTTGGCTGAGTTCATCCGAGGAGGTGCATATCAATGTTCTTGATGAGGCTATGGAGCGTGAGGTATTTGCATTGCTTCGCAATTCCCGCCATCAGCAGATCCGGATGGAGCGTATTTTTCTTCACCGGATTCCTACCAATGATGCCTGGTGCAGGGATCATGGCCCGAATTTTGTCTTCCGCCGCACAGCTGGCGGTGTTGAGAAAATTATAGTCAATTGGGATTACAATGCATGGGGTGAAAAGTATAAGCCTTTCGATGAAGATCAAGCTGTTCCTGAAAGAATTGCATCGCTGTTGCAGCTGGATATTGTTTTTCCCGGTATGGTTCTTGAAGGAGGTTCTATTGATGTGAATGGAAAAGGACTTCTCCTGACGAGTGAGGCCTGTCTTCTCAATCCTAACCGCAATCCTTCTCTGAAAAGGGAAGATATCGAGCGTGAACTTGGGCGTTATCTTGGTATCGAAAAAGTTCTCTGGCTTGGCGATGGCATTGCTGGTGACGATACTGACGGTCATGTGGACGATATGGCTCGATTTGTCAATGAAACGACCATTGTTATCGCTGTTGAAGAAAATCCTTCTGACGAGAACTATGCGGCGTTGCAGGAGAATTACAAGAGGCTTCAGAGTTATACTGATCTAAGCGGGAATCAATTGAAGGTGTTGAAACTTCCAATGCCTTCTCCGGTATATTTCCATGGTGATCGCCTGCCCGCCAGTTACGCAAATTTCTATATCTCCAATACTGTTGTTCTTGTGCCTCTCTACCGTTGTTCTCAGGACCAGGCAGCCATAGCAATACTTCAGGAATGTTTTCCCGGCAGAAACGTTGTTGGTATTGATTGTTCCGATCTTGTCTGGGGACTTGGGGCTATTCACTGTCTCACTCATGAAGAGCCGGAGCTGGATCAAGGCTGAATTCGTGTTGTCTCACTTATGAGACAGTGTTCCACATTTACATACAGGGAAGAGATGTTGGCAATAAAATGAGACAACATCCCGCTCAGTGTGTTTTGCCGCTTTTTATGATGAAAAGGTTTATAAGTTATTGTTTTAAAATGAAATATATGTACTGACAGAAGCTGATAATATGCTTTTGGCACGGGAGTTGTTTATATATCTTTGAAACCTCTCACGCCAGTGAGATTAGTCAGGTGTAATGGGGGACACCTGACTATGAAAAAAGCGGCTTTACAGCCGCTTTTTTTCATGGCAGAATTATTTCAAAAACATTCAGAGCTCAGGCTAAAATAGAGGCAAGGCTTTTGCAGTTTTCATCAACAATGGCAGCAGATTGCTGGAGTGCCTTAAGTTCTGCAGAAGAAAGGTTGATTTCAAGAATCTGTTCAACGCCGTTTTTTCCGAGTTTAACCGGGACACCGCAGAAAACATTATCGATACCGTACTGACCCTCAAGAAGGGTTGTGCAGGGGATAATGCGCTTGCGGTCTTTGACGATTGCTTCAATCATCTCTACTGCAGAAGCTGCAGGTGCATAGAATGCAGAGCCGGTTTTCAGATGGTTGACAATTTCAATTCCTCCGTTTCTTGTCCGCTCTACAAGTGCATCGATGGTATCCTGTGGTAACAGTTCAGTCAGCGGTATACCGGCGACATTGGTATAATTAACGACCGGTACCATGGAGTCACCGTGTCCGCCGAGTACCAATGCACTGATATCCTGCATGGAGACATCCAATGCCTCTGCAATAAAGCTTTTGAAGCGCGCTGTGTCAAGCACGCCGGCCATGCCGATAACCCGCTCTTTCGGAAGTCCGCTGGTAGCCTGGGCCACATAGGTCATGACATCAAGGGGGTTTGAAACCATCACGATTATCGGATTCGGGGAGTATTTCATTACCTGGGTTGTAACCTCCTTGATAATTGAGGCATTTTTATTCAGGAGATCCTCTCTTGTCATTCCGGGTTTTCTTGCAAGACCGGCAGTAATCAAAACGATATCTGAATCAGCGGAATCTTTATAGTCATTAGAACCTGTAACATGGGTATCAAAAAGACCGACGGGTCCGGATTCATACATGTCGAGAGCTTTGCCTTGGGGGACTCCTTCGACGATATCAATCAGAACAACTTCTTTTGCGAGCTGTTTTTCAGCAATGCGGAGAGCTGCAGTAGCACCTACATTTCCGGCTCCGATAACGGTGATTTTCATAAGAGGTAAATGTTTTTTTATTGTGATCAGAATTTTTTGTGACCGTAATGACCATATAATAAAAAAAGCCACCTCAATAAAGGCGGCTTTTTTTATCGTAGAAACTTATTTCATTGCAATAGTATCAGCAAGGAAGGATGCTGACCTGTTTCTTGTTGTTGCGCCCGTTACGGAAGGTAACAACACCATCAGTCAGAGCAAATATCGTATGATCACGTCCTAATCCAGCATTGTCGCCCGGCTTGATAACGGTGCCTCTCTGACGAACAATGATTGTGCCTGCAGCTACAGTGGAACCTCCTGCAGCTTTAACTCCGAGATATTTCGGATTACTGTCGCGACCGTTTTTAGTCGACCCGCCACCCTTTTTATGAGCCATGAGAAAAAATTAACGTTAAAGATCCTGAACTTGTGTTTAAAGCGAAATAATTTCGATCTGAGTCATCTGCTGACGGTGTCCGTTTCTTGACTGGTAACGTTTTCTACGTTTTTTCTTGAAAACGATGACCTTGTCATCCTTGACATGACCAAGAACTTTTGCCTGAATGCTGTTGGCTGGGTTCAGGTTGGTATTTGCACCGTCAATGGCAGCCAGGGTTTTGATCTCCAGGGTTTCGCCAATTGAAGCTTTTTGTTTAGGGACGAAAAGGGTATCCCCTTGTCTTACCAGAAATTGTTTATCGGAAATCTTGATCAACGCCTGCATCGTATACAAATATTTTAGTGATAAAGGTCTCAAATATACTATTAATTCGTTGAAAATCAAATTACCGAACCCTATTGTAGCACGAATGGTTTCAGAGAAGAAAAAAGCTGACAAAGAGTACCAGAGAAAACATGGTGAGTGAAATTCCAAAAAGACGGTACCAGCTTTTATACTCTTGCTTTGAACATGGATAGGTGAGTGTGCGGACTGAACGGATGATATAGCCGATGGTCAGGGCAATCTGAAGAACAATAAGCAGTGATTTTACAAACACCGGGATTGTCCATCCGTGGTAAAAAGCGGCAAGCATAATGCCTGAGAGGATTACCCCTATGACGGCAACGTCTGCAACCTTTGTCTCGAGTTTTAGAAACCGCTGCAGCAGCTGAGCATACTCTGCAGTGTTGTCGTCATTGCCTGTAAGTTTGCTTTCTATGGCTTTCAGGAAAAAGAGCGATGCCAGAATAGTGCCAAACCAAGCAGCAAAAGATACGATGTGCAGAAAGCGCAGTATTGTATGAAAAACCATAGGTTCAAAAATCGAGGCATTTTCCTGTAAACTTTTTTCTGAACATACTTTTTTCTAAACCTCATATCAAGCCCGAGAGCACAATTCCAGCTATTGTTTATTAAGTTTCGCTGCAGTAGCTTCTTTTCTTGATACAGGAGAAGGGCTGAAGCTCTTTAAGGGGTTTAATAACTGATTATTACATAATGAGCAGAAAAGAGGGTATTGCCGAGAAAGAGCACTCTCCCATGATGCGCCAGTATCTGGAAGTAAAGGAACGGTACCCCGATTTTTTGCTGCTTTTCCGGGTCGGCGATTTTTATGAAACCTTTTTTGAAGATGCCGAGCTTGTTTCCGCTGCTTTGAATATCGTTCTAACAAAGCGTTCGGCTGAAATACCGATGGCCGGATTCCCGCATCATGCAAGTGAAGGGTACATTGCCAAACTGGTAAAAAAAGGATTCAAGGTAGCTATCTGCGACCAGGTTGAGGATCCAGCCTCGGCAAAGGGGATTGTCCGACGTGAAATTACCGATATTGTTACTCCGGGCATTACCTACAGTGACAAGATTCTTGATGACCGTCATAACAACTATCTTTGTGCTGTTGCATTTCTAAAGGAGGGCAGGACGCTTTTAGCAGGGTTGGCTTTTATTGATGTTACTACAGCTGAATTCCGGATTGCCTCGTTCCAGCCCGATGAGCTTACCCAGTTTATCCTGTCGCTTCACCCTTCGGAAATCCTTGTATCTTCGGCAGATAAAGAGCGGGTGGAACTTCTGAAAAAGGGCCTCTCCCGTGAGGCTCTTTTTACTGAACTTGACGCATGGATGTTCAGTGAAGATCAGACCGAAGAGGTTCTTTCGCGCCAGTTTAAGACCCACTCCCTGAAAGGGTTTGGTATTGATGGTAATCGGGCGGGCAAAGTTGCTGCGGGTGTCATTCTTCAGTATCTGGAGGAGACCCGGCAGAACAGCCTTGCTTATATTACGCGGATCGGTGAGTTGCACAGCAGTGAGTATATGACGCTCGATCTGCAGACCAAGAGAAATCTTGAAATTATCTCTTCCATGCAGGATGGCACGCAGAATGGCAGCCTTCTTCAGGTGATGGACCGTACGCGAAATCCTATGGGAGCGCGTCTTATTCGGCGATGGCTGCAGAGGCCTCTGAAAAGAATTGAGGATATCCAAGAGCGTCTTGATGCCGTCGAAGAACTTGCTGAACTGAGAGCATTGCGTGATAACCTTTCTGAACAGTTATCGGGTATCAATGATCTTGAGCGCTCCCTTGCGCGTATTGCAACCTTCCGTACCATACCGAGAGAGGTCCGTCAGCTTGGGTTCTCTCTTTCTGTTATTCCCCTCCTTAAAGAGCTGCTTCAGGATGCAGGATCGCCGAGGCTCCGTGTGCTTGCATCCTCGTTACATCCTCTCCAGGAACTTGCCGGGCGCATTGAGGAGGCTATTGATCCTGAGTCAGGCGCATCAATGCGTGATGGCGGTTATATCCGTATGGGCTATCATGCTGATCTTGATGAGCTTCGCTCTATTGCCTCGACAGCCAAGGATCGTCTTATGGAGATTCAGCAGCAGGAGCGCGCCAGTACGTCGATTTCCTCCCTTAAGGTCAGTTTCAACAAGGTGTTCGGCTACTATATCGAAATCAGCCATGCCAATCGCGACAAGGTTCCCGCTTATTATGAAAAAAAGCAGACACTTGTCAATGCGGAGCGCTATACCATTCCCGCGTTAAAAGAGTATGAGGCAAAGATTCTCAATTCCGAAGAGAAAAGCCTGGTTCTGGAAGCACAGCTTTTCCATGATCTTTGTGCGATGATTGCCGGGCACGCGTCAGCCATTCAGGAAAATGCTGTTATTATTGCCGAAATAGACTCTCTCTGTTCGTTTGCGTTCTCTGCTGCGGAATACGGCTATTGCAAACCGGAGATCAAGGCAGATGAAAAGCTTGTTATCGTCAATGGACGTCATCCGGTACTTGAAAGAATGATGAGCGCCGATGAGCCCTATGTGCCGAATGACTGTCTGATGGATGAAAAGCAGAAAATGCTGATCATAACCGGCCCGAATATGGCTGGAAAAAGTTCATTTCTGCGCCAGACAGGCCTTATTGTGTTGCTTGCTCAAGCTGGTAGTTTTGTTCCGGCTGAGCGGGCTGAAATCGGGCTTGTGGACCGGATTTTTACCAGGGTAGGCGCTTCAGACAACATTACCTCCGGCGAAAGCACTTTTCTTGTTGAAATGAATGAAGCAGCGAGCATTCTCAACAACGCCACGACCAGCAGTCTATTGCTGCTTGATGAAATCGGAAGGGGAACAAGCACGTTTGACGGCATGTCGATTGCATGGTCGATGAGCGAATATATAGCACACTCCATTCAGGCAAGGACTCTTTTTGCAACGCATTACCATGAACTTGCTGAACTTGAAACACGTCTCCCGTGTGTTGTGAACTACAATGCCACTGTTGTGGAGACCGCTGACACGGTTATTTTTTTACGCAAAATCGTCAAGGGTTCAACTGACAACAGTTACGGTATCGAGGTGGCTAAAATGGCCGGAATGCCTGCTGAAGTTATAACGCGTGCCAGGGAGATACTGGCTGGCATGGAAAAGCGTGATATTGAAATTCCCGTTGACAGGCCGGCGAAAATACAAAGTTTGCAGATCAGTCTTTTTGAAGAGTCTGATGCCCTTCTCCGCACTGCTATTGAGTCTATCGATCTTGATCGGCTTACTCCTATTGAGGCACTGCTTGAGCTGAAAAAACTGCAGGAACTTGCGCGTACAGGCAGAATTAACTGATGAAGGATAATATGGGGCATGACAAGCAGGTATTGCTGGTATTTATTCAGGCAGACAGTGGAGTTGACGGAACATCTCTTTTGGACAGTGCCTCTTCACACAGTTTTTTCAGCTCTCTGAAAGACACTCTCTTGAGCAATGTTATCCGGCGTGCGCAATTTGCCATCCCCCCTCTTGCCCTGATGATTCTCAGTTCCCGGAAAGTGGCGGGCGTTACTCAGACCATCTGCGATCTTCGTTTCGAAAAAGTTCCCCTTGAGCGACACTGGGATCTTGTCGGTATCAGCGTCCAGACCGGTGCGGTCAAGCCTGCATTTCAGCTTGCCGGTGCGCTTCGTTCAAAAGGGATTAAAGTTGTGCTTGGTGGACCCTATGTCACCATCTTTCCAGAGCAGTGCCGTGACCATGCGGATGTTCTTGTTATCGGAGAGGCTGACGATATATGGACGGAGGTGCAGCAGAATCTCCTTGCCGGGACGTTGAAAAAAGAGTACAGGGTCTCTTCGTTTCCCGATCTTTCGGTTGACCGTTTTGTCGATAAACATGCGCTTGATATCCAGAGCTATTTTACCACCAACGTGGTGCAGACAACCCGTGGGTGTCCCTACAGCTGCGATTTTTGCAATGTGCATGTCATGAACGGCCACAAGCTTCGTCACCGGAGCATTCCGTCAGTTCTCAAAGAGGTTGAAGCCTTTCTGAAACAGGACAAAAGAATATTTTTCTTTCTCGACGATACGATCAATGCCGACGACTCCTATGCTGAAAAACTGTTCACTGAACTCGTGCCGTTTGGAATCAACTGGGTTGGTCAGGCTACTACAGCGCTCGGGGAAAAACCAAAATTGCTTGAAGCTTTTTCCCGTTCAGGGTGCGGAGCGCTCCTTGTCGGAATTGAAAGCCTCGATGATGGAAGCAACCATGCCCATCAGAAGTTTCATAACCCTTCAAATCGTCAGGTGGAGTGCATAAAAAATATCCGTAAAGCCGGTATTTGCGTCTACGGCAGTTTTATCTACGGCCTTGACGAGGATACCCTTGAACTGCCAGGCAGGATAGAGGCGTTTATCGAGGAGACCGGTATCGATGTCCCCGGTATCAATCTGCTACGCCCTATTCCCGGTACCGGAGTATTTGACCGTCTCGCTAATGAAGGTCGTCTCCTTCACTCAAGAGATGATCACGATGCCTTCCGTTTTTCATGGGGTCAGGAGATGCTCTACAAACCGCAACGCATTGCGCTCGAAGAATTTATTCCCAGCTACACCGGCCTTACAAAACGCGTTTTTACCGTACAGAATGCCCTGAAACGTGCTATCCGAGCGCCCAAACTGCGCTCAGCCGTTCTCATGTTCAATCTGCTCTACGTGCACATGTACAGCCTTTCACGCAAAGACCTCCATCGCCAGTTTCGGGAGCTGGTGTGAATGATTGGAACGATATGGATTGAATACGAAAAACGACTTATTCAATCGCGTGCTAACCATTCGTCTTGAGCAAATTCTAAACTTCTTGTCTGGTGGTTGGAAACATTGGGGTTAGTGTCTAAACAGTATTTTTTCTGAATTTTTTTTGCTGATTTTGTCAGTTTAGAAAGAGTAGCAAGTTTTGGTCGTACTCTTCGTCCCAGACTTGGCAAGGGGGAAAATCCCCCCGTGTACCCCCTGAAGGTACAAGAGAAAAAAACTCTTAAGGAATGACTAATGGTTTTTTTTGCGTAATTTTTACTTACAAATCGGAAATCAAAAAAATAAACTGATAAAAATATGGAATTGGAAATATTACAGTTACTCAAGGAGATTAAAAGTAGCTTAGATGCAACTACAGCAAACAAAGAATGGATGTCGCTGATACAAGTATTACTCGGTGGAGTTATGGTAATAATTGGTACGATAATCCAAGTGCATTGGCAGGAAAAAAAAGACATCCGTAGAATACGTAGAGAGAAGTTAGAACTTGTAGGGTGTCTTGCAGAAGAAATTGAAGGTTCTGTACAGCAACTGGTTGCAAAAATACAATTCGAACAGAAATTGCCAGAAGGAGAGGTTAAGCCTCAGCCGTATGAAAAAGTCCCTAAACTTTTATTAAATGTCGCACTCTATCAAGGTGAACTATTGAGCGAAGCAAATGAAATAAAAGAAGCTATTTTAGGTTTTATGGAAACATTGCGACAACAGCAGGCAATCGATTTAAGCAATCCAAATGATTCTTTTGTGAAGGCTTTTTCAAGGGTTCTTCAAGCTAAATCAGCATTTCAAAAGAAGTGGTTATCGCTTTCAAAAGTTAAATAGCAGTAATACTGATTTTGAATACGAATGGTCAAAATGAATTCTTTTGTCCAATTGCATGCAGTTGTAAGCCCGCACAATCACAAATAACTGAAATTATGTTCGTGTGGTCGCACAATTCCATGGTGAGCGTTTTCATGCCGGATTACTGTGATGTATCTGGCGCCTCCGTGTTTTGCCTCGTTGCAATGCGGAGGTTGGCAAATTTTCAGGATTGGCTGGAGGAAGAACCAGCTTAATTCCTTTGGCTTGGCTTTCAGCTTCGCCACGCTTGATCTCTTCAAAGAGAGCGCGAAGGTTGTAATTGAATTTGGCGCCGATAGACTCTTTGATAGCTCGTACTTCATCAATGATTTCGTCATTCATCGTTATTTCCTCCTGTAAGTTCTTCTGGTGTACAAATAACCGGCAAAAATAATCCCCGTTTTTCAAGATATTCAGCAATGCCTTCCTGGATTACGGGGTTGGCTATATGCCGACAATTCCACGTAAGCAAAAAATCAACATGGTGCAAAGTGGCTATAGCAATGTGCAGGGCATCTTCAATTGCTTTGGCCGGAATGAGTCGCTGGCTAATCAGTGCCTCGGCAAGCGCTATCATTTCTTCGGTTATAACAAGCAGGTCAAGTCCTTCAATCGCTGCCAGTCTCCTTGTTGCGGCATCAGGGTTGCCAGCCGCGCATTCTTGCCAGACTGACTGGGAAACGAAAAGATCGTACTCGAAGCGCTTTTCCCACCACGACTGAGTGAGCTGTTGGTGAGCAGCTCCGAGAATCGTTTTGCTTGGGCGAGCCGTCAGATAGCTGATGACAGATGTTTCGATGTAAACTTTGCGTTTCATTTAAGTGAAATATGTTGAAACCCGAGGGGTAACTCAGACATGTGTTGCAACTTGGAATGTTGTCAGCAAAGAGCGTCCTGACTGAATCATGGGAAACTCTTTCAGATATAATTCAGTTGCTTCCTGCAGATTCGCAAGAGACTCTTCAATGGTTTTACCTTGGGTAGTCGTTCCTGTTTCAGGATTGAACGCAACATAACCACCTTCAGTGGCAGGTGTTACTATGGCAGATAATTCCATAATTAATTCTTTTGGATTCAATATTCATTCTCATCCATCTAAAGGTAAAGGAAAATTAGTGCAGTTGTTTTTATTTTGATGCGTTTTTTTATCCGGGCTGATTGTGGCTTTACTCCCTCCCGATACACTTTCGAAACGTAACCAACAATTTCCTTGCTTTATCCTGCGGAAAAAAGTATCTACATTGTATAAACAATAATGGAGATATGTATGCTTACAAAGGTTCAGAAATGGGGCAATAGTCTTGCCTTGAGAATACCGATGAGCTATGCACTTGAGGCTAAACTGGAAAAAGATTCGGATGTAGACATCTCTTTGGTTGAGGGGCAACTCGTTATCCGTCCAATAGTCGCTATCAAACCGGATCTTGCTCACCTGCTTGGTGGTATCACTGACGATAATCTGCATGATGAATGTGATACTGGTGACGCTGTGGGCAAGGAAAACTGGTGATCTTATGGCGTATATTCCAAATCGTGGTGATATCGTATGGCTTGCCTTTAATCCACAAGCAGGGCATGAACAGGTGGGACGTCGCCCTGCCTTGGTACTCTCTCCTGCTGCGTACAACTCCAGAGTTGGTTTGGCGCTTCTCTGCCCGGTTACCACGCGCATTAAAGAGTATCCGTTTGAAGTGTTAATCCCTGAAGGCTTGAAGATCAAAGGAGCGGTATTATCTGATCAGGTAAAAAGTCTTGACTGGAAGATCAGGCAAGCTGAGTTGATTTGCAGTTTACCGACAGCAGCGGTTGATGAAGTGTTGCATAAGCTGAATACTCTATTGGGGTTATAGTAGCACCATGGAATGTTGGTCTTATCTAACCGAATTTCGTACTATATTAAGTTAGAAGAGAAAACGAATAAGGAGAGACATGAATATTACTACTGACATCAAACCGGTCACCTATCTTAAGGCTAAAACGGCTGATCTTCTTGATCAGATCAATGATACCCGTCGTCCGATTATCATTACCCAGAACGGTGAGCCGAGAGCTGTTCTTCAAGATCCGAAAAGCTATGAGGAGATGCGCAATGCACTTGGATTGCTCAAACTGCTTGCTCAGGGTGAAGAGGATATCCGTAAAGGCAACATTCGTCCACAGGAGGAGGTATTCGGTGATATTGAACGCCTGTTGAGAGCCGAGAAGTCATGAGCGCAGGTTATGCTGTGTTATGGACTGAAGTTGCTGAAAGAGATCTCAGAGAGATTATAACCTTTATTGCAAGCGATGATCCGCTCAATGCCTTGCATGTTCTTGAAAAAATCAAGCTTAAAGCAGCAGCGTTGTATCTCTCTCCCGAGCGAGGCAGGGTTATTCCTGAACTACATGCACGCGGTATTTATATCTATCGGGAGCTGATTATCTCGCCACGGAGGTTGGTGTACCGGATTGCTGCCAGCAACGTTTATATAATAGCGGTACTCGACAGTCGCCGCAATGTCGAGGATATTCTTCTGCACCGTCTTATTCAGCCGTAACCAATCTTTATTTCTGGCAAAGCTTGAACTTGATGTAAAAATAAATCATAATGTCGAAAAAAATCATGCTGCTGGGCAGCGGGGAACTGGGTAAGGAATTTGTTATTGCGGCAAAACGTCTCGGGCACTATGTGATAGCTGTCGACAGTTACAATAATGCTCCGGCGCAGCAGGTGGCCGATGAGCGTGAAGTGATTGATATGCTTGATGGCATCGCTCTTGATACAATCGTTGCCCGGCATAAGCCCGATATAATCGTGCCTGAAATCGAAGCAATTCGTACCGAGAGATTTTATGATTATGAAAAGGAGGGCATACAGGTTGTCCCTTCTGCTCGTGCAGCAAACTTTACCATGAACCGGAAAGCCATTCGTGATCTCGCCTCAATTGAGCTTGGCCTTCGCACCGCCAGGTATCGTTACGCTGCGACGCATGAAGAGTTACAGGCGGCGGTCAGGGAAGTTGGTATTCCCTGCGTGGTAAAACCGCTCATGAGCTCATCGGGCAAGGGTCAGTCAACAGTAAAATCCGAAGAGGAAATTGAAAAAGCCTGGAACTATTCACAAAGCGGCAAGCGGGGTGATATTGCTGAAGTGATTGTTGAATCTTTTGTGAAATTCCATACGGAAATCACCCTGCTAACCGTTACGCAAAAAAATGGCCCCACACTTTTCTGCCCTCCAATCGGCCATCGACAGGAGCGTGGCGATTATCAGGAGAGCTGGCAACCTTGTCTTATCAGCAACGAGCATCTAAAAGAAGCTCAGGAGATTGCTGAAAAGGTTACCCGTTCGCTCACCGGGGCAGGTATATGGGGCGTGGAGTTTTTCCTCTCTGATGATGGCCTCTACTTTTCCGAGCTCTCTCCTCGTCCGCACGATACCGGTATGGTTACGCTGGCAGGCACGCAAAACCTCTCAGAGTTTGAGCTCCATGCCCGTTCAGTTTTAGGGTTGCCGATTCCGGAAATAACCTTATTGCAGGCTGGTGCAAGCGCGGTTGTTCTTGCAGAAAGTGCGGGGACGAATCCTCATTATATCGGTGTGGAAGAAGCTGTCAAAGAACCGCGAACCGACATTCGGATCTTTGGAAAACCTACTACCCGTCCATATAGAAGAATGGGAGTGACGCTTGCTTCCGATCAATTGGGCAGCGATATGCAGGCACTCAAAGAAAAAGCGATTGCCAATGCCGCAAAGGTTAAGGTGATCAATGAGTGAAAGTGTAGGCTCTCTTTCGAAAGAGAGCCTGCGGAATCATTAGTCAGGAAATGGAACGTATTTCCTCTTCGAGTAACTGCTGGTTGTAGAGTTCTGCATAAATATGCTGTTGTTGCAACAGCTCTTCGTGTGTGCCACTTTCAGCAATGGTGCCATCCTTAAGCACAATGATGCGGTCACAGTTTTTTACGGTTGAAATTCTGTGGCTGATCAGGATGATGGTCGTGTCGGGCAGTTTCTGCAAGAGGGCGTCAAAGAGACGGGCTTCTGTGTCGGTATCAACTGCTGACAAGGCATCGTCGAGTACAAGGATTCGGGGTTTCCATGCAATTGCTCTCGCTATGCAAGCCCTCTGTTTCTGCCCTCCTGACAGGTTGATGCCCTTTTCTCCAAGCATGGTCTGAAACCCATCAGGGAACTCCTCAACATCATCGTAAAGCATTGCAATTCTGCTTGCCTCAATTACCTCATCAGCATCATTATCCCTGCTGCCCCAGTTGATGTTGTTTTCAATTGTGTCGGAAAAGAGAAAGTTAACCTGAGGCACAAACCCGATAAGTTCTCTCAGTGTTTTCAGCGACAGGCTTGTAATGCTCCGGTTATCGATAAGCACAGAGCCTTCCACAGGTTCATAGAGTCGTGGAATCAGATTGACAAGGGTGGTTTTTCCCGAACCTGTGGCTCCGACTATAGCAACTTTTGACCCAGCGGTAATGTCAATGGTTATGTTTTTGAGTATCAGGTTATTCTCTTGACCGGGGTAGTAAAATTGAACATTGCGAAATGACACTGCTCCATGAAAGTCTTCCGTAGAGGCAATCCCGTCATCCTGCACTGTACTGTCTGGTTTGATATTGAAAATTTCATTCAGTCTGATCTGAGCGGAAGATGCTCTCTGGATAATACTGGTAACCCATCCTATAGATATAATCGGCCAGCTCAGCATCGACACATAGACGATAAATTGGGCAATACCTCCGACCGTCATTTTTCCCTCTATCACGCTAAGTCCGCCGACCCATACCACAGGAAGCAGGGAGACTGCTGTGAGAGAGGTAAGAAATGCAAAAAAAAGTGCCTGAAGTTTTCCGAGAGAAAGGTTTTTACGGAAGTACTCTTTGTTGAGTGTTTCAAATCGTTTGATTTCAAAAGACTCACGGGTAAAGCTTTTTACTACCCTGATGCCGGAAAGGTTCTCCTGTACAAGATTGGTTATGGCGGCATAGCTTTCCTGAATGCTTTTTGATCGCTTTTGCATGGAGCTGCCGATTTTATACACAGAATAACTTAAGAGCGGGGCAGGCAGGAGAGCAAAGAAAGTCAGTTTAGGTGAAAGGGCAACCATTGCGATCAACGCAAAAAAAAGCCTGAAGAAGGTGTTGAGCGAGTACATGATGCCGGGCCCGAGAAACTCTCTGATGGCGTTAAGGTCGTTGGTGCCTCTTGAGATGAGTTCACCGGTACTCGTGGTATTGTAAAACTTTCGGGGCAGTTTTTGGAGATGGTTGTAATAGTCGTTTTTCAGGTCGAACTCAATATGCCGCGAAGCGACGATAATGTTCTGGCGTACAAGAAAGAGAAAAAAGCCACTCAGCAGCGCATAAAGAAAATAAAGTCCTGCATCCAGAAGAACATCCCGGAGTTCGAAATGTTTGTTCATCGTATCGATGGCTCGTCCAATATAAGTCGGGCCAATTACAGCGAACAGGTTTGTCAGAATAATGTAAACAAACCCTGCGATGAGATTTTTTTTATACCTGAGCAGGTAGGGTTTCAGGCTGAGTAAATTTTTCATCAGTCATATTTTTTTCAAGTGCCGCTATAATGTATAATAGAAATAGAGAAAACAAAATCTCACCCTTATCTCTCTTTTATGGCATTTGATTCAATAAAAAACTATTACTCCATCGGCGAGGTCAGTAAAATCGTTGGTATTCCCGCCTACCTTTTGAGGTACTGGGAAACATTTTTTAATGAACTTGCTCCAGCCCGAGATACAAAAGGGAACAGACGGTATACCAACCGCGATATTGCTATGGTGCTCAATATCAAGGAGCTGGTGCACGAAAAAGGCTACAAGCTTGGAAAGGCCAGTGAAATTGTCAAAGGGGTACTGAAAGACACTGAAGGTGATCATAAAACCACGGAAATTTTGAAACTGCAGAAACAGATAGGTAAGGAAAAGAACCGGCATTCCGTCGTTGATGAAAGGCGGATTGTGCTTTTGCAGGAGATAAAAGAGGAGATTGAAGATATTCTTCACTTGTTGGGTTAGGGGATAGAAACAAAAAAACCGGCGGAAAGCCGGTTTTTTTGTATAAAAAGAGAGAGAGTACTTACTGAGCGTACAGAACTTCGAACTGTCCTGTGCCGCCTTTGCATACATGTTCAACCCAGCGGGCATATGCTCCACCGCTCCAGCGATATTCCTCAAGGTTCTGTGAACGGTACTGAGGTGCTGCATAACGGACTTTGTATCCTTTAGGAAGAACAATCTTGAGCTGGGTATCAACAGTAAAGTCGTTGAACTTGCCAACCATACCGTGGTGTACCAGCGGAATGAGAGGATGGTTCAGGATTCTGCGCAGACCACCGCCGGCATCAACTGAAACGCCAGGGAAATCGCCGTCAACCTTCACTTCAATACCCTGTGAGTCGGAACGGAAGCCAGCTTCTACTGAAGCAGGTCTGGTGAGTTTGTCAGCAGGGAAAAGTTCAGCCCAGCGTGCGATGGAATCAACAATACCGGATCCACCATGTGAGAAACGCCATCTTGTTACACCGACAGGGCCTTTTTCGCCGCTCTGGGTGCCGATGCTGTTCACTTCGATTTTGGAAATTCTCTGGCCACCTTCGTTCAGTGCTGTAAATGCTGGACCGATAAACCAGAACTCGCGAATCCAATCGTTGAAAGCGCCGGTTGTCTGGAGAGCCTTCAGTGTGCCTTCCCATGTGTCGATAACATCAGGATTATCAAGAGGCACTTTCATGATGATATCATGGAACTGGCGTCCCTGCATGTAAATCGGATTCGGAACATTTCTGCGGACTGCGTCTGAGCGGTAGTAGAAGAGGTTTACAACGGAGCCTTCAAAGGAGAAACTGTGTGAGAAATCGCCAACGGTAACAGTGCCTTCACCAACACAAATTCTTCTTTCTTTGGTTTCATTGGCAATGTCAGCTTCAACAACCAGTTTGTTTTTTGTACTGTCAACAATTGACTCAATAACAGCTGAAAACCTTACGAAGCCTTTTGCCGGATCGAGCGGCTTCACATTGATTTTGATGTTACAGTCAGCTGGAAGCAAGGGAAGCGCAGGTGGTACATTAACCTTCGCCCGGCATTTTACTTTGCCCCATGAGCTGGAACCACCCTCGAGAATGATTTCATAATCCGAGTGTGCGGTGGTTGCGTCTTTAGTGCCGAAAAGAGCCATAGTGAGTTCTCCTTTTTCTGATGGCGTTGAAATTGGAAATTTTCAGGAAAGTACTTGGAGCTTATTCCTGTTAAATAACAGATTAGAATAAATTTAAAGAATAAAAATCAATAAATAAAGTAAAATATGTTTGAAGACGATTATCTGTATTCCTTAAATATCTTATACTTTCGGCAGTTTCAGATTTCCAGATGACTTTTTTTTATTTCTTTTTTCTCGATCGTTAACTTTTTGATCGTCAGATGACCTCTTTATCACGGATAATAAACCAGCTTGGTCAGTCCCGTTATGCGGCTTCCGTTTTGACTGGAGTCCTTCTTGGAGTATCGTTTCCGTCCTATCCGTTTATCCGTCTTGAACTTCTTGCCTGGCTTGCACTTGTACCCTTGCTTCTTTCCCTTCGTAACGTGGAGCGTGCGGGAGAGCTGTTTCGTCGGGTCTATATGACCATGCTGCTTTTTTGCCTGATCAGCCTCTGGTGGGTCAGTCTCGCCACATTACCGGGCGGGGCTCTTACCATTCTTGCCCAGGCATTTTTTCTGACCGTGCCGTTGTTTGGTTTTTATGTGATTAAAAAAATGGCAGGTTTCCATTTTGCACTTTTTTCTCTTCCTTTTTTGTGGGTTGCCTGGGAATGGGCCTACATGCAGCAGGATCTTTCGTTCGGCTGGCTTACTCTTGGGAATTCCCAGGCTAATTTGAATCTCATGATTCAGTATGCCGACATTACCGGTGTCTGGGGGGTAAGTTTCTGGCTGGTATGGTTTAACGTGCTGATTGTTCTGGCACTGACCGGCAGCCGCAAAGATGCTTTTCGTTCTGTGGCGATCATGGCCCTTATGATTCTAGCGCCCTTGCTCTACGCTTCATCCTTAATGCCTCAGGATGGCTTGTCGGCTGCAGAAAATTGCAAGCTGCGGGTGACTCTTGTTCAGCCGGATATCGACCCACATGAAAAATGGCTGCGCAATAACAGTGCTGATATAATGGAACGGTATTACACTCTGACCAACAGGGCCGTTCGTGATAATCGGCCTGATCTTGTGATCTGGCCTGAAACAGCTATTCCGTTTTATATTCTCGATCATGCCTATGCCGATGATCTGCAAACCCTTCGCTCATCTCTCCGAGGGTGGAATGCGGCTCTCCTGACCGGTTTTTCAGATATTATCTACTATCCAGCCGCCGCTCAGCCCGACCCTGAACGTGCAGGGAATAATGATCAGCCGATGAACCGTTTTTTTGACACTTATAATGCCTCAATGCTGCTTGAACCCGGCAATGGCACTCCCCAGATCTATCGGAAAATGCGCCTGGTTCCATTTGCTGAGCGGGTTCCCTATGTTGATTATTTTCCCTGGCTTGGTCATTTAACGTTTTCACTTGTCGGACTCAACGGGTGGGGAAAAGGCAGTGATACAACCATCATGCAGCTTCATTCTCCAAGGTATGGAACGGTGAACATCGCCAATATTATCTGTTATGAATCCATTTTTCCCGGTCTTGTCACTGAGTTTGTCCGTAAAGGAGCAGAGGTTCTAACGCTTGTGACAAACGATGGGTGGTATGCAACCTCTTATGGTCCCTACCAGCATTTGGCTATCGGCACATTGCGGTGTATTGAGAATCGAAGGGCAATGGCCAGGTGTGCCAATACAGGACTTACGGTTGTCATCAACAAATATGGCAGGATCATCGCTGAAATTCCATGGTGGCAGGAGCGAACATTGACCGCAGAAGTGCCCCTTGAGAGCACTCTGACCTTTTATACAAGCAATCCCGATCTTCTGCCAAAAGCCGCCGCAGCCGTCTCAGGCGTACTTTTTCTTATCGCATTCCTCAAAAAGAAGTTGTCATCCCGAATGCAATGAGGGATCTATTTTATCTTCATTCTTAGTACTGCCAACTGCCAACTGCCAACTGCCAACTGCCAACTGCCAACTGCCAACTGCCAACTGCCAACTGCCAACTGCCCACTTTCCTAAAG
>CAINOC010000002.1 GCA_903851385.1 uncultured Chlorobiaceae bacterium | reverse complement strand
ATGGGATACCTTGCTGTTGACCAGCTTGGAGAGATGTTTTACAAGAACATATAACGTTGATACTGAAGTACTTGATAAATTTTTTCCCTCACTACTCTATGAATCATAAATCGTTTCCACGTCACACCGCATTCATTGTCGTTTTAGTTGCCCTTTTCCTAAGGGCAACTGCTTGTTTTGCGACTGATTTTCTTGATCCTGAACAGGCTTTTAAAGTCAGGGCTGAACTGAACAATGCTCAATCAGTTGTTGTGCATTGGGATATAGCCAAGGGGTATAAATTGTATCGCGACAGGGTGAAGGTTGGCGTTGAAAGCGGTAAAGCTCAGTTGCAGCCTCTTGTATTGCCGAAAGCCATAAAGGTTACTGATCCAACAAGCGGTGAAACGGTTGAGATATACCATGATACCTTGACGGTAGATGCGCCTCTGGTGAAGACGGATGGATTATTTACGCTGAGCGTTGAGTACCAGGGATGTGCTGAGGATGGTCTCTGTTATCCGCCCATGACCCGTTTGTTCAGGGTTGATCCGAACAAGCCGGGAGTGCTCTTTCCGGCTGGAGAAAATACGGGAGTCAGTGCTCCTGTTGCTGAGAACCCGACTTCTCAGCCGTCGCCGAAACAGAGTTCGGCTGATAATGATCTTTCTCTTGCCAAAGCTACTCTTGCAGGTGGGAGTTTATGGCAAATCGCTCTGGCTTTTCTTGCTTTCGGGTTGTTGTTATCGTTTACGCCTTGTGTTCTGCCGATGATTCCTATTCTTTCTTCTATCATTGTGGGAGAGGGGGATGTGAACAGACGCCGCAGTTTTTTAATGGCTGTTGCTTACTGTCTGGGCATGGCATTAGTCTATACAAGCCTTGGTGTTGCTGCAGGACTCGCTGGAGAAGGGCTTGCCGGCGCATTGCAAAAGCCCTGGGTACTTGCACTGTTTGCTGTGCTGCTCGTGATTCTTTCACTATCGATGTTTGATGTTTATCAGTTGCAAATGCCTGCGTCTATACAAAACAAGCTGAACAACACTTCGCAGAATATAAAAGGTGGGAGATTTGCAGGAGTCTTTATTATGGGTGCTTTATCGGCGCTTATTGTCGGCCCTTGCGTTGCAGCCCCACTTGCCGGTACCCTGGTTTATATCAGTCAGACACGGGATGTGTTTCTCGGTGGCCTGGCACTTTTTTCGATGGCGATGGGAATGAGCGTTCCCCTGCTTCTTGTCGGCTTGTCAGCCGGCAGTCTGTTGCCAAAGGTTGGTGCGTGGATGATTGGTGTTAAATATGTTTTTGGACTTTTGTTGATCGCCGTTGCCATCTGGATGGTTTCGCCTGTTCTGCCTGCTCAAGTGGTTATGATTTTCTGGGGTGCTTTTGCAATTCTTTGTTCTGTATTTCTCAATGTTTTCAAAGTATCTCCTGAAAAGCTTTCCATAGCGCAACGTTTTGGAAAGACGTTTGGTATCGTGTTGCTGATTATCGGGTTACTTGAACTTGTCGGTGCAGCTTCAGGTGGCACTAATGCTCTTGAGCCACTTGCTCATTTCCACGCAGCACCACAATCGAGTAACGGTTCAGGGGAAGAGAAAAAGGCTAATTTTACCCGTATCAGATCGGTGGCGGAACTTGACCGTGCGCTTCAATCCGCAAACAAACCAGTTATGCTTGATTTCTTTGCGGATTGGTGCGTAGCATGTAAGGAGATGGATAGGTTTACCTTTCATGACAAGAAGGTTATTGAGCAGCTCAATGGATTGACATTGCTACAGGTAGATGTTACCGCCAATACTGAAGATGATCGGGCGTTAATGAAGCGGTTTGCCCTGTTTGGGCCTCCAGGAATAATTTTCTTTGATAAAACAGGAAAGGAAATTCCTGAAAGCAGAATTGTGGGTATTCTTGATGCTAATAATTTTGTTGATCATCTTACGAAGTATTTGAATGGTCGTTAAGCGGTGGTCTAAAGAGGGTAGAGGGAAAGATGTCTTTTTATTCTGATTTTGCACCTTATTACGAACTGGTGTTTCCCTTTCGGGAGGAGGTATATTCATTTCTCAAAGAACACGCTGGCAGATACGGGGGAGCTGTGCTTGATGCTGGATGCGGACCTGGTCACTATTGTGGTATGTTGCTTCGTGATGGATTTCGGGTTACAGGGATTGATCTCGACCGGATGATGATTGACTCGGCAGCAGCAGCCTATCCGCAGGGAATATTTCAATGCATGGATATTGCCGGGATTGCTTCTCTTCAGAGTTCTTTTGCGCTTGTTTATTCAATTGGAAATGTATTAGCCTATCTTTCATTTGAAAAGATAGAAGCTTTTCTTGCCGATGTTTATGCTGCTCTAGAATCGGGGGGTTTCTGGATTGTTCAGGTGGTGAACTGGGACTATCTGTTGACACTGAAGGATTATACTTTTCCAGTAAAAACTCTTGACGGGGGAGCTGTAACCTTTCATCGTTGTTACTCTCAGATATCGCCCGAAGGGGTTGTTTTTGAAGTGCAGCTTACTGTAGAAGGGGAAACAGTGTTTAACGACCAATCACATCTCTATCCGTTTACTTCAGACCGTCTTCTTCATTTGCATCAGGCAGCGGGGTTCTCTCTTGCTGGTGTTTATGCGGGGTTCGATAAATCAGCATTCAGCAAAGATCGTTATTCCGGGCTTATTATGGTTTTTCAAAAGGGGTAAGGGCTCCTTAATTGAACGCCTCAATACGTACGTTTGCTGTGCCATTGCCAAAAATTCCAATCTCTTTTGCTGCTGCCTGTGAAACGTCAATAATTCGTCCCTTCAGGTGCGGGCCACGGTCATTGATGCGTACTACAACATTTTTTCCATTTGCAATATTAATAACCCTGACGCTGGTACCGAACGGGAGTGAACGGTGGGCAGCGGTGAAATGACGGTGGTTAAATGACTCGCCGCTGGCTGTTTTTCTTCCATGGAAATGGTTGGAGTAGTATGAAGCTTTTCCTTCGGCAATAAGGTAACTTTCTTTAGAGACTATCGGCTGTCCACTTGTTGACGATGAGGGATTACTGTTACTGTTTTCGGGCAACCACTGAATAGTCGAGGTTGCTGATTCAGAAATATCGTTATTTTCTATTGCCTGGAGTGTGCCTGTGTTCATTGCGGCTGAACAAATCAGAAGAAAGATGAGTGCTGGACTGAATGGTTTTATTTTCGTCATAATGCTAAAGGTTATGCGCGTTTCGTCAAACGGTTACCATTACGGCGGTTTCCCGCAGGTTGCTCAGTTATTGCTTTAGTTGCTACTCAATACATCCGATTATTCTTTACTCTTCTTGTGATGCCAACATGTTTCGACTATTGATAAGGCCAACAAATGCCCCCAAGCGCTTAATATACCAAAATCTCTGTAAAACAGCTCATACCCTGAGAGGGATGTATTTATCAATCTTATCGGTTGCAACAATTGTTGCCCATCACCCTGCGGATGATGCCAAGTTGCCTGACCCGAGAGCTTCAAGTTTTACCTTTACGGTTCCGGACTGAATGATTCCAAGCTCTGTAGCTGCATGAACAGAGAGGTCAATGATCCTTCCTTTGACAAACGGGCCTCGATCATTGATGCGTACAACTACATCTTTGCCATTTCTCAGGTTCGTTACTCTTACCCAGGTACCGAACGGAAGTGAAGGGTGGGCTGCCGTCAGTTTATTCATATTGAAGGTTTCGCCGTTTGCCGTTTTGCGTCCGTGAAACTCATCGGAGTAGTAGGAGGCTTTACCCTCACCCACAAGAGTGATGCCTTTGTTTTTAGCTGAATGTGTAACCGCGGTGACTTTCTTTGGCAGCTGGGCTGCTTCAGCGGAATTATAGAATGGGTTAAAATAGCCGGTTATGCCTGAAATATGCATACCGTTCTGTTCAAGAGAGAAACCAATCGCAATCAGGATTGCACAAAATGATAGAGAAAAAAAATGTTTGTCATACCTCATAGGCTCATGGGGTTACGGTGCTGTTTATTTAACAGTACATATGAAAAAAGCTCGCAAAATGAATAAAAACTGATGCGCCATCCAATCTTGCTGTAGGTATTAATATAATGAAAATAACATAAAACAAGCAATTTATAACGAAAGGCCTTGTTTTAAAGGGTTTATAGCCTGTTTTCGATGCCAATTATCATAATACTTACCAATATTTATTGGATGTGCGGTATTGTTTTTTTCTGGTTATTGGTGCTGAATGGTTAATTTATTATTCATTATTATGAATAATATTCGTATTTGCTTTGTGGTTTTTCTCACTGTGCTGTCGTCAAGTTGTCCCTGTCCTGTTATGATAGAACCATAGTCACAACTCTACGTCGGTCGAAATGTATGAATACTCGGGTTGCCGCCGGGAATGTTGAGGTGCGTTCTGTATGACGGGATAGTTAATTTATTTTATTTAACTATTGGCTATATTACCCCGTGCTTTTTATATGCTCAGTAATGCTAATTCCTCTTGAATTAATGTTATAGAGCAATAGCCGCTTTTTTCCCCTTCATTTATATTCTTAATCGACCATGTCAACTCACTCTGAAGAGACTGATGTAGCGCTCCATTCTGCGGAGTCCGGGCTTAAACGATTCGCCGGGCTTTCCCTTGCCGCTCTTGGTGTGGTATTCGGCGATATTGGCACCAACCCTCTTTATGCGCTTCGGGAGTGCTTTCATGGTGAGTATGGCATTCCCGTCTCACATGCCAATGTGCTTGGGGTTCTTTCATTGCTTGTATGGTCTCTTATTCTGATTGTCAGCCTGAAATATCTCACCTTTATTATGAAAGCTGATAACGATGGTGAGGGGGGGATTCTTGCACTTACGGCATTAATTATCACGTATAGCAAAAAAAATGGTTACGAACGCTGGTTTCTGGTAGCTATCGGCTTGTTTGGGGCAGCATTGCTTTATGGCGATGGTATGATTACTCCGGCAATTTCAGTTCTCAGTGCTGTGGAAGGTGTCCAGATTATTGCCCCGGCATTCAAGGATCTTGTAATACCTGTTACCATTCTGGTTCTTGCTGCTCTTTTTCTGTTTCAGCATCATGGCACAGCCAAAGTTGGTGCCCTTTTTGGACCGATTATATTTTTGTGGTTTACAGTTATCGGCATACTTGGTATAGTTGAAATTCAACTATACCCGGAGGTGCTGCAGGCGATACTGCCCTGGTACGGTATTTCGTTTTTACTCAGCAACCATATTCAGGGCTTTATGGTTTTGGGGGCCGTTTTCCTTTCTGTTACGGGAGCTGAGGCGCTCTATGCCGATATGGGTCATTTCGGTAAAAATCCTATCCGCTTGACCTGGGCACTGCTTGTACTTCCAGCATTGCTGCTGAACTATTTCGGTCAGGGGGCGCTATTGCTGAATTTCCCTCAAGAGTCCCATAATCCCTTTTATGGCCTCGTACCTTCATGGGGGATGATTCCAATGGTGCTTCTTGCGACATCCGCAACTATTATTGCCTCTCAGGCGTTGATCACGGGTGTTTTTTCTTTGACCCAGCAGGCTATTCAGCTCGGTTATCTCCCTCGCCTGACGGTGACGCATACTTCGGCCCGGCACATTGGGCAAATTTACGTTCCAGCAGCAAACTGGTCATTAATGATTGCAACAATTGGCCTGGTTGCCGGATTTGGGTCGTCCAGCCAGCTTGCTGCGGCTTACGGTGTTGCTGTAACAGCAACTATGCTGATTTCCACCATTTTATTTTATTACGTTGCAAGTGATATTTGGAAATGGAACAGGTCGGTACTCAATCTCATGATCAGTTTCTTTGCGATTATTGATCTTTCTTTTTTCGGCGCAAGTATGACAAAACTGTTTCATGGCGCATGGTTCCCTTTGTTGATAGGTCTGGTGGTGTTTACATTTATGCTTATCTGGAATGAGGGCCGTATGCTTTTACTCAAACAGCTGAAGGATCGAACATTGACAGTCGAAGAGTTTATGCAGAGCCTTTTATTGCAGCAGCCTCAGCGAGTGAATGGGCAGGCTATTTATCTGACAGCAAATCCCGATACTATTCCTATGGCAATGCTTCATAATCTTCGACATAACAAGGTTTTGCATTCGGAAGTGGCTCTTTTTCATTTCAGTCTGGAAAGGGTTCCGAGGGTTCTTGGCAGTAAGAAAGTTGTGGTAACAAAATTGAGCGACGGTTTTTTCAAGGTTGTAGCGCGATACGGGTTCCTTGAATATCCAAATATCAGCCAGGTTATTGATCTGGCAAATCGTCAGGGACTTCATTTTAAACCGGAATCGATCAGCTTTTTCCTGAGCAGGGAAAAAATTGTTACAGGGATAAAGTCTAAAATGGCAGCATGGCGCAAAAAACTTTTTGCCTTAATGGCTCGGAACGCGCTAAGCGCAACTGCATACTACAATCTTCCTGCGGGTCAGGTGATCGAAATAGGTCTTTTGGTGCAGATTTGAAAGATTTTGTTCTTCAATTGCTATGCTGGCTTTCATTTCGGATGCAAAGAGGCAGAGCAACCAAACGTGTATCTATAAAACTGCGCGGAAAAGTCAATCAATTAGCTTAATATTAAACTCTATAGGTAATATATCTATCAAGCTTCTTTGGTTACAATGGTATTGATGAACGAATCACCTTTCCCTAGCGCTTTAAATAAGGGATTCAGCCAGCGCCTCAGGGAGTACATTCTGAAAAAACATGGTTCCGTAAACTCGTTTTGCAGAGCAACCGGAATAAAATATCCTGCCCAAATGACCCCCTATCTTAAGGGGAAATGCCAACCTGGGAAGAAAATGATTGAGCGCCTGCAAAAAGATGGTGCTGATATTCAATGGTTGCAGAGCGGCTATTCTAAAGGCGATGCACTGGCGCCACTCAGTAATGCCATGGCGTTATCACGGTATCGTGTAGAAATAGATAATCTTTTCAGGCAAGTCCGTCTGCGCTCAGGCAGAGGTACCGATATATATAAACCTGAAATTGATGCTTATGCGGTCATTGATCATGATGAATGGTTTGTGGATTTGACTGGCTCTATTGAGGCATTTTTAGGGTATGAGAAAAATGCGTTATCTGGAGTTGGATTGGCCAGTGTGCTCCATCCGGAAGATTATGCTTCTATGCATAGTGCCTTGCAACAGAAAGGGCCGGGAGATGATATCCTTTCATTTCATTCTCGATTTAAAACAGCCACAGGTGCTTATATTAATGTAGAGTGGTGTATGTATATAAAGAGTAAACCGATGTCAGAATTACATGATTATGCCATAATTCTAAGGCGTGCGGGGAGTTAATGGTATTTATCTAGGTCTTCTTTTTTAAAGTATCTGTCAGGTATCCCGCTTTTATACAGCGCTTTCTATAAGGCTGCTCCTTCCCTTCTAATTTTTAGAGCTTTTTTTGCCGGGAATTCCAAAAAATCAGATAAATCCTGGCAAAAGTTGTGACGAGCTGACTGCCAGCGCGACATGTTTCATCCTCAAGTGCTTGCCTTCCTTAAAACAAAGGGCGCCGGGATGGATAACGCTCGTGTCCTGATCCGGGTTGTTAAATAACTGTACTGGAGACAATAAGTTGATGAACAAAGTAAAAAATCGTTTTTTTATACTTTTATTTTTTATATAGCAATAAGTAGCATTATTAATTAAATAAAGTTCGGTTATTCAGCCGGAAAGGAGGTCGAGATGATACAACAGTTCAGAGTCGGTGATAAAATTGTTTACCATAAGCCTAAAAGTTCTTTTTGTCCTGGGCCTAGGGCCAAGCAGGTGTATCCTCTGGAACACGGTGAGGAGTATCATTATGTGGTAGACAAGTTTTGGAAAGTTGTCCAGGTCAATGGTGACGGTACGCTCGATGTGGTTACCCGGACAGGCAAAAAACACAGGCTTGAAGCCAGTGATCCCAATATCACTAAAGCCCATCTGCTTCAGCATCTTATTTATCGCAAGCGATTTCTTGGACTGAACGAAGTGATCTGATAGCCATCTTCCGCCTCATTCTCCTTGTTTTCACTTTTGGAGTGGATACTACTGTGTTTTGTTTACAAATATGGCATCTTTAATGGTTGCCCAGCCAGATGTTGCCTTTATTCCAGAAGGAAGGATGGTCAGCGGTGACAGTGTTGCATTCTTGAAATTTGTATCTGTAATGTTTGTTCCTTTCAGGTTAGTTCCTTCCAGATTGGCACCTTCAAGATCAGCATCAAACAAAGATGCTCCTTCCAGATTGGCTTCGCTCAGATTTGCGTCGTTGAGTATGGCTCCATAAAGAACAGCATTGGATAGATTGGTTTTGCTGAGGTCTGCTCCCTTGAGAAAGGCACGATCCATGTTTGCTCCATGAAGATTTGCGCCTTGCAGTTGGGCTGACTTCATGTCAGCTTTATGGAAATTGGCTGCGCTTAGATCTGCTCCTGCCATGTTGGCGTTATCGAGAGAAGCTCCTTCAAAGCTCGAACCGGCAAGAATCGCTTGCTTAAGATTGATTCCTTTCAGATGAGAATTTTCCAGCTTTTCTTCTTTTAGAGTTACCGGTGCCTCAGGACTCAAGCTGCGCATTTTGTTCCACGATTCAACATCTTCTGCTATCAGCGACTCTTGTTTTCTGCTTTCAGTCTGCGGTAACATCGTAGTTCCGGCAGGCGAAGGCCGTGGTGTATTTTTATTCTCTACAAGCTCAACAGGTGGTGGCGTGTCATAGGTAATGGGGCTTGTTTCAGCTTCATTGATAAATATTGCATTGTGCCTGGTACTCCATGACAAGGAAGCTTTTTCCCCTGATGGCAGGACGGTGTTATTGGATAGTGTGGCTCCAGCAAGATTAGCCTGTTCGATGAACATGGCTCCTTTGAGATTGGCTCCTTTCAGATTTGCATTTTCAAGATTAGCCTCAAAAAGAATGGTATTTGCCATGTTAGCTTTGCTGAAGTTTGCGTTTTCCAGCATGGTCCATCTCAGATTTACACTCTGAAGGTTGGCGCCAGTAAAATTTGCCCCTTTCATGAATGACTTCTTAAGATTTGCTTTGACAAGGTAAGCGCTTGAGAGGTCGGTGTTTTTCAGATTTGCTTTTTGTATATACGCCATCATGAGGTTTGACGCCTTCATATCGGCCATGTTGAGCGTTGATCCGCTCAGTTCTGCTCTGACAAGTACCGTTCTGCTGAGGTTTGCACCAGTCAGATTTGCATTTTCAAGTTGAGCCTTGTAGAGGTCGATGTTTTGTTCTGGTTTTTCGAGACGCATGGCATTCCATTCCGAAACACTTTTTTTAAGCGTGTTGAGTGCATCAGGATCGAATGCTGATGCAGGTTGGGTCATCAACAGTGCCATTGAGGAACAGAACATTGCAATACGATGGTGTTGATGTTTCATAAGGAGTCTAGTTGATGAGTGACGCATAAAAAAGCTTTACATGAACTCTCAGGGGGAGGGCGAAAAATGCTTCGTCAGAAAAAGTAATGAAATATCTGCTGTGAAAAAGAAACTTAATTGCAGCTGCAGGTGGTTTAACTATTAATGGATTATTAGACGATAAGTTGTATCCAATCTTCTAAACGATTGTATCATGGATGCCAACACTGGATATAAGGGAAAAGTGCTCGTTGTCGGGGCCACGGGAAAAACCGGGCAATGGGTAGTTAAAAGACTATTGCATTACGGGGTACAGGTAAGAGTGTTTTCCAGAGAGAGGGAAAAGGCTGTCGGTATGTTTGGCGAAAGTGTGGAAATTGCAACTGGCAAGATTCAAAGTGCTGCAGAGATAGCTCAGGCTGTAAAGGGTTGTGATGCTGTAATTTCTGCGCTTGGATCCAGTTCTGTGACTGGGGAATCATCTCCAGGGGATGTTGATCGGGATGGCGTGATCAGGCTTGTCGATGAAGCTGCAAATGCCGGGGTAAAGCATTTTGGACTGGTAAGTTCAATGGCTGTTACCAAATGGTATCATCCGCTTAATCTTTTTGCTGGTGTCCTGTCTAAAAAATGGGAAGCGGAGGAGCATCTGAGAAAGGTATTCTCAATGGGGGGGCGATCGTATACCATTGTGAGGCCCGGGGGTTTAAAGGATGGGGAACCTTTGCAGCATAAGCTTCATGTAGATACTGGCGACAGATTGTGGAGCGGGTTTATCAATCGATCTGATGTAGCAGAGCTTCTTGTTGTGGCATTATGGGTTAAAAAGGCAAAAAATAAAACATTTGAAGTCATCAATGAAGCTGATGAAGAGCAAGAGGGGCTGGAACATTACTATGATACACTTCCTGAATAGAATGATATAAAGTTTCCTTGAGTCCCCCCAGCGAAAGGTTCTTTGTCAGCTGAAGTTAAAGGTTTTTTATAGCACGAATCAGTTCGTGACCACTGAAAGGTTTTTTAAGTGTGGTGTGCGCTCCGAGGGCATCAGCCAGAACAAGGAAGTTTTCAGGGCCAACTTGCCCACCGCCTGAAATAGCTATGATGTTTACAGATGGATATTGTTTTTTTACCTCGATAATCGTTTCAAAGCCCTCTTTTTCGGGCATGATGAGATCGGTGATCATCACAGAAATATCCTTTTGCTCCTTCAGGATCAAAAGGGCATTGATACCGTTGTCAGCTTCGTAAATAGTATAGCTTTCTTTTTTCAGTACAGTTACCAAAAATTTTCTTACAGCTGCGTCATCTTCAACAACAAGAATTTCCATGATGGACAGGTTTTATGTATATGATTTTATTTTTTTCGATGTAAAGATACGAGTTTCCAGAATAAAAAGTTCACTGCTGCTGCTGAACTCTTTTTTTAAAGAAGGCCATATCGATACCAAGGCTTACCAAAAGGTTTACTAAAACCGAAACGGTAATATACCATGTCCATGCAAGTCCCAAAAATTTAAGAACAAAGACAATGCCCATGCTGGCAACCAGACCAATCCCAAGACTTACAGGATGAAACGCCCGATTGCTTTTTGATAACAGAAAGAGTCCCAGGAGTCCTCCATAGGTAAACGAAGCGATTTCAAGGCCTACCATGACAATAGCCTTGTTGCCAGCATCAAACATAAGTGCAATGATGATAAGCACTATTGCCCAGATGAAGCTGATCAGTTTTGAAAAGCCGAGCGAAGCTTTTCCTCCAAGGATGTCGTTTACTGTTGAAGAGGCCAGGGCATTGATAGCAGAACTGTGTGTGGACATGGCGGCTGACAGCACTCCGGCAATTAATAATCCCTTTAATCCAGCGGGGAGGTAGTGAACAATAAAAAAGGCAAATTCCCGGTCTTTTTCCATTGATGCACCATGCATGAACACCGAGATCAGAGAGCCTGCGAGAAGAAAAACTGAAAACTGAAAAAAAACAAAAAAGCCACTGCCAATCATGGCTTTCCTTGCGGATCCAAGATTTTTGCATCCGAGTACACGCTGTACCATCATATAGTCAACTCCGTGAGAAGAAAGGGAGAGGAGGATGCCTCCGATAAAGGCGCTGAAAAAGGCAAGAGGGTTGGTTAAAATATGAGTGTCTTTATTGATAATGTTTAATTTTCCTGCTTTTTCAAGCGGCACCAGTATGTCAGGAAGAGTCTTGTCTATGGAATGAAGAAGGAAGACTATCGAGAGAATGCCGCCCAGAAGGTAAAGAGCAAACTGAAAACTTTCGAGCCAGATAACGGCTTTAATGCCACCCGATAGTGTGTAGATAAGGGTGACCATACCAATAATCATGATTGAGAACGGCAAGGACCAACCGGTGACAACCTGAACCACAACACCGGCAGCGAGAAACCTGATGGCGTCGCCAAGAGTTCTGGTGACCAGAAATACAAGAGCGGCCAGTTTCTGCATGCCTGGCCCAAACCTGATGCCGATGACTTCATAAATAGAGCTGACACCATGCTTGAAATACATAGGCAAGAGTACGAAACTGACAAGTATTCTGCCGATAATGTACCCCATTGCAAGCTGAAGGAAGGTCCAGTCGCCCCTGTAGGCCAGACCGGGAACACTGACAAATGTAAGTACTGAGGTTTCTGAGGCAACAATGGAGAGCATCGAAACAATCCATGGCATATTGTGGCCGCCGTGAAAATAGTCTCTGGAATTTTTGTTGCTTTTACCATGCCATAGACCAAAGAGCGTATTGCCAATAAAAAACAGAATAATGATGGCAAGATCGATGGTCTGCATTGTCTGTATTGTTCGGGGGAGGTTAATGTAAAAGGGAATCGGGTAGAGCTGTCATGAAAATTGAACCCAGCATGAAGAGTATCATTTAATTGTAGAGGTGAAAGCGTTGCTTGATTTCTGCAAATCCAGTTTCGTCACTTAGCCATGAATTAATAATACTATCGGTATCGCATCCTTCGAGTATCATGCTCCGTATATGGCTGTTGCCTGCAAGAAGATCAAAAGCCGGAAGGGTATCGTTGAATTCATATACTCCCTTGAGAAACTTCAACTGCTGCGGGTACATCTCATTGAGTGCGGCTGTTATGGCAACCCCGGTAGCAAAGGATCTGAAGCGTAAGTGATCAGTAACCTGTAACCAGATGCCGCCGATAACTTCTCCGCAAAACTTATGAAATGTCGGTTTGAACCATACCGGGCGGAACAGAACCCCCTGGAGTCCGTACCCGGTGCAACGGTCGGCAAGGTCGCGGGGATTTATGAATGGTGCGCCTGAGAGTTGAAACGGTGTTGTAGTGCCTCTCCCTTCAGAAACGTTCAGTCCTTCGAAAAGACACATTCCCGGATAAACCTCGGCAGTCGAAAATGTCGGCATGTTCGGGGAGGGAGGAATCCAGGGCTGGCCGGTTTCAGGGAAGAGCATAGAGCGGTTCCATCCTTCCATTGCAATAACGCTGAGGTTGATATCAATTTTTTTGAAGTCACGGTAGAGATGGGCCAGCTCCCCGGCAGTCATTCCGTGGCGGACTGGAATGGGAAAGACACCTACAAACGAACGGAATGCAGGGTCAAGCATTGGACCTTCGATAATGGTTCCTCCCAGAGGATTCGGGCGGTCAAGCACCATGATTTCTATATCCCTGCCGGAAACTGCTTCCATAAAAAGTGCCAGAGTATTGACATAGGTGTAGTATCGTGAGCCCACATCCTGAATGTCAAACAATATAAGATCAAGGTTGTCAAGCAACGCTTTTTCAGGAAGAAGCGATTCTGCTGTGTCGCCGTACAGGCTTACAACTTCACAGTCCAGTTCCGGCTGGTAGATGACGGAAATTTGATCCTGTTCGGTAGCGAAAAGGCCGTGTTCAGGGGAAAAAATTCTTCTCAGATGAAGCCCTTTTTCTTTCAGAATGTTCCATGAGTATTTCAATTCAGGAGTTACAGATGTCTGGTTGACGATGAGACCTATGTTTCTGTTACGAAACCTGTCGGTATTTCTGAGCAGGATGTCCAGTCCTGTTGCTACCATGAGTTTGTCCTGTTTTGTGCGTTTTGCTCCATTATTGTTGTACTGAAGGGATCGACCACGGCATTGCTGATGGCTGTTCCAGGCTTTACTGTTACTCCCGGCAGCAGTACTGCATTTCTGATTGTACAATCTGCTCCTATGTGGCATCCTTTTCCGATTACAGAGCAGGATACTTCGGCACCTTTACTGATGAAAGCTTCCCCAGAGATGTAATGCGGACGCATGCCGATCGCAAGGTTCATTTTGTAAGACATGCCGGTAATGCGTGAGTTTGTATCGAGATTTGCCTGCCAGTAGCTCTGCATGGAGCCGATATCCTTCCATAGCCCTTCATGCGGGTAATAGCTGAGGCCGCCATTATCAATAAGGCCTGTAAATCCTGTATCAACAATTCCTGAAAACTCCTCTTTCAGGAACAGGAAAATCTTCGGGTTGAGAACGGCAATGCCGGTGTAGATATACGAAGAAACAAGTCCGGTATTGCGTGTATTTCTGAAGTCTTTGACAAGATTATTTTCAACCCCGATATATCCAATAGCTGCAGCTTCCGGTGTTTCATGCAAAGCAAGGGTTCCTAGACGGCCAGACTCTTGATGGTGGCGAATAAGTGCCCTGAAATCAATATCGGTAATAATGTCGCTGTTGACCAGAAGAAAATCGTCAGATCCCAGAAGGGATTCACATTTTTTCAGGCCGCCCCCTGTTCCGAGAATTACCGGTTCCTCTGAAAACGTGATAGTAAGGCCAGGGAGGTCGCTTGATTCTATAAAGTGCCGAATCGCAACGGCATGATGGTGGATGTTGCAAATAATCTCTGTAATACCGGCTTGCTTCAACAGAAAAAAAGTATAGAAAAGGCTCGGAATATTAAGAATCGGGATCAGTGGTTTTGGTATATGATCGGTTAATGGACGCAATCGGGTGCCGAAGCCAGCTGCAAGTATAAATGCTTTCATCTGGCACTGTCGTCAAGGAGAGTCTGAAGTATTTTTCCTGCTGTTTTCAACTCTTTTCTTACGTTTATATAATCGGCTAGGTAGCTCAGAGTCGGAGCAATCGAGTGCTGGAATGCACTGTTTTTTTTAACCATGGTCTGGTAACAGAAGGTGCCTATGGCCTTGATATTTCGCTGAAAGGCCATTATATCAAAATAAAAAAGATATTCATCAAAACTCATGGTGGTCAGCCCATGGTTATAGAGAGCATTATAGTGATATTCTTTCAGCTCTTTGGTCAGCGAAGGGCTGAGCTTGACATAGGAGTCCCTGATGAGAGAAACGGCATCATATTGCGGCAGGCCCATTCGTGCGTCTTGAAAGTCGATAATCACCGGTTTTTCATTGTAAATAAGAATATTGCGGCTGTGAAAATCGCGGTGGTTAAGAACAAAATGTTTTGGCTTGACAAGGATCTCTGCAATGGTTTCAAATTCATGTCGTAATCTACCGACTGACTGCCGTTCGAAAACTGGAGAAAAATAGTCGAGGAGGCCATGCTTGATAAAAAAATCAAATTCAAACATGAGTTTTTCATGATCAAAACTGATGCTGAACGGAATCTGGTTGTTCTGACCATTGAGAGACTGAAGCTGTATGAGGATATCAATGATCTCCCGGTAGCGGTCAGGAACAGTGTGCTCTAATGGTGAACCGAATACGTTCTGCAAAAGGAGGTCGCCGCAGTCTTCAAGAAGCAGAAGGCCGTATTCACTATCAGCGGTTATAAGCGCCGGAACAGGGATGGCATGACGGGATAAAAGGCTGTGCAATAACAGAAATGGGTATGTGTCGGGTGTTGCTGTTTCAAATGCCGGGTCGTAACAGGCAATAGCGGATCCATGTGTGCCAGTTACTCTGAAATATTGACGGCTTGAGGCATCACCCTGTATTTTTATGATTGAAAGGGCGTTATTGCTGTAATGAGCGCGGAACAGGTTGGAGATTTTTTTCTGGATGGTCATACAGGCAATCTTCTCTGCAGGTGTCGTTGTAATACGAGGCCAGTTTCCACTGTTTCAATTGAAAAATCCTTTGTGGAGAGCAAAAAAAAAGCACCCTATACATCAGGTATAAGGTGCTTTTTTAAAAAAAAGCAGCTTTTACTTTTTAGCAATAGCTGAAGATACAGTCTGCAAAACCTGAGAAAGAGCGTTTACCAAGTTGCCAGCAAGTTCTGTAGCTGTTTTTCCAAGAGGCTCGATCATCGATGTTGCTGTTTTGATACCGCTATTCAGCAATTCAACCTGCTGCTGAGCAAGTTTGCCGAAGGTATCAAAAAGGTTGCTGATAGCGCCCGATACATCATTTGTTCCGTTTGACATGGCTTTAGTGTTTAGAGTTTTAAGAAAGGTATTCAGGTAAAAATTGATTCCGGTATATTATTACCGATTTTTAATCAAGTTAAAACATTTTACACTCCATAGCAAATAGAAAAATATGATCAAGAGGCTATTATCTTCACATGTATAGATGCTCAGGATAATCTTTTAGGCGCCATAAAAGGAAGTGCAATGTCACATAAATATGGTATAAGCTTGGAGTATTATGTTTGAAAATTTTTTTCGGAGAGCAGCACGAGCAAGCGTTTATAGAGGTCAGCACGTTTTTGTCGGGTATGGATTGAGCTTATATATGCAGAGCGATCCGGCATGTAAGGACGTTTCTCGACTTCGATCCCTGAGCCATGGCCCCTCCTTGCCAGAAAGAAGCGTTTCAGCCCGGCGTTCATTCTTCCGGGTAGCGGTTTAGGATTCAGGCCAATATTTTGAAGCAATTATAAGCCAGATTCTTGACGCCGGTTAAGACCTGACGGGTAGCCATGTCGATTGGGTGCAGGTTTGGTTTGACATTCCCCTGAAATGAGTCATCACTGAAATACGACGCATCGGGAACAACATCAAACCAATTGCCCATGTATCAAACATGAACCAGCTGACTGATTCCAAACAGCTTTAACAAGTTTTGGAAGAGGATAATAAAACGGTTAAATTACTTCGAGAAATGCAGGTAAAGTAATTTATTGCCGAAAGATATTTTTCATAATAGAGGATGGTCGTCATCTTCGATAATAAATCAAAACGTTTATATGCCTGAAGGAGTATCTAATTCATTGGTCAATTTGGGCGACCTCGCCAAACCTGCCGACACGCTTATCAAAAAGGTGTCCAAAGGAATTGATGGAATATTTCTTCCTTTCCAAACGGTTCGCTTGGCTAAAGCGGATGCAAAGGCAGCGCTAATCAAGGCGCAATCTGAAGTTGAAGTTACAGACATTCAAAGACGCGCAATACGACGCTGGTTAAACGAGGAGGAACAGAAGCAACAAAATATTGAGGATATTACCCGTAAATCCTTTCAGTATTTACATGATGATACTGATGCAGGGAACATGGATGACGATTGGGTTACTAACTTTTTTGATAAGTCAAAAATTGTTTCAGATCAAGAAATGCAAGTAATTTGGGCTCGTGTTCTCGCCGGAGAAGCAAATTCTCCCGGCACTTATTCCAAGCGAACAGTAAACTCTCTTGCAGATTTTGATAAAAGAGACGCAATATTATTTTCTAAGCTATGTGGGTTTTGTTTTTGGGGGAAAATCGATAGCGATTCCAGTGAGATCTTTTTCCCTTTGATTTTTAAAAGCAATGCAGATATCTACAGCAATGCCGGTATAAATTTCAGTATCCTTCAACACTTAGATAGTATAGGTCTAATCAAGTTCGATATAAATAGCAGGTTTTTCTTTAAAAAACAACCTCCTAAATTATTTGTCTCATACTATGGAGAAACTTTATGTCTTGAACTGTTAAATGATTCTTATGATAATGATCTTCCAATTGGTCAAGTGCTTTTTACAAATACAGGGCAGGAGTTATCTCAAATTGGTTCAGGTACAGCTGTTCCCGCATTTATGGAGTACGTCAAAGAGCAATGGAAGGACTACTTGCCGAAGCCTAAGAAAGACGATGGAGTTGATCAGGCCATCAATGGGACTAACTCTTCGACAGACTGAATTCTTGTAGGACGTTCCAACGGTTAATAATTATTCTTTAATACACGTATCCCTTTCATCGGAAGCCCAAAACATTATAACAGAAGCCTTGGCACTCCACCGAGGGTTTGGTTGATAAAACTATTCCGGGCAAGTTCCCGGATTTTCTATGCTACCTTTTTGAGGAGACAAATATTTTCACACTTCAAAAAACTATTCATCCAGTTTCTTAACTTCCCTTTATTTCCTAGAACATTCCTTATAAAGTCTATAGGGTTCAGAAGCGGGATTATTGAAAATTGTAAAATTGAGACTGATTTTAAGGGGTTATATTTTTATAAGTTGTTTTAAAATAATGATATAATGGGTTCCTCTCGAGAAAATAAAATGAAAGCCGTTATTTTATATGACAGTAAAACCTCAGGTGGATCAACAGAGGCTCTTATTGATGCCATTGGTCTGAAGCTTGCGGAAAGCGGCGCCTATGTGGAAAAGGTAAAATGTAAAGCACTGGCGGATTACAGTTTTATCAGGGAATTTGATCTTGTAATCCTTGGCGCGCCGGTCTACTATTTTCTCGTTGCATCCCAGCTTCTTGGGGCACTGAATTATGGAAATCTTAAAACAAATCTGAAGAGAAAAAAAATCGCAATGTTTTTGACATGCGGAAGCCCTGAAGCAATGGCGGCGGTTCTTTATCTCCCGCAGTTAAAAATTCATCTGGTCCGTAATAAAATTCTTGTCGAAAAAATATTCCCATCCAATGCTCTTCATGAGAATAGTGTTATCGATACGTTTGTCCTGGATGTTCTTTATGAATACAATAAAACGGTGAAATCGCGAATCGGTTCACTAAAATGGACCATTGATGCCCAGGAATGGCTTGATAGTGTCCCTTCATTTCTTCAGGGCAAGATCAAGGAAGGAGCTGAAGAGTTTGCCAAGGAGATGGGGTATAAAGAAATTACTTGTGACGTGCTTGAGGAGGCAAAAGGTCAATTTGGTGGTTGATTACTGATGGGTCGGTTAGAAGAGGCAAGGTATGATGAAATGGAGAACTTTCTAAGGTTAACTGCTTGAAGGCTTCCAACTGGAACTCTCAACACATTGCAACTGTTAAAAAAGGCACAGTCCATCAGTAGCTTTTAATTTTTTTACATCATGGAAGTTGTTGGAAAGAGCAATGCTCATATTATTCTTGACTCTTGTATACATGAGTCGTCCATATATTTTGCAAATCATGAAAAATTGATCAAGTGTAATCCTTATTGCACTAATGTCAAGTATTTTATGGAGTTGGATATTTTTCAATGGGTTTTCCAGGTGGCCGATCCTCGTAGCCATCCCATTACTGCGGTTTTTTTTGTTCGTCAACAGGAAGAGAGTTTTTCTCTTGATGATCCTGATGACACCTATGGGCAGATGTTTTCCTCCAAGTTAAAAAATGGAACTCATTTCCATAGTAAAGCAAAGCGGATCAGGTGGAGTCCTGTTCACGAATATCCTGCATTTGAATCAGATACTCCCAATACCTTTATAGGAAAGGCCAGTTCCGAAATATGTCTTCTTCATCAAAAAGATGACCGGACGTCAGTTTATTTTGACACTGATATTTCTCTTGATTTCGACCTCTCTTTTCCCTTGAATCTCATGCCGGAAGGTATCCTCAAGTTTATGAGCGACGCGATCATGTCGCAGATCATGCAGCAGGCAACTGAGAGCATGCTCTGTCAGGTAAAGTCAGATATCTGCTGCTCGACAGCAGAAATGGCCATTACAAGCGGAGGAAAATAACTCACCGTTTATGCTCAATGAGTGGTAATGTACCCGGAGAGAAATAAAACGGCTTGTTGGTCATTTTTTTAGTTGTATTACACCTATGGCGGGTATATGGGTGATTCACTTTTATCATTACGATGATGGTTAGCACTACCAGTTCAATGAAAGACGTTATTCTCAGGCTGAAAAGGGTTGGCGGTCAGGTAGATGGATTGATACGGATGATTGAAAGGGAAGAGGAGTGTGTCCAGATTATTACGCAATTTCAGGCTGTAAAAGCAGCTCTTGACAATACATTTTCGCTTATACTCCAGCGCAACCTCAAGGAGTGTATGAGTCATGACGACTCGAAAAGTGTAGAAAAGATTTTAAAACTTATTACCAGACAATAAAGTCATACTTCCCTGCCTTTGCCTAGCATTGAAATGATCCGGACAGAATAAAACTGTTTGCTGTTCATCTTTTTTTTGATTTTATTATACCTATACGGGGTATTGGTATTTCGCTGGGTTTTTAATTAATGGGATTATGGTTACAACCGGTGAGTCTATGAAAGATGTGATTCTCAGGCTGAAAAGAGTGGCTGGTCAGATTGAGGGATTGACTAGGATGATTGAAAGGGATGAGGAGTGTTCCCAGATTATTACCCAGTTCCAGGCGGCAAAAGCTGCTCTTGACAATACATTTTCGTTAGTACTCCAGCGGAATCTTAAGGAGTGCGTGAATCATGACGACTCGAAAAGTGTAGAAAAGATTTTAAAACTTATTACAAAACAGTAGCGCACCATGAAGGTATATAAAGCACTGATCGGTTTTTGTGTGGCGGGATCTCTGACCTCGCCGCTTCAGGCTAAAGCCGGTGAAACAACCCTGAAGCTTTCTCTTTCTGACGCCATCTCAATGGCCCGTCAGAACAATTCTTCCATTAAGGCTTCCCGCAGCCGGATTGATCAGGCTGAGGCAAGGGTAGTACAGACCCGTCAGACGACGCTACCGAAAGTCACCCTGTCGGAGACTCTTATGGTGACCAATGATCCTGGAGCAGCGTTAGTGTTCAAGTTGCAGCAGAGCAGTATACAGACTATGGATTTTTTGCCGGATAAGCTGAACAAGCCCGATGTCATCAACGATTTTAATACCTCTCTTCAGGTTATGCAGCCCGTTTACAATGCCGATGCCGCAATAGGCCGGAGCATTGCGGTTACTGCCAAAAAAGCCGAGGAGCATATGGCTGTCAGGACTGAGGAAACCATCAGTTTTCAGGTCAGCAAAGTCTATTACGGACTTATCTTAGCCAGGAAAAATATTGAGGCTGTCGAACAGTCCATCAAAACCATGCAGGGACACAGCAACGAGGCGTCTAAAGCCTTTAGTGCCGGGTTAATGACAAAATCTGACAAGCTTTCAACAGAGGTCAGGCTTGCAGAGCTTCAGGAGCAGAAGCTTATGCTGTATGACGCGATAAAAGATGCGACCGATGCTCTTCACGTGATGCTGCATCTTGATTCTCATGTAGCTATTGTTCCGACTGGAGATCTTGTGATTGATGGTGCTGTGCCAGGTGGCGAAAACAAAACGGTGCCTGAAAACAGGGCTGATCTCAAGGCACTCGAAACAAGCAGGCAGATTGCTGGTTATCAGGCAGATATGGCCCGTGCGTCAAGGCTGCCCCGCGTGAACGCGTTTCTGCAGACCAACCTGCATAGTGACAATATTTTCAGTGGAGGCTCAAGCTGGGGGCTCGGTATGAATGTGCAGTGGAATATTTTCGATGGCATGTCGTCGGCCGGCCAGATTCAGGAGGCAAAAGCCAAGGAACGCGAGGCGATGTACAACTATGAAAACGCCCGAAGCAACAGCATTGCAGAAGTTGATAAATCAATACGGTCAATGAGAACTGCTAAAGCCAGAATCGCTGTTGCCCAGAAATCAATTGAAGAGAGTAAAATCAGCCTTGATTATATCGGGTCGCAGTACAAAACAGGCATGGCAATGACCTTTGAACTCTTGATGAGGGAGCAGGCCTATACCTATGCTAAAATGAGGTTGAATCAGGCGAAGTATGATTACTGCGTCGCAAAAAGTGAGCTTGCCTACTACCGGGGAAACTGAGAGGATTTAATAACTGAAGAGAAAGAAGTCCATGGGTATACCTATCAAAAAGAAATTGCTTTTTTTGCCTGCAGCAGGGTTACTGTTTCTTGCGGGCTGTGGAAACAATGAGGTTAAGCCGGTAAAGAGCGGGTATGCGGAGGTTCCTGTGGCCGTTGAAAATATTGTACCGGTTCGCATTGCCGGTGGATCAGCAGGGGAAGAAGAGGTTTTGCTTGTGCCGAAATCGGCAATTGTTCGTCGAGGCGAACTTACCGGTATTCTTGTCGTTGGAGCTGATGACCGCCTGTCGATGCGATGGATAAGCACGGGTCGAATGATGCATGGTGAAGTTGTTGTTCTTGGGGGGTTGGATAAGGGAGAGTTTGTTGTGGGTACCTACAATCCCGCACTTAATGAAGGAGTAACCGTAATAAAGAGTCCGCGTGTGACTGAGGAGGTTCAGAAGAAATGAATGAAGGAATTGCCGGTAAACTTGCAAAACAGTTTATCAATTCGAAGATTACGCCGCTTTTGATGGTGGCCGCTCTCCTTGTGGGCATTATGGCGACATTTATGACTCCAAGGGAGGAAGAACCCCAGATTGTGGTGCCCATGGTTGATCTTTTTATTCCTTTCCCTGGTGCTGCACCGGCCGAGGTTGAAGCGCGAGTTGCCAAGCCGATTGAGCGGACATTGACCGAAATTCCGGGAGTGGATTATATCTATTCCACCTCCATGCCTGATGTTGCCCTGGTGACTGTCCGCTATAAAGTAGGAGAGGATGCCGAGAAAAGCATGGTCAAGCTCTGGTCGACCCTTATGAAAAACATGGACAAGATGCCAGCAGGTGTCCAGTTCCCGTTGATGAAAAAGGTTTCGATTGATGATGTTCCTGTGCTTAATCTCACCTTCTGGAGTAAGAGCAAGGATCCCTACCAGATAAGAAAAACAGCCGTAGAGGTTGCTGATGAACTGAAAAAAATCAAAAATATCGGGGATGTTGAAATAAAGGGAGGTTTGAAACGTCAGATAAAGATTGTTCTTGACAAAGATAAACTTCTGAAGTATAACGTGAGTCCTCTGCAGATCACCCGTCAGGTACAGATGGCAAACAGCCAGATGACCTCCGGTGATTTCAAGCAGATGAACCAGGAGATTATTGTCCGCACAGGAAAGTTTCTTGAGAGTGCGAGTGATGTTGGCAATATTGTGGTGGGTATCTATGGTGCGTCACCGGTTTATCTTCGAGATGTCGCCAGTGTGGTTGATGGTCCTGAAGAGATCAATAACTACAACTTTTTCGGATGGGCTGCAGCTGCTCCCAAAGGTTCAGTTTCAGGTGAGTACCCGGCTGTAACGGTGACGGTTGCAAAGCGAAAAGGGGGCGATGCCTCAGTCCTTGCCGACAAGGTTATGGAGCGGGTCGCCGGGCTCCGCCAGACGGTTATTCCTTCAGACATCACGGTGACCGAGACAAGGAACTATGGTGCGACTGCATCTGAGAAAGTCTTTACCCTTCTGGAGCATCTGCTGATGGCTGTGGTGGCCGTTACCATTGTTGTCGGATTTTTCCTTGGCTGGAGAGGATCGCTTGTAGTACTCGCTTCGGTACCGATAACCTTTGCCCTTACCCTGCTGATTTATTATCTCCTGGATTATTCACTGAACAGGGTGACGCTCTTTGCGCTGATTTTTGTTACCGGTATTGTGGTTGACGATTCCATTATTATTGCCGAAAACATTCACCGTCACTTCGCCATGAAGCGACAGCCAAAACTGCAGGCTGCCATTACCGCGATCAATGAAGTGGGTAATCCAACCATTCTGGCTACGTTCACGGTTATTGCCGCCGTGCTGCCGATGGTTTTTGTTTCCGGTCTGATGGGCCCTTATATGAGCCCAATGCCGATTGGCGCTTCGCTTGCAATGATATTCTCTCTTCTGGTTGCCCTGATTGCAACACCCTGGCTCTCTTTCCGTCTTTTGAAGACAGAGAGTGGTCACCACGAAGAGTATGATGTTACCAAAACAGGGTATTACAAGCTCTTCAACACGATTCTTTCTCCGTTTATTGAAAGCCCGTTTAAACGGTGGCTGGCTTTCGGTGTCGTTGGCTTAATGCTGGCCGGGGCGATTGCGCTGGTACCGCTCAAGGCTGTACAGATGAAAATGCTGCCGTTTGACAACAAGAACGAGTTTCAGGTTATTCTGGATATGCCGGAAGGTACCTCGCTTGAGCAGACTGCAAGAGTTACCAAGGAGATTTCCGCCTATCTGAAAACCATTCCGGAGGTCAGCAGCTATCAGTACTACGTTGGTACCAATGCACCGATCAATTTCAACGGTCTTGTTCGCCACTACTATCTCCGCCAGAAGGCGAATATGGCCGATATCCAGGTTAATCTTGTTCATAAAGGCGAACGTGAGGCACAGAGCCATGATATTGCCAAACGGGTCAGACCGGGAGTTCAGCAGATTGCGCAGCGTTACAATGGCAATGCCAAGATTGTCGAGATTCCTCCAGGGCCTCCTGTTATGTCAACGCTTGTTGCTGAGATTTACGGGCCTACACAGAGTGGACAGATTGCCCTTGCAAATCAGGTAAAAAAGGTATTTAAAGAGACTCCCGGCGTGGTTGATGTTGACTGGCTGGTTGAAGCTGACCAGAAGGTTTACAATCTGGTGGTCAACAAAGAGCGGGCTGCGTTCCGGGGAGTCAGTGCCGAGCAGATTGCCCAGACGCTGCGCATGTCGCTTGCCGGCATGGATGTGGGGCTGATTCATACGGCAAATGATCTTGATCCTGTAACGATTCAGGTTCGGTTGCCACAGTCTGACAGAACCTCGCTGCATGATCTTTCGGGTATTTTTGTGCAGTCACAGGGAATGGGAACGCTGACTACACGTTTGCGTGCCGGTGAAATGATTCCCTTGTCGGAACTTGTGAAGGTGGAGGAAAAAATTCAGGACAAGAGCATTTACCACAAGGATCTTCGCAGGGTTGTGTATGTGACTGCTGATGTTGCCGGTGCGACTGAAAGCCCTGTATACGCCATGCTCGACATGGATAAAAAAATCCAGAAGATCAAGCTTCCTGGCGGCTATTCCATATCTCCGCTTTATACAGCAAGTCCAACAACTGAAGACAGGCTGTCGATGAAGTGGGACGGGGAGTGGCAGATTACTTTTGAGGTCTTCCGCGATTTGGGAACGGCGTTTGCTGTGGTACTTGTTATTATTTACCTGTTGATTATCGGGTGGTTCCAGTCCTTCAAGACCCCGCTGATCATGATGATCGCCATTCCCTTGAGTCTTGTGGGCATTATTCCCGGTCACTGGATACACGGCGCGTTTTTTACTGCCACAAGTATGATCGGCATGATTGCTCTTGCGGGTATTATGGTAAGGAATTCTGTGCTGCTCATTGATTTTATCCAGATCCGCCGGGCGGAAGGAGTTGAGCTTAAGCAGGCGGTCATTGAATCTGCAGCAGTTCGTACACGTCCGATTATATTGACCTCTGGAGCTGTTGTTATTGGTTCAATTGTCATGCTTTTTGACCCTATATTTCAGGGTCTGGCTATATCGTTGATATGGGGTGGCATTCTTTCAACCATTTTAACTCTTGTGGTTGTGCCGATTGTCTATTATATGGCTGAAAAGAAATCCGAAAAACCTGTTATAACTAAAAAATCATGAAATTTCTGGCCATAATGGGGCACGAAGAGACCCGACCGAAAGTGCGGCGTCTCTTCCAGGAGCATAAGGTGTCAATGATCAGCAGTATGGATATCAGGGGGTGCAACTGTGAAAACACAGGATTCTCTGGACAGGCGTGGTGGCCAACCGATGAGATGATCGGGACCTATTCCTCGCTTTGTTTTGCTATTCTTGATGATGATAAGGCAGAAGCAATCATGCAGGAACTTGAGAGGAACCCTATAGCCGTAGACCAGGATTTTCCTGCACGTGCTTTTCTCATGAATGTTGAAAAAACTGCCTGAAAAAAGGGGCTTTATAATGATTGTCGAACAGTTTCGTACAGGCGGCGACAGGAATTTCGGTTATCTTGTCGCCGATGAGGCTTCTCGGGAGGCTCTCGTGATAGATGCTTCCTTCAGTCCGGCAATGATTGTGAGGTATGCTGCAGAACACGGGTTTGACATACGGTTTATTTTTTCAACCCACGGTCATGACGATCATATTAATGGCAATAATACCATCAGGCGTTTGACAGGGATCACTCCCCTGCTCTACAATGATACCTGTTCTCGTAATGGAGTCAGAGTTGAGGATGGTGCGCTGTTTTCGCTTGGCGCGCTTGATGCCGGAATTCTCTATACGCCGGGGCATACTAATGATTCTATCTGTATTCATATCGGCGATGCTCTCTTTACCGGTGATACCCTGTTTACGGGGAAGGTTGGAGGAACAGGCACTGAAGAACAGGCTTTAATCGAATACCAGTCACTGCAGAACAAAATTATGCTGCTCGCCGACAGCACTAAGGTTTATCCCGGACACGACTACGGGCTTTCTCCAGTCTCATCCATAGGCAATGAGCGCTCATCCAATCCTTTTCTTCTTCAGAAAGATTTCAATGCTTTTTTTCTGTTGAAACAGAACTGGGCTGCCTACAAAAAAACTCATGGGATTGCATAATTCCTGTTTTGCGGAGGTCGTTCTTGCATTTATGTTGTTTTTTTTTATAAATTAATTTCTTGCGCCAGTTTTTCGTGTGCTGGCTGACGCAGCCCGCCTTATCGAGCTTTCAGTGATATTATCGGTGCCTTATTATTGATTCTTTTTAAGCATTAATGGGCCATTCTGTGTTTTTTTAATATTTAAGCAACCTGACGATTATGGATCAGCTTATAACATTACGGACGCTGCCGGTATCTGCACTCATGCAGAAGGATTTTCAGATTATTAAAGGAAGCTGTACTGTTGCAGAGGCGCTTCAGATTATGAAAAAGACCAATGAGAGCGGCCTAGTTGTTGAGCCTCGAAATGAGGATGATTGTTATGGTATTGTAACTGAGAAAGATATTCTTGAAAAAGTAATCGATCCCGGCGAGGACGTCCATCGTGATCCCTGGAATACTCCTGTTTTTCAGATTATGAGCAAGCCGGTTATCAGTGTCAACCCAGGACTAAGGATAAAGTATGCTCTTCGCCTGATGAAAAGGACCAATATCAGACGACTTACCGTTATGGAAAACAATAAGGTTTTGGGTATCCTCAATATGACCGATGTGCTTCACGCAGTCGAGGAACTTCCAATTCATGACGACCATGTTGCCATGTAACAGCGTCTCTGTACGTTGCCATGAAAGGTTTGAGTACAAGAAGGATGGAGCGATATCCAGCGTGCTACTCAACCCAGCATCGGGTATAAAAATTGCCGGCAGTAAGGTTCTCTTGTACTGCTTTCCTCTGTAATACCATTTAGACAATTTCAACGAGCGGGGCACTGCCGCAGCAGTGCTCTTCTGTTTAATCAGTGAGGCGTTCTTAACAGCTTCATAAAGAGATCTGAGCGTATGAAACCATTTGATATTGTTATTGTCGGAGGCGGGGGTGCCGGTCTGTATGCCGCAATGGAGGCAATGAAAACCAATCCTGCACTGAATATCGCCGTTCTGTCCAAGGTCTATCCAAACCGCTCGCATACCTCGGCGGCTCAAGGTGGAGCGAATGCCGCACTTGCCAATAAGGCAAAGGATGACAGTGTTGAAATGCACATTTTCGATACCATCAAGGGAAGCGATTATCTTGCTGATCAGGATGCCGTTGATGTTCTCTGCTCTGAAGCTCCTAAAATTATCCGTGAACTTGAAAATATAGGGACGCCCTGGTCAAGAATGGAAGATAACACCATTGCGCAAAGGCCTTTCGGCGGAGCCGGCCGTCCCCGGTGTTGTTACTGTGCAGATAAAACAGGCCATACTATTCTGCAGACACTTTATGAACAGTGTTTGAAAACAGGTGTGCTTTTTTTTAATGAATATTTTGCACTGAACCTTTCTGTCCACGGAAGTCGTTCGAGGGGTTTGATTGCTATGAATATGAAGACTGGCAAGGTTGAGGCTTTCCCTGCAAAAACAGTGATTTTTGCTACTGGCGGCTATGCGAAAATGTACTGGAACCGGTCAAGCAATGCTGCGGGGAATACAGGCGACGGTCAAGCCATTGCATATCGGGCAGGCATTCCAATGAAAGATATGGAGTTTGTCCAGTTCCATCCTACAGGTCTGAGAAAGAGCGGCCTGCTTGTTACAGAAGGAGCCCGGGGTGAAGGCGGCTACCTTATCAATAAGGATGGTGAGCGTTTCATGGCCAGATATGCGAAAGAAAAGATGGAGTTAGGACCGAGAGACCTTGTTTCACGTTCAATTGAAACAGAAATTCTTGAAGGACGAGGGTTTGACAGCCCTGCAGGAAAATATATCCATCTTGATCTCCGCCATCTTGGAGCTGATCTCATCAAATCACGACTGCCGCAGATACGCGAGATGTCATTGAATTTTGAAGGTGTTGACCCTATTGAAGAGCCGATTCCTATCAGGCCGACTGCCCATTACTCAATGGGTGGCATCGATACCGATAACTTCGGACGTACGGTAATGGAAGGTGTCTATGCAGCCGGTGAGTGTGCCTGCGTTTCGGTGCATGGAGCAAACCGCCTTGGAGGAAATTCTCTGCTCGACATTCTTGTGTTTGGCCGAATTGCCGGGCACACTGCGGCTGAAGAGGCTGGAAAATTTGAGCCCGGTTCCATTTCGGAGGAGGAGCTCAGGGAGAGTGTTGAGGAAATCAGAACCAGAATGCAGCCTTCCGGTCACTATGAGCGGTATGGCGCCCTGCGTGAGGAACTTGGTCAAACTCTGGCCCTGAATGTTGGTATTTTCAGAGAGTCTTCCTTGCTGCATAAAGGAATACAGGATATTGCTGAGCTTAAAGAGCGGTTCAAAAAAGTTCGCGTTTTTGATTCAAGTGATGTTTTCAACACCAACCTTCAACAGGTGCTTGAACTGAAAAATATGCTTGACCTGGCTGAAACTGTTGCCGTTGGCGCTTTGGCCAGAGAGGAAAGTCGGGGTTCCCATACCCGTATTGATTTTCCTGTCAGGGATGACGAAAAGTGGCACAAGCATACTCTGGCAACCCTTGTTGACGGAAAAGCCATTCCAGGTGAAAAACCGGTAACGATGGGACGGTATGAACTCCAGGAAAGAACTTATTAATCATTCTCTCTTATGACGGAAATAATAGATCAGCATCAGGAAGGAAAAAGAGATGTAACCTTCCGGGTTTTTCGCTTTAATCCCCAGGTCGACAGCAAGCCCTACTTTGATGATTATACCATTTCGGCAGAAAGAGGTATTACGGTGCTTAGATCGTTGAATTATATCAAAGAGCATGTCGATGCAACACTCAGTTTCAGGGCATTCTGCCAAGCGGGCATATGCGGCTCCTGCGGTATGCGTGTCAATGGAATATCCAAACTTGCCTGTACAAGCCAGGTCTGGGATGAGCTCGATAAATGCCGCGAGCCGGGGATAATCAGGGTTGAGCCTTTGCGCAGCCTGCCGATGATCAAGGATCTTATAGTCGATATGGATCCGCTTGTTGACAAAATGACGCGCTATTCAAACTGGATTGATTCTACTATGCCACTTGCCGATATGGGCAAGAAAGAGTTTTTGATTTCCGAAGAGGAGTTTCAGCGGTATGATAAGGCGACAGACTGTATTCTCTGCGCTTCATGTGTTTCAGAGTGCAGCATATTAAGGGCGAACAAAGAGTATGTATCTCCTGCTGTTCTTTTGAAATCCTACCGGATGAATGTCGACAGCCGGGATGGCATTCATGATCTGCGTCTTGCCGAACTGGTCAAGGATCATGGAGTATGGGACTGTACTCACTGCTATCGGTGTCAGGAATCGTGCGTAAAAAGCATTCCGATTATGGAAGCCATTCATGCGATCCGTGAAGATGCTCTGGAGAGCAGGGGGCCGAGAGATACCAGCGGCGCCAAACATGCTGAAGCCTTTATGGAGGATATTGAAAAGAAAGGGAAGCTGGTCGAAGCCACCCTTCCCATACGTACCAACGGAGTAGTATGGACCCTGAGGAATCTTTTGCCGATGGCGATGAAAATGATTGTCAAACGAAGAACCCCGCCACCGCCTCCGCTTGTAAAATCGGCTAAAGGAATAAAGGTATTCAGGGCAATGTTCAGGGAAATGACCGAACACGTTAAGCAGGATCATCTGAAATCTCATAAAAAATAATAAGGGAGAACTGCTGGATGAAGCGATATGCATATTACATGAGCTGCATCAATGAGTCCATGACGAAAGAGGTGGACCGTTCGATCGATTTTTGGCAGAAAGACCTTGGCCTTGAGTTTGTCAAGCTCCATGAAGGCACCTGTTGCGGGGGCAGTAACCTTGATTATGTCAGTCCGAAACATTTTGCGCTCGTTAATGCGCGTAATATTGCGCTTGCTGAAAAGATGGGCCTTGACCTTATCGTTTCCTGCAATACCTGCTTGATGACTATCCGCACTGCAAAGAAAAAGCTTGATGAAACGCCTGCACTGAAAAAAGAGGTTAATGACATTCTGAAAAAGGAGGGGCTTGAATATCGTGGCACTTCCGAGGTTCGGCATCTGTTGTGGGTACTGGTTGATGATGTCGGTCTGGATACAATAAAGGCCAAGGTGACGGTCCCTTTGAAAAATTATCGGATCGCCCCATTTTATGGGTGCCATATTCTCAGGCCGTCTACAGTTCTCGGAAGGGACAATCCTCTTGCTCCAAGTTCCCTTGACCAGTTGATTGAGGCGCTGGGGGGTCAAACCATTCCATTTGAACATAAAAACCGCTGTTGTGGCTTTCATACCCTTCTGGTTGCCGAGGAAGAATCTCTCAATGTCGCAGCTGAAGCGCTTGAAGAAGCGATCAATTCAAAAGCCGATTTTATTGTAACCCCCTGCCCTCTTTGCCATACCGTTCTTGATGGTTATCAGTCAAAGGCGCTCAAACAGGCTCATATCGACAGCTCTATTCCTGTTTTTCATATTTCAGAAATGGTCGGTCTTGCCCTTGGTTACACTGCAAAGCAGCTTGGTATTAAAAGGCACATTGTGTGCTGATCTGCCGGAAAGTTTTCATAAAAGGCTAAAAAAAAGTAACTTTGCACTTTTACTTTGCTCTCAGCCGGGAATTTACCGGATGTTCTGAGGGGGATCTTGTTTTGTTAACCCATCAAATTATTGCATTGCATGCTCAAAAATGATCTTTTTCTCCGGGCATTAAAGCGTCAGCCATGTTCCCGGACGCCAATCTGGGTAATGAGGCAGGCTGGTCGTTATTTACCGGAGTACCGTGCTGTGAGAGAAAAAACAGATTTTCTAACTCTTTGTAAAACCCCGGAGTTGGCAACCGAGGTGACCATTCAGCCCGTTGAACTGATGGGTGTGGACGCAGCTATTATTTTTTCCGATATTCTTGTCGTGAATGAAGCTATGGGCATGAATGTCGAGATTATCGAATCCAAAGGAATCAGACTTACTCCCCCGATCCGTTCCCAGGCTGATATCGATAAACTGATTGTACCTGATATCGATGAAAAGCTTGGATATGTACTCGATGCACTCCGTATGACTAAAAAAGAACTCGATAACCGTGTTCCTCTTATTGGCTTTACTGGAGCGGCATGGACACTCTTTACCTATGCTGTTGAAGGTGGAGGTTCCAAAAACTACGCATACGCCAAACAGATGATGTACCGTGAGCCAGCAATGGCCCATGCGCTTCTCGGAAAGATTTCAGGCGTCATAACCGCCTATGTGCTGAAGCAGATCGAAGCTGGCGCCGATGCCATCCAGATTTTTGATTCATGGGCAAGCGCACTCTCCGAGGATGACTACCGCGAGTACGCTCTTCCCTACATCAAGGATACCGTACAGGCTATCAAGGCCAAACATCCTGATACCCCGGTTATCGTTTTCTCAAAGGATTGCAACACCATTCTTTCAGATATCGCCGATACCGGCTGTGATGCCATGGGTCTTGGGTGGGGTATTGATATCGGCAAAGCTCGTACTGAGCTTAATGACCGTGTTGCTCTTCAGGGCAACCTCGATCCAACGGTACTTTACGGTACGCCAGCGAGAATCAAGGCTGAAGCAGCAAAAATTCTCAAGTCATTCGGTCAGCATACCGAACATTCCGGGCATGTTTTCAACCTTGGTCACGGTATCCTTCCTGATATGGATCCTGAACATCTAAAGCTGCTTGTAGAATTCGTTAAAGAAGAGAGTGCTCAGTACCACTAAGGGTATTTTTCTTTCATCTCTCTTGAACTCCGCCTCATGTTTATGCATAAGGCGGAGTTTTTTTTTCCATTGGTGGAATGGGAGGTTTCGAAGGGGTTTAATTTTTTCGTTATATTTAACGCTGTTGTGGGTTCACGAATTTTACTCTTGTTTTTATGACCAAGCAGTGCAAGTGTTCAGACGGATTAACTGATCGGACTCGTTTAGAAGAGGTTGTACTTGATACCATGCTTTACAGTGCGAGGCTCAAGGAGACGGTGGCGCGGCAGAACAGTGCGGTTATTGTGGCTATGGCTCGAATGATTGCCGAAACTTTTGCGGCTGGCGGAAAAGTGCTTATTTGTGGTAATGGCGGCAGTGCTGCTGATGCCCAGCATCTCGCAACAGAGCTGACTATCAGGTATCGCAGCAGTGTTCAGCGGCCTGCACTTCCGGCTATTGCTTTGTCAACTGACACATCGGCCCTTACGGCCGGTGCGAACGATCTTGGTTACGATGCTGTATTTGCCAGGCTGGTTGAAGCTTATGGCCGTGAAGGGGATATTCTGCTTGGTCTCTCTACCAGCGGAAACAGTAAAAGTGTTGTCAATGCTCTCGGCTATGCCCGGCAGCATGGGATGAAAACCATTACCCTGCTTGGTGGAGATGGAGGCGTATTGAAAGGAGCTGGAGATCTTGAAATAATTGTACCCCATTCAGGTTCCGCAGACCGGGTTCAGGAGTGCCATATTACCATCGGTCATGTTATTATAGATCTTGTTGAGCGGATGCTTGGGTACTGCCGTTCCTAGGATTAACAAAAAAATCAAAACCGCTATGCAGATTAAGCAGATTGAAGGAGCATTGAACGCAAAGGATATCAGGTTTGCTCTGGTAGTTTCGCGTTTTAACGATTTTATAGGACAAAAACTTGTTGAGGGTGCTGTGGATTGTATTCGCCGCCATGGAGGATCGGAGGAGAATATTACCATAGTTCGTTGTCCCGGTGCTTTTGAACTGCCGTTAGTCAGTAAAAAGGTTGCTGTTACCGGTAACTATGATGCTCTTATTGCCCTTGGAGTGATTATCAGAGGGTCCACACCTCACTTTGATGTCATTGCCGCTGAGGCAACCAAGGGTATTGCGCAAGTTGCTCTTGATACCATGATTCCTATTTCATTTGGTGTTCTTACCACTGAAAATCTTGAGCAGGCTATTGAGCGGGCAGGAACGAAGGCTGGGAACAAAGGGTTTGATGCCGCTATGACTGCCATAGAGATGGTGAATCTTTACCGGCAGATTTAGTAATTGCTGTAACGCTTGAGATTGTTTTCGATGATCCTGGATGATGCATCCCGGAGCTCTTCAACACTGTTGAACAGGGAGGGGCTAAGTGGGGGGGCGATGATTATCGTGATTTTGCCCTTGTTGATTTTCAGGCTTTTTTTCGGGGTGATCAGATGGCTGCCAATAATGGTGACTGGCAATACGGGAGCTCCTCCTTTCTGGGCAACAAGAAAAGCTCCACGCTTGAATGGAAGCAGTTTTCCATCAGCTGAGCGGGTGCCTTCCGGAAAAATATGGACTGAACGTCCGCTTTTTAAAACGTCACTTGCAGCCAGAAGGCTTTTAAGTGCCTCCCGGTTCTGCCCCCGCTTGATCATTACAAAGCCGGCATGTTTGATAACATTGCCGAAGAGAGGTATTCTTCCAAGTTCTTCTTTTGCCACAAACCGCAGGTTCAGGTGCATGGTTCCGAGTAACAGCGGGATATCTGCCATACCGGCATGGTTACTGATAACAAGATAGTTTTTCTCAGGGCTGTAATTTTCTTGGCCGATTACGTCAATTGAAATACCGAAAAGTTTTGCACTGAAACGGCCCCACCAGGAGGTGACTTTATTGAAACTGTCTCCAGTCGGATCAATAATGTTGAGAAGCTGGGAGTAGAGTAACCCGAAAAACATCACTGGTATCAGAACAAAAAAGAACAAAAGTGTTCTGAAGTTTATTCCGCGATTGTTCATGGCGACTCATTGAGCTCGTTGAGAAAGGAGGCGAGCTCGCTGTACACTGAACTGATGGTGGTAGATTTTTTCTTTTTTTCTAGTACATCCAGAAGGCGGGAGGGTATTTCTATTTCTTTATCGAGTGCATGCTGAAGAACCTCAAGAAATTTTGCTGGATGAGCTGTTGAGAGGACAATGCCTGCTTTTTTTTGAGGGCTGATTGAGGCTCTGTATCGTTCGAGAGCACGGAAAGCAACTGCAGTATGCGGATCCATGATATAACCGAATCGATCGTATACCAATCTGATTGCAGCAAGAGTTTCTTCATCCGAAACAGCAATGCCAGTTATATCTTTGCCCATAGAGGCATGACTGTTACCGTAAAAATAGTTGAGTCGTGCGAAATTGCTCGGGTTGCCTACGTCCATTGCTGTGGAACGGGTCGTGATTGTCGGACGCGGGTCGTAGCGTCCAACATCAAGATAGCGGGTTACGCTGTCGTTGGCATTTGAGGCAGCAATAAAGTGACCTATCGGAAAACCCATTCGCTTTGCCAGAACACCCGCCGTAAGGTTTCCGTAATTGCCGCTGGGCACAGAAAAGAGAGGTTCATTGTATCCATAAAGCTCCTTGAGCTGCAGAGCTGCCCACGCATAATAGAATGACTGAGGGATCAGTCTCGATATATTGATCGAGTTGGCCGAGGTAAGTGTCAGCCGTTTTTTCAGGCCTTGGTCAATAAATGCCTGTTTTACCATGCGCTGGCAGTCGTCAAAATCGCCTTGAACTTCAAGGGCGTAAACGTTGCCTCCGGCAGTAGTCAGTTGTTGTTCCTGCAGGCGGCTTACTTTTCCTGAAGGGTAGAGCAGTACGACCCTTGTGTTGGGAATACCCTGAAAACCATAAGCAACCGCGCTTCCCGTATCTCCTGATGTTGCAACAAGTACAGTAATCAGTTTCTCCTCTTCTGCTGCAAAATATCCGGTCAGTCGGGCAAGAAACCGGGCGCCATAATCTTTGAAGGCCAGTGTCGGTCCGCAGAAAAGTTCTTCGATAAATGTTTGTGAATCAAGCTTGATAATCGGGGTTTCAAATGGGTAGCAGCTTTCGATCATATCGCTGAGCTGCTCCAGAGGGATTTCACCGCCAATAAATTTTTTTGCAATGGCAAAGGCGATGTTGTTGAACGTTGCGCCTTCAAGAAGAGCGATCTCTTCTTGTGAGAAGTGCGGAATTTCCGAAGGGATGTAAAGACCTCCATCGGGAGCAAGACCTTCAAGCGTAGCTTTCTTTATAGAAACAGGTATGGATGATTTATTGGTGCTGAAATAGATCATGATGTGTAATGCCTATCAATTGAATGTTGTTAGAGTATTCTTGCCCCTTCTTTGCAGATAGGAGATACCCACATGTCGGATTCAAGGTGGGCTTTAGAGTGAAGGAATGCCTCTTTCATTGCGAGGCCTACTTCAAGAGCTGTTTTTTCAGATGAAGAAAAGGCAAAAAGAGATGGGCCAGAGCCTGCAATGCTGCATCCAAGTGCGCCCGAATCACGGGCAGCCTGCTTGACTTCAAAAAAACCGGGAATCAGCGGAGCACGTTTTGGTTCGGCGATAACGTCAACCAGAGATCGTCCGATAAGGTCATAGTCGGAAGTGAGCAGACCTGCAATAAGAGCTCCGACATTACCCCATTGCTGGGTAGCTGTTTTGAGAGGAATACTTGCAGGCAGTACCGAACGGGCATAGGAGGTGCGCAGCTCGGTATGGGGATGTACAAGGGAACAGTAAAGGTGTTCCGGAGACGGTATTGTAATGAGATCAAGCGGGGTATAACTCCGAATCAGGACGAAATTACCAAGAATTGCAGGTGCAGCGTTGTCGGCATGAGCTGATCCGCAGGCCACCCTTTCACCCTCAATGGCATAGTGTACAAGCTCCATTTTTGAACAGGGCTGACCCAATAATTCGTTTGCCGCCACCAGAGCTGCTGCAGCGCTTGCAGCGCTGCTTCCCATACCGCTGCTCAGGGGCAGGTGTTTTTTAAGCTCCAGCGAGATATGCCCGTTAAAGTCGATCTGTTTATGGGTGCGGATATATTCAAGAAATTTCAGTACAACAAAGCTCGATGTGTTTTTTTTAGGATCAAGGGGAAGTGCTCCGCCGTCACCAGTGATGCTTGTAATGGAAACTGGAGATCCAGATTGTATTTCATCAGAAAGCGTCAGGATGACTTCATCCCCAGGCTCTGTTATGGCAAATCCCAAGACATCAAAGCCGCAGGCAACATTCCCGACGGTTGCTGAAGCGAATCCTTTGACAGTTTTCATACCGTTTTCTGCGAACAAAATTCCTGAAGGTGTTGATGTAGGATGTAAAGCTAATAAAAAGAGTATAGGTTCAAATAAGAGAGAGAATTTGAATAACTAAAAGCTTTTCATTAAATTTCAGTTTTATTCTTTTGAGATGGTCATAGTCGAGTTAAACTTTCAAAAGAAGGTAAGCAGAATCTTTCTCTTTTCTTAAACAAATAACCAAGCGGAATAAGATATGTCTATAACAGTCAGGCCTGATGAGGTTTCATCTATTCTTCGCAAACAGCTTGCCGGTTTTGAGTCAGAAGCAGACGTTTATGATGTTGGAACAGTGCTGCAGGTTGGTGACGGTATTGCCCGTGTATACGGTTTATCGAAGGTTGCAGCTGGAGAGCTTCTAGAGTTTCCCAATAACGTCATGGGAATGGCATTGAATCTTGAAGAAGACAACGTCGGTGCTGTATTGTTTGGCGAATCAAATCTGGTTAAAGAAGGCGATACGGTTAAAAGAACCAGCATGCTTGCTTCAATCCCTGTTGGTGAAGCTATGCTTGGCAGGGTTATCAACCCTCTTGGTGAACCGCTTGATGGCAAGGGCCCAATTACAACTGAACTCCGACTACCACTCGAACGCAGGGCTCCAGGGGTTATTTACCGGAAATCAGTTAATGAACCGCTTCAGACAGGTCTCAAGGCTATCGATTCCATGATTCCGATCGGCCGCGGACAGCGCGAACTTATCATTGGTGACCGTCAGACTGGAAAGACAGCCGTCGCGCTTGATACCATTATCAACCAGAAAGGTAAAGGGGTTTATTGTATCTATGTTGCGATTGGACTGAAAGGTTCGACCGTCGCCCAGGTTGTCAATACCCTTGAAAAATATAACGCGATGGAGTATACCATCGTTATTTCCGCGACTGCATCTGATCCGGCACCACTCCAGTTTATTGCTCCTTTTGCCGGTGCTACTCTCGGCGAGTTTTTCCGTGATACCGGCCGCCATGCTCTTGTTGTATATGATGATCTTTCAAAGCAGGCTGTTGCTTATCGTCAGCTTTCACTCCTCCTTCGTCGTCCGCCTGGACGTGAAGCTTACCCTGGCGACGTTTTTTATCTGCACTCCCGTCTTCTTGAAAGAGCTGCGAAAATTACAGACGATATCGAGGTCGCAAGAAAGATGAACGATCTTCCTGATGTTCTTAAGCCGATAGTGAAGGGTGGCGGAAGTCTTACTGCACTGCCGGTTATCGAAACGCAGGCTGGAGACGTTTCTGCATATATTCCGACTAACGTGATTTCTATTACCGATGGTCAGATTTTTCTTGAATCCAACCTGTTCAACTCTGGTCAAAGGCCGGCTATCAACGTTGGTATATCGGTATCCCGTGTTGGAGGAAGTGCGCAGATCAAGGCTATGAAAAAGGTTGCAGGTACGCTGCGTCTCGATCTTGCCCAGTTCCGTGAACTTGAAGCATTCTCCAAATTTGGTTCTGACCTTGATAAAACCACCAAGGCTCAGCTTGACAGGGGTGCAAGGCTTGTAGAAATTCTTAAACAGGGTCAGTATGTCCCTATGCCTGTTGAAAAACAGGTTGCCATTATTTTTCTTGGTACACAGGGATTGCTTGATTCGGTTGATTTACGCTTTATCCGCAAGTTTGAGGAGGAGTTCCTCGGTATGCTTGAAGTCAAGCACAGCGATATCCTCAAAACCATTGCAGAGAAAGGCACTTTGGAGACCGATGCGGCAAACACGCTTAAGGAGATTGCTGTGAAGTTTGTGACTGCCTTCAAGGAAAAAAATAAGGCGTAAAAAGAGAAAAATGGTTTTTAAGCAATTTTATTAACAGTCCCGTAATACATGCCTACATTAAAGGATATACGTGTACGAATTAAAGGGGTAAAGTCTACACAGCAGGTCACCAAGGCGATGAAAATGGTGGCCGCTGCAAAGCTGCGAAGGGCTCAGGAACGGGCCGTCATGGCTCGCCCTTATGCTGCAAAGCTGAAGGATATGCTGGGTTCATTGTCAGCAAAGGTAGATACTTCGCTTAACCCTTTGCTTTCAGGTCGTTCAGAGGTCAACAAAGTTCTTGTGATTCTTATCACTTCAGACAGGGGCCTGTGCGGTGCATTTAATACCAATATCATCAAGCTTGCGTATAAAACCATTCATGAGGACTTTGCTGATGTTCACAGGAAGGGCGGAGTAAGCATGATTTGTGCCGGTTCCCGTGGATTTGACTTTTTCCGGAAAAGAGAGTACAATATTGTCAAGGGATACCCTGCTGTTTTTCAGGGTCTTGATTTCAGCACAGCAAAAGAGATTGCTGATACCGCGTCCGGCATGTATCTGCGAGGCGAGGTTGACAGGGTAATAGTTGCTTATAATGAATTCAAGTCGGTGCTTGCACCGAACCTGAAAGCTGAAGTGCTTCTTCCTATAGCACCTGAGACCTCCGGGAAGGAGAGCAGCAGTGATTACATTTACGAGCCTTCCCCCTCGGCTATCATTGATGTGCTTGTGCCCAAGCATCTCAATACCCAGATATGGAGAATGATGCTTGAGTCGAATGCTGCAGAGCAGGCTGCACGTATGGCGGCTATGGATTCTGCCACCGAAAATGCTAAGGAGCTTTTACGGACACTTAACATCAGTTATAACCGGGCAAGACAGGCTGCAATCACTACAGAGCTTAGTGAAATTGTTGCCGGCGCTGAGGCATTGAGCAGTTGAAAAAAGCACTCTCAAGATATCGATGATTTAAAGCGCCTGAAAGGGCGCTTTTTTTTATGGTTACAGGGTCTAACTGGTTTCAGCGTTATGCAGTTCATCAGGAAATGATTTATATTTTACGGGGTAATGATTGAAGTAATGTCTCATTTTATAGTCAATAAAGGTAGGGGCGGAAGTATGAAGGTATACAAGTTTGGAGGGACATCTCTGGGCTCAGCCGGGAGAATTAAAAAAGTCGCAGCAATCATTGCCGGTGCTTTAGATAAGGATAAAATTGTTGTGGTTGTTTCAGCCATCCATCGGGTTACCGATCTTTTGCTCGAGTCGGCTACGAAAGCCTGCGGTGGTGACAGCAGCTATCGAATAACCCTTAATGAACTTGATCAGCTTCATAACTCAATAGCCGGTGAACTTTTTTCAAGCGACTTTATCGATCAGGTCATTGGTTCGATACGATCGGAACTTGCTGAGCTTAATGATTTTGTACATGGTATTTTTCTACTCAGGGAGCTTTCTGAAAAAAGTCTGGCTCGTGTGCTTAGTTACGGTGAACGCCTGTCAGCCAGGTTGCTCCGCAGGTATCTTGAGGAGCTGAACATTGCATCGTTTTATCTTGATGCCTGCGAACTGATTGTAACCGATACAAACTATGCTGATGCTCTGGTTGACAGTCATGCCTCCGAATTGAAGATCAGAAAACGCCTTGCGTCGTTTGATGGTGTCCCGGTTGTAACCGGATTTATAGCTGCGGCCCCTGACGGGACAGTCACGACGCTTGGTCGTGGCGGCTCTGATTATACAGCATCAATTTTCGGTGCGGCACTTGGAGCATCGGAAATCGTTATCTGGACTGATGTTGACGGCTTTTTCAGTGCGGATCCAAAACGGGTGCGCGATGCTAGGATATTGCCCTATATCACCTATGCGGAAGCAATGGAACTTTCTCATGCAGGTGCCAGAGTATTGCATCCTCTTGCGGTTCAGCCGGCTATGAAAGCAGGAATTCCTCTGCTGATAAAAAATTCTTTTAATATTGCGGCTGAAGGGACAAGAATTGAGCTCGCTATGCCCTCTGATATCAGCCGGACTCTGCCGGTGACAGGCCTTTCTTCAATCAACAAAGTTGTCCTTCTGAATCTTTCAGGCAGCGGTATGGTTGGTGTTCCCGGAATTGCCTCACGATTGTTCAGTTGTCTTGCCAGGAACAGGATCAACATCATATTTATATCACAGGCTTCATCTGAACAGTCGATCACTCTTGCCATCAATCCTGTGCAGGCCGTAAAAGCCAAAAAAATCCTGGAGGATGAGTTTCAGACTGAAATCGAATTTCGCCAGATAGATCCTCTGGTGATACGCCGTAACCTTGCCCTGATTGCTGTCGTCGGCAATAACATGTCCGGGCATCCGGGAGTCTCAGCCCAGTTGTTTGAAACACTCGGTAAAAACGGTATCAATGTTATTGCTGTTGCTCAAGGCGCCAATGAAATGAATATTTCTATTGTCATTGACAGCCATCATGAGGATAAGGCCCTTAACTGTATTCATGAATCATTTTTCCTTTCACAGCGCAAGGTGCATCTTTTTATTGCCGGTACGGGGACTATTGCGCAAAGCCTTATCGGTCAGATCAGCGCGCATCGCCACAATCTGCAGAAAGATAATGACCTTGATGTTGTGGTCTGCGGGATGGCCAATACTCGTACTATTGCTATGGATGATAATGGAATCGACCTTCAACATTGGCAGTCGGCTCTTTTGCCGAGAGTCGACCATCATGATATAGAGGGCTACCTTGAGCTCATCAAGGAGAGAAACCTGCACAATACCATTTTTGTCGATTGCACAGCAAGCACGAAGGTTGCAGAACATTATCCCGACTTTCTGCTTGGGAATATTTCTGTGGTGACGGCAAACAAACTTGGCATGGCCGGGCCGTGGCCGCTTTACAACAGGATAAAGGATGCAAGGCGGAAAAGTAATGCCCGTTTTTTATATGAAACCAATGTTGGCGCAGGTTTGCCCATTATCAACACGCTGCACGATCTTAAAAACAGCGGCGACAAGATAATAAGCATTGATGGGGTTCTCTCAGGGACTCTGAGCTTTATTTTCAATGAACTTCGCAAAGGCGGCAGGTTCAGTGAGATTGTTCGCAGGGCGCAACAGGCAGGCTATACGGAACCTGATCCGAGAGATGACCTTTCAGGTGCAGATTTTGCCCGCAAGTTTTTGATTCTTGGTCGGGAACTCGGGTATACCCTTGAGTACGATGATGTTGTCTGCGAGAGTCTTGTACTCGAGGAGTATCGTGGTCGTGTGCCTGTTGCAGAGTTTCTTGACCGGTTATCGAGCGTTGACGAATGGTATGCGGCGGAAACTGAGCGTGCTCGCAAGGATGGAATGACCATAGCTTATGCAGGGGAGATTCGGGATGGAAAGGCAAGCATCGGGGTAAAAAGGGTACCGCTTTCAAGTCCTATTGCCGGTCTCAGCGGATCAGAAAATATGGTGGTTTTTACCACTGAACGTTATAAGGCTACCCCACTTGTTGTTCGAGGTCCAGGTGCAGGAGGAGAGGTTACCGCAGGGGGCGTTTTTGCCGATATTCTGCGCATTGCAAGCTATCTGGTATAGAAGAATAAACCATGCGCACAGAAATTGTTTCAATAGGGGATGAACTTCTTAAAGGTCAGAGGGTAAACACCAACGCGGCTTTTATTGCCGGCGCTCTTGCAGGAATAGGGGTTCCTGTGGGAAGAATAGTGTCGTGCTCTGATCTTGAGACTGAGATGGTTTCAGTGTTAACTGAATCACTTGAAAGAGCTGACCTGGTTGTTGTTACAGGGGGGCTCGGGCCAACCAGAGATGACCGGACACGCAAAGCCGTGCAGACACTTCTCCACCGTGGGCTTGAGTTGAGCGAGGAAGCCTATCGGAATCTGGTTAAGAGGATGAAACTACGAGGAGTTGAGATATCCGATTCACTCCGTGATCAGGCAATGGTGATTGAAGGATCCCATGTAATTCCAAATACGAAGGGGACTGCTGCGGGAATGATTATCCGGTGCGGAGAGCAATTTGACCATCATTATCTGGTTCTGATGCCTGGTGTTCCCTCAGAAATGCAGGCTATGATGGAGCTTACAGTACTTCCTTATTTTGCTGTACTTTCCTCCACAGTAATTCGACATACGCCGGTAAAAACGATTGGGATTGGCGAGTCTACCCTGGCAGAGATGATTGTTGATATTGAAGATCGTCTGCCGGAGGGAACGACTCTTGCCTATCTTCCACATGCTGCAGGAGTGAATCTGATGATCAGTACCATAGGAGTGAAGCAGGATGACGTTGATCGTGATAATAGCAGTGTTGTTGATGCTATTGTTCACAGGGCAGGTAAATTTATTTTTGCCACCAGCGATGTTACTCTTGAAGAGACGATCGGCAGGATGCTCTCAGAAAAAGGTATGACGGTGGCGGTTGCTGAATCATGCACCGGTGGACTTGTTGCCAGCCGGTTGACCGATGTGGCGGGTTCATCACTGTATTTTCTTCAAGGTTTTGTGACGTACAGCAATCAGGCAAAACAGAAGACGCTTGGGGTGCAAAAAGAGCTCATTGAATCTTTTGGCGCGGTAAGCGAAGAGGTTGCCCGAGCTATGGCAAAAGGATGCCTGGAAAAAAGCGGGGCCGATATTGCTGTTGCTACAACAGGTATTGCGGGGCCATCTGGAGGCTCCCCTGAAAAGCCTGTCGGTATAGTTTGTCTGGCGATTGCCGGGAAAACGTCGGGTACGCTACTTTCCAAAACACTCTTTATGCAGGGAGATCGTGAACGCAACAAGTTCCGCTTCAGCGAAGCTGCCCTTCGCGAACTGTGGGAGTGCATGATGGGCACTTGATTTTACAGAACTGCGGGTTTCCTTTTCTCGCCGGCTTCGAGCGAATTTCCCTTTAAGGATGGTCTATTTTCGGTATCCGGGAAAATCGGATGAGCAGCCAGAATAGTATCGCTGGCAAAATTTATTCTCATTTTCCCAAAAAAGACTCTGTTTTATCGATAACTTAGGGGCAGATAAAATTTTTCACACGGTTTTCGACAAGTACATAGTTCCTTTGATAGCGTATGGCAATAATTGCAAGATTACCTGATATAGTAGCAAATAAAATTTCTGCAGGGGAGGTTGTTCAGCGCCCGGCCTCAGTTGTTAAGGAGCTTATTGAAAATTGCATTGATGCCGGTGCAGATAAAATAACTGTTGCCATAAAGGATGCTGGAAAGGAGTTGATCCGGCTCGTGGATAATGGGGCAGGGATGTTGCGGGAGGATGCACTTTTGTGCGTTGAACGTTTTGCTACCAGTAAAATTACCGGGGTGGAAGATCTGGATACTCTTCAGAGCCTGGGTTTCAGGGGTGAAGCGCTTGCAAGTATTTCATCTGTCTCGCATTTTGAATTGAAAACCCGGACAGCAAAAGAGTTGCTTGGGTTGAGGCTCCGTTACGAGGGGGGAATTCTTGCCGAAGAATCAGGGGTACAGGGAGAGCAGGGGACGACAATCAGCGTCAGGAACCTTTTTTACAATGTGCCTGCCCGGCGCAAGTTTCTGAAGTCTAACGCTACCGAGTATCAGCATATTTTTGAAATCGTCAAATCGTTCGCATTGGCATATCCAGAGATTGAGTGGCGGATGTATAGCGATGACGAGGAACTTTTTCATTTTAAGACTCCCGATATTCTGGAGCGGCTCAATGTTTTTTACGGCAACGATTTTTCTGCCAGCATGATTGAACTCTCTGAGGAGAACGATTATCTCTCTATCAGGGGATTTCTTGGAAAGCCCGTTATGCAGAAACGCCGAAAACTTGACCAGTATTTTTTTATCAATCGCCGGCTTGTCCAGAATCGAATGTTATCACAGGCGGTTCAGCAGGCTTATGGCGACTTGCTCGTTGAGCGACAGACTCCTTTTGTGCTGCTTTTTCTTGGTATTGATCCTTCACGGGTCGATGTCAACGTGCATCCTGCCAAGCTGGAGATTCGGTTTGATGATGAACGAAGTGTCCGGAATATGTTCTATCCTGTTGTTAAGCGGACGATCCAGTTGCAGGATTTCTCTCCTGACTTCCTGGCTCGTGAAAACGACGAATTCAACTCTCTGCCTTCCCGGGAATCATCGTTCAGAAAACTGGCGTTTCAGGATATACCGAACCGCGCCATGTCAACCGGTGACCTTTATGCGAATTACAGGGCCGGTGCCTTTGATGAGCCATCCTATTCCAGACCTTCCGCTATGAAGAAGGAGGATATGTTTTCTTCTCAATCTGCTTCGGGCTATGTTTTGCCGGATCGTGAGCTACGCGAAGGCGATGATGTGCTTTCTTCCCTTTTGCTTTCTCGTCTCAGCGAAGATGAAGCAGTTCCAAACCCCCAGGAAACCGAGCCTAAAATCTGGCAGCTTCACAACAAATATCTTATCTGCCAGATTAGGACTGGATTGATGATCATTGATCAGCATGTTGCGCATGAAAGGGTGCTGTACGAGCGTGCAGTGGATGTGATGAACCAGAATGTTCCTAACTCCCAGCAGCTGCTCTTTCCTCAAAAGGTAGAGTTTCGTCCCTGGGAGTACGAGGTTTTTGAGGAGATCCGCGAAGATCTTAACCGGCTTGGTTTTAATTTGAGGATGTTCGGCAAACAAACTGTTATGATAGAAGGTGTGCCGCAGGATGTTAAACCGGGGACTGAAGTCACCATTCTGCAGGATATGATTGCTGAATATCAGGATAATGCATCCAGGCTAAAGCTCGACAGACGTGACAACCTTGCAAAGTCATATTCGTGCCGCAATGCCATAATGGCTGGTCAAAAGCTCACTCTTGAAGAGATGCGGACACTGATTGACAATCTATTTGCTACCCGTGAGCCATACTCATGCCCTCATGGCAGGCCCGTTATCATCAAGCTTTCACTCGACCAGCTTGACAGGATGTTTGGGAGAAAATAACACAGGTGGTTGCAAGTTTGTTCAAAAATACTAAATTTGAACCCATGCCCTTGTAGCTCAGTGGATAGAGCAACAGTTTCCTAAACTGTAGGTCGGCGGTTCGAGTCTGCCCGAGGGCACTTTTTCAACACTCCATTCCGTACTGCTGGATGCTTTTCAAGCAATACCTCTACCAGCTATATTTCCGTCTTGTATTCAACTCATGTCTTGATATTCTTCATCTGGTCATAACTGATCAGCCGGTAGAGGAACTAACTTGCAGGGGGTTTTCTTATAAAGCCATAAAGTTGATAAAGAATTTTGACGTTCATGTCGTTGCATGTCTTTCATATTTGGTATTTTGCCAAAGTATCTATTTTTATTGAGAGCCTTTAATCGTATAGACGGATGAAGCTTATCAGGATTATAATCAGCATTCTGCTGTTGCTGTTCTTTGCCGATATTGCCCGATACTTTGTTTTACCAGATGTAGGAAAGCTTGTGGACGAAAATCCGGTAAAAACAGCTTTTATGGAGAGTCGTGAGGCTGAATGGAAAGAACAAGGGCTCACTGATAAAAAAATACAACAGAAATGGGTGTCGCTGAACAATGTTTCTCCCAACCTCATCAAGGCGGTTCTGATTGCTGAAGACGACAAGTTCTGGAAGCATGAGGGGTTTGATTACCAGGCTATTGAGCGCTCCATCGAAAAAGACATTGCTGCAAAGAAATTTAAAATGGGTGGAAGTACAATCAGCCAGCAGCTTGCCAAAAATCTTTACCTCTCCTCTTCAAAAAACCCGGTTCGAAAAATCAAGGAGGCCATTCTTACATGGCGAATTGAAAAAAAACTTTCAAAACGCAGGATTCTTGAGCTGTATGTTAACCTTGTCGAATGGGGTGACGGAATTTTCGGTATTGATCAGGCAGCTCGACATTACTATGGTATCAGTCCTGCCCGTTTAACAGCACAACAGGCTTCAAAACTTGCATCAATACTTCCGAACCCGATTAAATTTTCTCCTGTCGGATCTTCTTCCTACGTTCGCAATCGTTCCAGAATCATCTATGCCATCATGCGAAAGAGGGGGGTTTTTGTTCCTGATTACAAGGAGGTTATGACCGTTAAGCCTGATGTGGTCCCGGTGGATTCGGTTGTGATTGGTGTTCCGGAATATCTTATCGATCAGGCAGTCTCTGCTGATAGTACGGAAGGTAAAAGTTCTGACAATAAAAGTATTGTTCCTGCAGGAAAAGGTGAGAGTGGGGTGCCGGAAAATTCCTCTGATTCACCGAAGCCTTGATTGTGGTTGCTCAATGAACACAATGAAACTCCCCGCCGCAAGCAGCGGGGTATCTTTTGTTAGAAATTCTAAATTTCGCCACAAGTGGCGGGGAATTCAACCCTGAGAGATTAAACAGAAAAACGCTCCGTATCACGGGCGTTTTTCTGTTTAATGCAATCGGTGAACGGCTCTCTTTCTACTCGTTGTATGGCTCAAACAATGTCTTGTCAACTCCGCAGACAGGACATACCCAATCATCAGGAAGACTCTCGAAGGGAGTTCCCGGTTCAATTCCGCTGTCAAGATCGCCAAATTCAGGATCATAGACATAGCCGCAAGGAACACATACCCATTTTTGCATAAAATTATTCTCCGGTTTTAATTAAGGGTGATCTGAATTGTCAATGATGATAAAGAAAAAATATACTCATTGATCTGGAAAGTTTGTCTTTATGAAGAAATAAAGCGAGAGTGCATGCAAAAAGTTCTCCCTCGTTGATGAAAAAAATGAAGTTTCGATGTTTCAGATCGGTTAAGTTTTTCTGGGGTTACATATAAACCGATGCATGAAAGTATGCTGAGTAATATTGCATTGCTTTGAACTCTCCGGAACCTTGTGTATCTTTTGGACGCTGTTTTATTCTGCAGTCTATTATATTTTAAAGCTTGTTCTCAGGGCGGGGTGAAAATCCCCACCGGCGGTATTCCGGCATTCGACCGGTGAGCCCGCGAGCGCTTCCGTTTTCAACGGGAGGTCAGCAGATTTGGTGCAACTCCAAAGCCGACGGTTAGAGTCCGGATGAGAGAGGATAAGGAAGCCTTCCAGCATTCCTGCGCCCTGATTCAACTATTTGCAATTGTAAAATTTAAATCGCTATTGCCAGTGAATCAGACTCTTATTCAAAAATTTGGTGATTGTTTTGATCGTGTTGAACTTGCCCTTATTGCGCTTCGTGCAGGAAAAGGCGTCCTCGTGGCTGATTCTCCAGATCGTGAAAACGAAGCCGATCTTATTTTTCCAGCCCAGTCTGTTACTGTACCTCAGATGGCTCAGATGATTCGCGAATGCAGCGGTATTGTCTGCCTCTGCATGACCGATGAAAAGATCCGTTCTCTTGAGCTGCCCATGATGGTCTCCAACAATACCAGCGGGTTTCAGACGGCATTTACAGTTTCCATAGAAGCCGCCGAAGGGGTAACAACCGGAGTTTCGGCCGCTGATCGTGTTCAAACAGTGAGAGTTGCTTCTGCCGAGTATGCCCGTCCTTCTGACCTTCGTCAACCAGGCCATATTTTCCCTTTACGTGCCCGTTCAGGCGGAGTACTGGAAAGGCCAGGCCATACAGAAGGTACTGTTGATCTTATGAGGCTTGCTGGACTCAATCCTTGCGGAGTCCTTTGCGAGCTGACCAATCCCGATGGAACTATGGCCGATATGGTGCAAACTATTGCTTTTGCTGAAAAGCACGGCTATCCGGTACTGACAATTGAAGACATTGTCGCATGGCGCGAACGGAGCGAACTTCAGGAGCGAGTTGCCTGAACGAAATGTCGGATGAAAGTGAATCAAGTTTAATACCACCCTCTCAGTTTCATGGCTTCAGCAACGCGTTGAACAGCTACAATGTAAGCGGCAAGACGGTTATGCACTTTATAGGTCTGGCTTGTTTGTTGTACAGCTAAAAATGCGGTTTTCATTTTCTTTTCGAGGCGTTGCTGCACCTGCTCTTCTTCCCAATAGTAGCCATAGGAGTTCTGTACCATTTCAAAATATGAGACGGTTACGCCTCCGGCATTGCAGAGAAGGTCGGGAATGATATAAACGCCTTTATTATAAAGAATGGAGTCGGCTTCCGGTGTGGTCGGTCCGTTGGCCAGTTCAGCGATAATTTTTGCTCTTATATCCGGAGCATTTGCCGCTGTTATAACCGAATCCAGTGCGGCAGGAAAGAGAACTGCCACATTGAGTTCCAGAAGTTCTTTATCAGAAATCGCGGCAGATCCAGGAAAGCCTGTTACCGAACCCGTCTTTTTTTTATGTGCCATCAGCGATTCATAGAGAAAACCATCGGGGTTATAAATGCAGCCTGATGAATCTGAAACCGCGATCACCTTCAGGCCAAGAAGTTCAACGGCAAGCTTGTGGGCGTAAGAACCTGCATTGCCGTAGCCTTGGATTGCAGCTCTTGCTCCGGCAAGGTTCAGTCCAAGCGTACTTGCGGCTTCCCGCACACAATAGATGCTTCCTCTTGCGGTAGCATCACCTCTTCCGGCTGAGCCGCCAAGTGCAAGCGGTTTGCCTGTGATGACTCCGAATGTGTTTTTACCCTGCATGACGGAGTATTCATCAGCCATCCAGCCCATGATTTGCGGCGTTGTGTAAACATCAGGAGCAGGAATATCCTTTTCAGGGCCAAGAAAGCTTCCGAGCTGGCGAATGTAAGCCCTTGATAAGCGTTCGAGTTCAGCGGTGGACATGGTTTTCGGATTGCAGATAACTCCACCCTTTCCTCCTCCGAGAGGAATATCCATGACCGCGGTTTTCCAGGTCATCCATGAGGCTAATGCTCTGACGGTATCGATAGTCTCTTCAAGGTGAAAGCGTATACCTCCCTTGTTTGGTCCCCTTGCATCGTTATGCTGTACACGGAACCCTTCAAAGATTTTCGTGCTTCCGTTATCCATTTTTACCGCAATAGTAATATGGAGTTCCCGTACAGGGCGCCGGAGAAGTTCGTAAGCAGCTGGATCGAGCTTAATGATGGCAGCCGCTTCTTCAAGCTGCTTCTGAGCGGAGTTATAAGAAATTTGTTCGGGCAGGGGGTTCTGTCTCATAAGTATACTATCGGCTAAAGTGCGGAGAGAATTGTTAATCAATTGAAAAACTGCCAGTGTAGACGATTTTTGCAGGTCCGGTCAGAAATACCTCATCCATTGCCTCATTAAACTGTACCTCGAGGGTATCTCCGCTTTTTACGGTGACATGTAGAGTTGTGCACGAAATTTTATCAAGTCGATAACTCATCAAGGCAGCTGCAACAGCTCCTGTACCGCAGGCAAGGGTTTCATCTTCAACGCCACGTTCGAAGGTGCGGATGGAGAGTGAATCGGGAGAGGTGATCTCGATAAAGTTGACGTTAGTGCCTTCTGGAAAAATATCGGTTCTGTGCCTGATGGTGCGCCCGGTTCCGGTAACACTTTCGTTTTTCAGGTTTGAAGTATAAATAATGGCATGTGGAGAGCCTGTGTTGACAAAGTGACAGACCAATCCCTCTATTTCGATGTTGTTTCTGAACTCTTCAGGTGTCAGCATTCTGAGTCTGACGGTTTCTGTTCCTGTAATCCAGGCGTCATAGCGGTTACTATTGGCTTCAAATGCATAGCCGTTTGAGGATACCGGAATTCCGATGGTGTATGCAAAATATGCAGCGCACCTCCCGCCATTGCCGCACATTGATCCGATAAATCCATCTGCATTGAAGTATTTCATGCTGAATGCATAGGTCGTCGCAGAGGGTTCAATGAGAATAAGTCCATCCGCTCCTATTCCTGTTCTTCTGGTGCAAAGTGTATTGATCTGTGCAGGTGAAAGATTGATGGAAAGGTCTCTGTTATCTATAACAATAAAGTCATTACCTGCTCCTGATAATTTGCTGAACTTGATATCCATACTGGTCAACGTATTCGGGATTGAGTGGTTTTCCGTTGCCTTGCTGTGCTCAAAATTGCCAGAGGCAAGGGCTTTCATACTGTATAATAAAACAATAGGGGATTAATGCGCCGGCAAAAACTATTTATTATTAAATAAATTTTCTTATTTTACTCACTGGTATATCTGGTGATTTGTTTGGGTAATGACCTTTTTTTTAGCTGACATTTAAGTTGCTTTTCCATAGATTTTGAAAGTAATCACTTGCATTGCGTTACGAGATAGATAAGGAGCTGAGGGTTTTGGACAGGTATAGCTCACAACCTGAGGCTTGATTGTAATTGGGACGTTATAACGCAACGGTTTTCTTTTTGGTTTCTTTAACATGAAATAGGTCCAAACAAAGGAGAGAATACAATGGCTGAACAAGTGAATCCGGCAGGAGTCAAGCCAAAGGGCACTGTCCCACCTCCCAAGGGGAACGCTCCTTCTCCGAAGGCGAATGGTGCCCAAGGTGTACCATCGGTTATCAAGGAGCAGGATGCAGCAAAAATGAGGAGGTTTCTGTTTCAGCGAACAGAAACACGCTCGACCAAGTGGTATCAGATTTTTGATACCGAGAAGATTGATGACGAACAGGTCGTCGGAGGTCATCTCGCACTGCTTGGAGTACTGGGTTTTCTTATGGCAATCTACTACATCTCAGGTATTCAGGTTTTCCCCTGGGGCGCACCGGGTTTCCATGACAACTGGTTCTATCTGACTATCAAACCAAGAATGGTTTCTCTTGGCATTGATACCTACAGTACGAAAACAGAGGACCTTGAATTTGCAGCCACCAAACTTATTGGCTGGGCGTTATTTCACCTGCTTTCCGGCTCTATCCTTCTTTTTGGCGGATGGCGTCACTGGACCCACAATCTTACGAATCCTTTTACCGGACGTGCCGGTAACTTCCGTGATTTCAGGTTCCTTGGCAAGTTTGGTGATGTCGTTTTCAGTGGAACCAGTGCAAAGACATACAAGGATGCACTTGGACCACACACTATTTATATGTCGCTGCTTTTTCTTGGCTGGGGTTTGCTGATGTGGTTTATTCTCGGGTTTGAACCGATTCCTGATTTCCAGACCATCAATTCAGAGACCTTCATGTCTTTTGTGTTTTTTGTCATCTTTTTTGCTCTTGGTATTTACTGGTGGAACAATCCGCCGAATGCTGCGATCCACTTGAATGATGATATGAAAGCTGCTTTTTCTGTTCACCTGACAGCAATTGGCTACATTAATATCGCATTGGGTGTTATAGCTTTCGTCGCGTTTCAGCAGCCTTCATTTGCAGCTTATTACAAAGAACTTGACAACCTTGTCTTTTATCTTTATGGTGAGCCATTCAACAGGGTAAGCTATAATTTCGTTCAGGAAGGCGGAAAAATTATTTCCGGTTCAAAAGAGTTTGCTGATTTTGCTCCTTATGCTATTCTTCCTAAGAACGGTGCATCTTTCGGTATGTCAAGGGTTGTTATTAACCTGATTACTTTCAACCATATTATCTGCGGCGTTCTCTATGTTTTCGCCGGCGTCTATCATGGTGGTCAGTATCTCCTTAAAATCCAGCTTAACGGCATCTACAACCAGATCAAGTCTATCTGGATTACCAAAGGTCGTGATCAGGAAGTTCAGGTCAAGATTCTCGGTACAGTAATGGCGCTGTGTTTTGCCACTATGCTTTCGGTTTATGCAGTGATCGTGTGGAATACAATCTGCGAACTGAATATTTTCGGCACGAATATCATGATGTCCTTCTACTGGCTGAAACCTCTTCCGATTTTCCAGTGGATGTTCACCGATCCTAGCATCAATGACTGGGTAATGGCTCATGTTATTACAGCTGGTTCACTCTTCTCTCTTATTGCTCTTGTGCGTATTGCATTCTTTGCACATACCTCACCATTGTGGGATGATCTTGGTCTCAAGAAGAACTCCTACTCCTTCCCATGTCTGGGACCGGTTTACGGTGGAACTTGCGGTGTCTCGATTCAGGATCAGCTCTGGTTTGCAATGCTGTGGGGAGTCAAGGGTCTTTCTGCAGTCTGCTGGTACATTGATGGTGCATGGATTGCTTCGATGATGTATGGTGTTCCTGCTGCCGATGCAAAGGCATGGGATTCCGTCGCAGGTCTTCACCATCATTATTCAGCCGGTATTTTCTACTATTTCTGGACTGAAACCGTGACGATTTTCTCGAGTTCACACCTTTCGACCATTTTAATGCTTGGACATTTGATTTGGTTTATCAGCTTTGCTGTATGGTTTGAAGATCGCGGCTCACGTCTTGAAGGTGCTGACATTCAGACAAGAACCATCCGTTGGTTTGGAAAGAAGTTCCTTAACAGGGATGTTGAGTTCAGGTTCCCTGTATTGACTATATCAGATTCCAAAATGGCCGGTACGTTCCTTTACTTCGGTGGAACCTTTATGCTCGTATTTCTCTTTCTTGCTAACGGTTTCTATCAGACTGATGCACCGCTTAAGCCAACTGTCAGTGATGCAGCTATATCCGGACAGGTAATGCTGACACAGGTTGTTGATTATCTGATGAAACTGATTGCTTAAATCACGATCATACATGAAGGAGCTTCAATGCTCCTTCATGTATTGATAGTTTGCTACTAAAGTTTACCATGTAATTAAAGAGGAGGGTTTTTATGGCCGATCCTGTACAAAAGCCAGATATCGTGTCACCACCTGCCGCAAAGGTTCCACCTGCTGCGCCGAAAACTGTAGCTCCGGCAGCAAAGCTGGAACAGGCAAAACCAAAAGGGGCTGCCCCGAAATCATCGGGAAAACTTCGGCTTGAACCACTGAATACAAATCTCGGAAGAAGCGGCGTACGTCAGGAATCTGCTCTACCTGTAAAAAAATCCGCTCCAAAACCTGCCCCGGGTGCTAAACCAGCACCAGGTGCAAAACCGGTACCGGGAGCAAAGCCAGCAGCACCAGCGGCAAAGGGAGCACCAAGCGCTTCAGCAGCACCAGCCGTTGCAGCTCAACCTGTTGCAAAAAAGGCGGCTCCAAGAGCAAAATCACACTATTTTATCATTGAAAATCTCTGTGTTGGATGTGGTCTCTGTCTTGACAAGTGTCCGCCGAAAGTCAATGCTATTGGTTACAAGTTTTACGGAGACGTTCAGGAAGGTGGGTTCAGGTGTTATATCGATCAGGATGCCTGTATTTCCTGTTCGGCCTGTTTTTCTGCAGATGAATGTCCTTCAGGAGCATTAATCGAAGTGCTTCCTGATGGTGAAGTGCTCGACTTTACCTATACGCCACCTGAAAGAATTGATTTTGATCTCAGGTTTCTGCACAGATTTCACAGGGAAGCGCGATAGGCTAGGCAGGGTTTTGCAATCTTGTTATTAATTTTTTTTAAAGCATTGCTTCGGATGAAGCAATGCTTTTTTTTTGAAGATCGTAATCTCATATGTTGGAGCAAAATAACACAACATTGAATAATCCAGATTCAAGACACTGTCAAGAAATAAAGTATGATTCTCTGGCGTTGATTATTATACCCACATTCAATGAGGCTGAAAATATTGCCAGGTTATTGAACAAGCTCTCAGAACTTTATCAGTCATCTGTTGATATTCTTGTCATTGACGATAACTCACCTGATGGAACCATTGATATTGTTCGTTCAATGCAGTCAAGCATAAGAGGACTTCGTGTTATAAAGCGAGAGAAAAAATTGGGGCTTGGTACTGCATATATTACCGGGTTTCACTATGCATTGGATCAGGGGTATCGATATGTCATAGAGATGGATGCTGATTATTCGCATGATCCTGCTGAAGTAAGCAGCTTTCTTGATGCCATTAAAGAAGCTGATCTGGTTATTGGATCACGATATATGAACAATACTGTTAATGTGGTCAACTGGCCGTTAGGGAGGTTAATCCTGTCAAAACTGGCCAGTATTTATACGCAGTTCATTACCGGACTGCCTGTTGATGATCCGACAAGTGGGTTTAAATGCTTTAATGCCAAAGTGTTACAAGCGCTTGATCTTGATTCTATTAACTCGCAGGGGTATTCATTTCAGATTGAGATGAATTTCAGGGTATGGAAGAAAGGTTTTACGATAAAAGAAATACCTATTGTCTTTGTAGATCGATCGGTGGGAAAATCAAAAATGACCAGAACAAACATCCGTGAAGCAATCTGGATTGTGTGGTGGCTTAAAATCAAATCGGTTTTCGGATATTTGTAATTCAATATAGCCTGACATGAAAGGGGAAAAAGGAAAAGCCCCGAAGATTCGGGGCTTTTGTTGAACAGAATACTAGGCTTCTTTAGAATCTTTTGCAGCGATGATCTGCTGAGCAATGTCTGGTGGCGCTTCCTCGTAATGGCTGAAACTATATGAGTATCGCGCCCTGCTCTGGGTCAATCGAGTCAGCGCATGATGGAATACAGTCAGCGCAGCTTGCGGAATCAGTGCCCGGATAATCTGCAGCCTCACATCAGAATCCATACCAAGAATTTTCCCGCGCCGGCTAGAAATATCACCGACAATCTCTCCTGTAAACTGTTCTGGCGCATAGACCGTCAAGGAGTATATCGGTTCAAGCAGCAGTGGCCTGGCTTTTTCGAACGCATTCTTTAAGGCCATGCTGGCTGCAATTTTAAAGGCAAATTCAGAGCTGTCTACAGGATGGAAAGATCCATCATAAGCAACAGCCTTGAGATCGACCAGAGGATATCCGGCAAGAATACCTTTTTCTATGGAGTCATGAAGTCCTTTTTCAACAGCGGGAAGATAGCGGGTCGGGACGACCCCACCGACAACCTCACTTTCAAATACAAAGCCTGTATCGCGTGCGGTTGGTTCAATTCTTACCCATACATCACCATACTGACCTCGTCCTCCGGATTGTTTTTTATATTTTCCCTGGGCGGATGCGGTGACGCGAATTGTTTCGCGGTAAGGAATTTTAATCGCTGCAATATCAACTCTTACATTGAACTTGGTCTGTAACCGGCTGATAATGATATCAAGGTGAGTTTCACCAAGAGTTTTAAGAATGGTCTGGTTGAATTCGACATCATGATTGATGGTAAAGCTTGGATCCTCTTCATGAAGATGGTGAAGACCTGCCGAGATTTTATCTTCGTCACCCTGGGTAAGGGGAATAATCGCAGTCGCCAGCATTGGTTCGGGGAAAACAATCGGGCTTATCTTGCAACTGGTACCTTTATCGGCGAGGGTATCATTGGTATGAGCATCCTTCAGCTTGACGACCATACCGATATCTCCCGCAAGAAGTTTGTCAACCGGAGTTTTTTTCTGGCCGATTATAGTGTAGACCTGACCTGGTTTTTCAAGCTGCCCGGTTTGTACATCAATAAGTTCATGTCCAGTTTCCAGATGACCCGAGTAAACCCTGAGGTAGGAAATCTCACCAACACGGGGTTCAGACATCGTTTTGAAAATAAAGGCAACAGTTGGACCTTCCGGGTTTGGTTGCATAAGGTTTTTTGCTCCATCAATCGTAGAAATGGAGTGTTCCGGTCCGCGTTCAATAGGTGATGGACAGAGGTTGACGATGGTGTTCAGCAGCCGTTCTGATCCTATGAGGTGAAGAGGTGATGTACAGAAAACAGGGAAAAAAGTTCTGCTGACCAGTGCGGATTTAATGCCATCCCTCAATTCATCTTCGGTCAGGGTTCCAACTTCGAAAAACTTGTTCATCAACTCTTCATCAGTTTCAGCAATCGCTTCAACCAGCTGCTGATGCAGTTCCTCCGCCTGTTTGAGATAAAGGTCTGGGATATCGGAGATTGTCATACCGCCGGTTTTGTCGGGGCTGAAGGTAAGCTGCTTCATCAGAAGGACATCAATGAGGGTATGATGCCCTACACCTTCTTCGGCAGGAAACTGTATAGGAGTAACAAGATTGCCGAAATGATCCCTGAGGCCCTGAACGGTAGCATTAAAGTTGGTACGGTCGGCATCAAGTTTTGTTAAAATAAACATTGTTGGTTTGTAATACTCCCTGGTATACTCCCAAATTGCATCAGTTCCTACCTCGACACCTGATGCTGAATTTACAGTAATCAGAACGGTATCGGCAACCCGCATGGCTGATTTGACATCTCCGTGAAAGTCAAGCAGGCCTGGTGTATCTATGATATTTATTTTACAATCGTTCCAGAAGCCGTGTATAAGGCTTGTATTGAGGCTGTGTTTTCTTTGAATTTCATCTGCAGAGTAATCAGAGAGGGTGTTTCCTTCGTCAATACTGCCGAGGCGGTTAATGACGCCCATTGTCAAGGCAAGTGATTCAGTGAGCATGGTTTTGCCACTGCCGGCATGACCAGTAATGACAATGTTTCGCAATTGATCCGGTAGGACGGCTTGCATAGCAGAACTCCTTTGTTGAATTAATAATGGTCTTGCAGGTCACTCAAATACAAAGAACAAGGCACTTGCTATCGTTGATCTGCTAAAGCCTGAAATGTAATTAACAAAAAAATAATCTTATTTGCTGTTGTCTCAACAATGAAATGGATAGGAAAAAAAGATATATTTTCAAGTTATCGTTGAGCATAAAATGCTTAAGGGTTCCGTTGTACGATAAAAGCATGTAACAACAATAAATCTATTTCCTTATGCCTATTATCACTAAGATTCTTGCCCGCCAGATTCTTGATTCAAGAGGAAATCCAACTGTAGAGGTTGATGTATACTCCGAAAGCTCTTTTGGTCGTGCTGCAGTGCCAAGTGGTGCTTCGACAGGCATCCATGAGGCTTCTGAGCTCAGAGATGGTGATGCGAGTGTCTACCTTGGTAAGGGCGTTCTGAAGGCTGTTGAAAACGTTAATACGGTTATTAATGAAGCTTTGACCGGGATGCTGGTGACCGAACAGCAGGAAATTGACGAAGCCTTGATCGCTCTGGACGGAACACCTAACAAATCGCGGCTTGGCGCAAACGCCATTCTCGGTGTTTCTCTGGCGTGTGCTAAGGCTGGTGCAGAATACACCGGACTTTCTCTATTCCGATATATCGGAGGTACACTGGCGAACACCCTTCCTGTGCCGATGATGAACGTTCTTAATGGCGGCGCTCACGCCGACAATACCGTTGATTTTCAGGAATTCATGATCATGCCAGCAGGGTTCAGCTCCTTTTCTGATGCATTGCGTTCCGGCGTTGAAATATTTCACGCCCTTAAGGCTTTGCTGAAAAGCAAAGGGTTGAGTACATCTGTTGGAGATGAAGGCGGTTTTGCCCCTAACCTGCGATCAAACGAGGAGGCAATTGAACTTGTGATCGAGGCAATCGGCAAAGCCGGCTATAAAGTTGGTTCACCTACTGATAAAGGAGGTCTTGGTGAAGCACAGGTTATGATTGCTCTTGATCCGGCAAGCTCGGAATTTTATGATGCTGAAAAGAAAAAGTATGTATTCAAGAAGTCATCAAAACAGGAACTTTCATCTTTACAGATGGCTGAATACTGGGAAAAATGGGCCAGCGATTACCCGATTATTTCAATTGAGGATGGCATGGCTGAAGACGATTGGGCAGGCTGGAAAATATTGACAGATAAAATCGGCTCAAGGGTCCAGCTTGTTGGCGATGACCTGTTTGTTACCAACAGCAAAAGACTGGCTGAGGGTATTGAACGAAAGGTAGCCAATTCCATTCTTATCAAGGTCAACCAGATCGGTACGTTGACCGAAACACTTCAGGCAATCAATCTTGCAAAATCGAATGGATACACTTCTGTCATCAGTCATCGAAGCGGTGAAACCGAGGACAGTACCATAGCCCAGATTGCGGTAGCAACCAATGCCGGCCAAATCAAGACTGGAAGTCTTTCGCGTTCGGACCGTATGGCAAAGTACAATGAACTGCTTCGTATTGAGGAGGAGCTTGGCGATCAGGCACGATACCCCGGAAAAAACACATTCCGGGTATAATGAAATTCTACAGGGAACCCTTTTCACAAAGGGTTTCTCTCGTTGCGCAGCATCTGCTGTATTATCAGCAGCACTTGGCAACCAAAAGTAATAGTATGTGTGAAAAAATTTATCGATAGAATCTGGGAGTATATTCGTTCCAACCCGAAAAAGTTTTTTTTTCTGGTGGCGTTTGCTCTTTTCATACTGTGGATATTTTTCGACGATTATGGTGTCGTGAAAAGAATCCGTATGGAAGCCGAACATCGCGCGCTTCTTCAGCAGCAGAAAATTGAGCAACAGAAGATCATTGATAACGAGCTGCGCATCCAGCATGCCCATGAGCCTGACAGCATTGAAAAGGCCGCAAGGGAAAAATATAATTATCGAAAACCGGGTGAAACCCTGTTTATCATTAGATCACATTAGTTTTTTATTCAACAGTAATACCATCAAATGTATCAGTACCGCCGTCGTTTAACCCGTGAAGTTTCTTTTGGGTCCATTCTGTTAGGAGGGTATCAGCCGATAAGGGTAGAGTCCATGACTAATACGCACACCATGGATACTATGGCCACAGTTGAGCAGTGCAGGAGGCTGTATGAAGCCGGATGTGAAATTATCCGTCTCACGGTACCAACAGAAAAGGATGCTGAAAATCTCAGGAACATACGTGACCAGCTCCGTCGTGATGGTATTGATACACCGCTTGTTGCCGATATTCATTTTTCTGCCAAGGCAGCCCTGAAGGCTGTTGAATTTGTTGAAAATATCCGCATCAACCCGGGCAACTATGCTGCCCGCCAGAAGTTTTCAACCAGTGAATATACCGAAAACGAATATCAAGAGGAGCTTCGGCATGTCCGTCTTGAATTTTTGCCGCTTGTTGAAAAAGCCCGCAAGAATGGTGTGTCGATGAGAATAGGCACCAATCATGGTTCTTTGTCGGACAGGACGGTCAGCCGATATGGAAATTCGCCTGAAGGTATGGTTGAAGCGGCTCTTGAGTTTGCCCGGATATGTGAAGATGTTGGATATCACGACATTCTTTTTTCAATGAAATCATCTAATGTCCGGGTGATGATTCAAGCGTACAGACTCCTTGTCGAGAAGGCAGACGCTGAACTTATTCATGCATATCCTCTTCATCTGGGTGTAACAGAAGCTGGGGATGGCGACGAGGGTCGAGTTAAATCTGCAATGGGTATTGGAGCTCTTCTTGAAGACGGCCTTGGTGATACGATAAGAGTCTCCCTGACTGAGGATCCTGTTAATGAAGTTCCTGTTGGTTTTGCTATCGTTAAAAAATATAATGACTTTCATCTTGTCAAAGGTGATAAAGGGCATCTTCCTCTGAAGCATATTGTTGATAGCCGCAATCGGCAAAATGATCACAATCTTACGCCCCCTGATTCTCTGCCTTTCAATCCGTTCAGCTATCAGCGCAGGGGATCTTTTCCGATTTCAATTGCTGGTCTTCTGATTGGGGGAGACAATGTACCTAAACTTGAAACTGAAGTGCATGCTCCACTTTCAGAAGTTGATGCGGTCTTACAAGAGGCCGTGCTGAGGCTTGCACTGGAAAAGTCTCATGATGCCATACGCTCAGAGTTTGCTTCTGTTCGGGTTAACAGTTCTGCAGATCTTGACGGGCTTGACAAGCTTCTCCAGCAACTTGGTGGTGCTGCTCACTTTATTGTTGTGTCAACAAGTGATGTTTCACTTGCTGTCATGCTGCTTGATAAAGTTTCAAAAGTAAGGCTTGATATTGTTGAGGGAGAACAGCTTGGAAAGGATTTTTTGAAGGATCTTGGCAATGATCGTCCTGGGGTATTGGAACTCTGCTTTTTGCATGAACATGCAGGGCAATCTGTTCCTGCTGAGGTTCTTGCCCATCTTGCCGAAAAACTCCGGAAGCAGGGTGTTAAGCGACTATTGTTTTCAATCATTTCAGAAGATGCTGTTTTTGCCTATCGCAGGCTAGTTCAGGCATTCAACAGCCGATCTCTCGACTATCCCCTTGTTGTTCGCTTCAAGGGAGAAACTTCAGATCGGCTTGAGAGTCTCATAAGCAGTTCGGTGCAGGCAGGGACACTTTTTTGTGACGGTATAGGTGACATTCTTGCGCTTACTACTAGACTTTCAGTTGATGAGGAGGTTAATCTGGCATTCAATATTCTTCAGGGAGCAAGAATCAGAATGTCCAAAACTGAATTTATTTCCTGTCCCGGCTGTGGCAGAACCTATTTTGAGTTGGAAAAGGCAACAGCCGCAATAAAAGAGCGAACAGGCCACCTTAAAGGTTTGAAGATTGGAATCATGGGGTGTATTGTTAATGGCCCCGGAGAGATGGCGGATGCTGATTTTGGCTATGTTGGCGCAGGAAAAAACAGAATCAGTCTCTATGTCGGCAGGGAGTGTGTGGAAGAAAATATTTCCGAAACGGAGGCCGTAGAACGCCTCATAGGCCTTATAAAAGAGCGTGGGAGATGGATTGATCAGGTATAAAGAATCGATACGGTTTCATGACAGCCTTATAACCGTTTTTCTTTGACATTCTTATGTTTTGTTCCTTGATAACCGGTGCTTCCATGGGGATTGGTGAGGCCTTTGCCAGAGAATTCGCCAGAAGAGGTCACAACCTGGTACTTGTTGCCCGCTCTCGAGACAGATTGCAGGCTCTCGGTGAGGAACTTCGGCAAAAAAATGGAATAGATGTTGAAGTTTGTGTTGAAGATCTGAGCGACACTGAAAGTCCGGGACGAATTTATGAGTTTTGCAGGGGAAAGAAGGCGCATGTTGAAATCCTTGTTAATTGTGCGGGAATATCATGTGCGGGTGATTTTGCTGAAATACCACATAAAAAGCTCGAAGAGATAGTCATGGTCAATGTGATGGCAACCGCAAGGCTTACGCGCATGTTTCTCTCTGATATGGTTGCAAGGAAACAGGGAAGTATAATTAATGTTGCCTCTTTAGGAGGGCTTCAGGGTGTTCCCGGTCTTGGACTCTATTCTGCGACAAAGTCTTTTGTGATAACGTTGAGCGAAGCGCTTCATGAAGAAGTTAAGGGAGCAGGGGTACAAGTTATCGCAGTTTGTCCGGGTTTTATCAATACCGGTTTTTTTAAGCATTCCGGTCATAATGCAGCCAATCTCAGGTTACCGATTTCCGGAACAGATGTTGTCGTCAAAGCTGCAATACGAGGATTGAGGCATAATCGTATACGTATATTCCCTACATTGATAGATAATATATTGGCTTTTTCGCAAAGGCTAGTGACGAGAAGTGTAGTAATACGTCTTGCAGGGTATTTTGCTGCGGTAAAGGATTAATTAATATAATAATCCTTTTTTCTTTGTATTTTTAAAACCTGTAATTATATTACCAGCCCTGTTTTTTGAGTTTTGAGTTGCTGGTGTAGCTCAATTGGTAGAGCAGCTGATTTGTAATCAGCAGGTTGCGGGTTCGAGTCCCATCACCAGCTCTTGACGTTAGGGGTAGGTAGCGAAGTGGTTAAACGCAACAGACTGTAAATCTGTCGACTCTGTCTTCGGAGGTTCGAATCCTCCCCTACCCACAGTCTTTTTTTGCGTGTTAGGCTGATGTAGCTCAGTCGGTAGAGCACTTCCTTGGTAAGGAAGAGGTCATCGGTTCGAATCCGATCATCAGCTCAGGGTTTTGGGGTATTGATAGTATACGTCAGTAGCTTAATTGGTAGAGCAGCGGTCTCCAAAACCGCAGGTTGGGGGTTCGATTCCCTCCTGACGTGCACCCGGAAAATTTTTCACTGTACTATATTTCTCACTTGTATTCATGAATAAATATATCGGCAAGGCAGGTCAGTATTATCGTGATGTCATCAGTGAGATGCGGAAAGTTATGTGGCCGAGTAAAGAGGAGATCAAGGATCTGACGATCGTTGTACTGACGGTTTCGGGTATTCTGGCCTTGTTTACCTTTCTTGTCGATTGGGTCATAAATTTCGTTATGGGAAAGTTGTTGTAAGCTAACCGTTCGCTCTCCAGAATTTTTCGCAAATCCAAGGAAGATTACCTCGCTTTGCGCCGCAACCATATTGGTGGTTTGTGGTCGCTGGTATTGAAGAATGTGAGAAAGGTTGTGCAATTTTTATGACCCCGTGTTGTACCCTATCCAAATGGTCCAAATTATTGGGTACAGGCCTTTCACTAACCCAAAAAGTTGCGGCACGACATCACTTGAGGTAGTACTACTGAAGGGGACGCTTTGTTTTATATATATCGTTTATTTGCGAT
>CAINOC010000001.1 GCA_903851385.1 uncultured Chlorobiaceae bacterium | reverse complement strand
TACCTTTTTAAAATAGATCAGGTAAAGTTTTTTCATCACCTCGTTGCGCGGGATCATCGGTTCAATGATAAATGCATAGCCGCCAGGTTTCAGTACACGGTGGAACTCCCGCATTCCTTTTCCCAGGTCTTCAAAATTTCTTACGCCAAACCCTGCACTGACCACATCGAAACTTGCATCCTTAAAGGGCAGTTTTTCAGCATAGCCTTCAAAAAAAGTGATCTGAGGGTACTTCTTTCGTGCGATAGCAAGCATTTCAGGTGACAGGTCAAGCGCAGTTACCTTTGCCCCTGATATTTTGGCCATAGAGTCAGCCAGGTCACCGGTGCCGGTAGCGACATCAAGAATCCGAGGCGCGGGATTTTTCTCTAGAAGTTTTTTTGCTTTGCTCGTAGCCTTTGCCCGCCAGTAATTATCTATTCCAAGACTCAACAGATGATTTAAAAAATCATACGTTGGCGCAACCTCGTCAAACATTCGCTGAATCGAGGCTCTGGATTTGGTCTGGTTAAGGGATTTTGCGCTCTCTTTTGATTGACTTACTGCCATGTCAACTTTTTTTGCCATAAACATCTTCCGGGTTAAACATCAAGGTATCACAGATTTCCATAGTTGTATCATCTTTGGCTCTGCGATAAAAGCAGGAGTGATACCCCACATGGCATGCTCCGCCGATCTGGGAGACTTTTAAGAGCAGTGTATCGCCGTCGCAGTCAATCAGAATCTCATGAACCGACTGCATATTGCCGGAGGATTCACCTTTCAGCCAGAGTTCTTTACGGCTGCGGCTCCAGTAACAGGCTTTCTTTTTGTCGAGTGTCATTTGAAGGCTTTCGCGGTTCATCCATGCCATCATCAAAACTTTTCCTGTTTCATGGTCCTGGACGATTGCCGGCACAAGTCCTTTTTCGTCAAACTTTACTGTTTCAAGAAAGCTTTTCTGTAAATCTTGATTATCGCCCATTGAAGGTGTAGATTAAGTGTTATTTATGCAATACTCCCGATATTGCATCTCGGGGAAAGAAAAATGTGTTTAAAGATTGATAAAATTATGGAAAAACCAAGGTCAGAATGGATAAAAAGTTCAAAACATGTAACTTCCTGAAGGCGAATTTATAATAACAGTACTAATGAAGTCCCTACAAAAATTTCTTCCAAAATATTCCATCGCTCTTGCAGTTGTTTTTGTTGCGACTGTTGTTTTTCTGATCACCAAAGGAAATAGTGTCGATATTGAGGCTGGAGAGGTCAAGTATGCTGAACTCGTTCAGGCCATCTATGGAACAGGGTTTGTTGAGGCTGATGCTGTTGCCAACCTCAGTGCTGAATATTCAGGAACCGTCAGCTATGTCGGGGCGCTTGAAGGTCAGAAAGTCACTGCCGGCCAGAAAATCCTTGAAATCAGCAGTCCTAATCCTCAGCTTGCCGTTCGTCAGGCAAAGGCGGCCTTTGCAGAACAGCAGGCACTGATGAAGGATAACACTCTGCAAAGTACCAGAAAGAAAAATCTTTTCAAGGAAGGGGCGATATCCCGTCAGGAAGTTGATGACGCCGAAAAAAACCGCATTCAGGCAGAAGAGTTGCTTCAGCAGAAAGAGTTTTTGGTAAAGATGCGTGAGGATGATCTCAAAAAACTGACGGTAAGGGCTCCGTTTGCCGGTACGTTAACGTTACAGAACCTCAAGGAGGGTGATTATGTCACACTCAATACTCTTGTGGCAAGAGTTGTTGATACATCGAGTTATCTGGTGAGTGTTGAGGTTGATGAACTTGATGTTCCTAAGATCCGCAACGGTCAGCGGGCAACAGTTGCTTTTGACGCCTATCCTGATAAACGCCTCTCGGCAGTTGTCTCCCGTATAGTGCCTCAGACAGACAAGATAACCAAGACATCCAAGATTTATCTGACCTTTGAAAAACCGGTGGCCAGTATCCAGGCAGGCATGACTGCTACTGCAAATATTATATACAATACGAAGCAGCACGCTCTCCTTGTCAGAAAAAGTTCGGTGTTTGAGGAAAACCATCAGAGCTACGTTTGGAAAATTGAGAATGGACGATTGAAAAAACAGCTTATACGGCAGGGTGCCAGCGATATGACATTTATTGAGGTTTTGCAAGGACTTAAAAATGGGGATAAAATTGCACTGCTTCCTGATAAGAGTTTACATGAAGGTCTGGATGTAAAGATTATCGCTCCTCGAAAGTCCTGATTACCACTATGGTTCATGCAGCCAAAAAAGAAAATAGCTGTTATTCTTGCGGCTCATGGCGAGGCTGAGACCACCCGGTTTTTGGAAAACTACCGGGTGACCCGTCAAACGCTTGGCCATGCCTCCCAGGTGATGCCTATTCCCGGTGCTTTGCAATTGACAATAGCAGTTTCTTCATCCCTCAAAAAACTCATTCGTTTCCGCCCCAACGGGGAGGGTTCACCGCATAACCGGATTACCCGTGACCAGGTTGGAGCTTTGCAACAGCTTCTGGACGATTTACCCTCTGCAACCCAATTCGACTTCGAGGTATATGCGGCTTTTTCAGCCTCCCCGCCCTATGTTGAGCACGTTATTGAGCATACACGGGCATTCGACGCGCAGGTGATCGTTTCCATGTCGCCCATTGACAACACTCTTTCCTGTGGTTTGCTCTGCTCCTATCTGGCAGCGTCCAGGAGCCGGGAGGAACTTGGAAAAGTAAAAGTCATCAGCAGGTTCTGGAGTGATGAAAGGGTATACTCACTCTACTGTGATTATTTATTTGAGCATAGTTCTCTTCAATGCCGGATGCGGTCGGCTGTAAAGGATGAAGAGAGAGTTCTTCTGCTTCTTTTTCATGGGACACTGGTTAAGGACTCAAAGGGCGACCCTCCTCTTTTCCGTACAGGTTATGATGAAACCATGAGGTTTGCCGAGCGACTGCAGGACGTTCTGCTGGGTGATACAAGGAATCCTTATGGCAGGATCATAACGGTCTATCTCAATCACAATGTCGGTGGAGAGTGGACCAGACCTTCATTTGAGGAGGTATCTGAGATGCTTAAGGAAGAGAGCTCTGTTGCGGTAGATCTGTTTGGCTGCGGATATTTTGCCGATGGCAATGAAACCATTCACAGGGCAGGAGAGCTTATGAACTCTTCATCGGTCATAAAGGCGAAATCAATCCCTTGTCTCAATTGTACCCCGGCTTTTACCGGCTATCTGGCATCGAGAGTTACTGATGCAGCAAGGCAGATTATGAACTGGAGATGAAATGAATCTCTTCAGGTGAGAATTGAATGGTTAATACCCTCCTGATGTTTACTTTTCTGGGTAAGGTCATGATGCATAGCTAATTATAAGGGAAAATAAAAAAATGGGTCGTGCGGCTGTTTTTATTGATGGGGCAAACCTGTTTTTTACCCAGCGTCATCTTGGGTGGCAGATTGATTTTTCCCGATTGATGGCATTTTTTATGTCAGGGTATGCTTCTGTCAAGGCGAATTATTATGTACCTGCATCCGAACCGGTTTCCGAGGAAAATGCCGCTTTCACCAGAGTGCTGACTGCACATGGCTTTCGAATCACCTCTAAATCGGTCAAAAAGATTGTCAACAAGGAAACTGGAGTGATTGTCATGAAAGGCAATCTCGATGTGGAACTTGTCGTTGATGCTTTGATTGATGCTGATCAGTACGACACGTTTATACTTTTCAGTGGAGACAGTGATTTTATTCCATTGCTCAGGGCTTTAAAAGCGAAGGGAAAGGAGGTTATCGTTTATTCCACCCAGGGGCTGAGCGCCAGGGAGTTGCTTGCAGAACCGGGTATAGCGTATTGTGATATTGCAGTTCTGAAAGAGCGTATTGAGCAGTCGAGGCTGGGAGATCCAGCCCGTGAGGGTACGTTTGCAGTCAGTGATCAGGAGTTTTCGGTTCGTTTACCCGATATTGGCGAACTGTTTACAGGTACAGTGCTTAAAGTGCAGCCTTACGGTGTTTTTTTAAGTAATCCCTTTCATGTGAAGTGCCTTCTTCCCCTCAGCTTTTTCGGGATCAGTAAATATATCAAGGATTTAACAGCGATTGTTCGAATGAGTGATGTGTTTGCAGTGTCGGTATTCCATGTCAATATTTCGCGTGAAATTCCGGAGATTACTGTCAAACTTGTTGATAAAAAGATGGTTGAAGAGCTGGCATCGAGGATAGATGGATAAGTGGGGATAGCCGGGTTTTAGTCTCAACAAAAAGAAGGAAATCTTATGGATATTTTCAGTGAAGCAGTAGGCGCGATTACCAGTCAACTCTCTGCGTTATGGCCGCAACCTAAGGAAAAACCGAAGTTAGTGAACGGAATGCTGAGGCCTTGTCCTGGAACGCCGAACTGTGTGAGCAGTGAAAACACCAATCCAATGTTCCAGATAGCACCTTTAGCCTTCACCGGTTCTCCTGAACAAGCCTGGGCGACGTTAAAGATTGTTATAAAAGAACAGGGGGGAACGGTGCATGATGAAGGTAAAGAGTACCTTTGGTCAACCTTTACGGTTCCTCTTGTTGGCTTTGTTGATGACGTTGAGTTCCGCTTAAGCGCTACTGAGGGTGTGATTCATGTCCGGTCGGCTTCAAGGCTCGGTATCTCAGATCTTGGTGTCAATCGCGGGCGGGTTGAGCAGTTGCGGACGGCATTTCAGAAAGCTCTTCATCATCGTTAAAGGGGCTAAAAAAGCTCAAAGTAGTTAGCTTCAAGCGCTCTTTGTGTGTCAAGTTTCGTTTTTTCAGGGTTATTCTGCCGAAGAAGAGATACTCAGGTTGAGATGCTTGACCCCTACCTGTACCTTGAGGGTTGTTGCAAGATTTTCGACATCTTTCGAATTGCCTTTTACAGCAATAATTTCAAGGCAGTGATGATGATCAAGGTGAACGTGCTGGGTTGAGATTATGGTGTCCTGAAAGTCGTGCTGAATGTCAAGAAGAACATTAACCAGTTCGCGTTTGTGATGGTCATACGTCATGACAATAGCTCCTGCGACGGTGCCCCCCTCTGTCCATTGTTTTCTGACCAGATCTTCACGGATGAGATCCCGTATGGCTTCTGACCGGCTTTTGTAGCGTTGTGCTTCAATATGGCGGTCAAAAGCCTCTATCAGTGTCTTTTCAAGGGAGACCCCGAACCGGTACACTTCACTCATGTGTGTCAATACCCATCAGTTTTTCGTGAATAGCTTTTGCGGCCGTACGTCCTGCCCCCATGGCAAGGATAACTGTGGCTCCACCGGTTACAATATCGCCGCCAGCATAGACATTTTCTTTTGAAGTGGCCATGGTGTTGAGATCCACCACAATGGTGTCACGCTTGCTGACCTCAATATCAGGAGTTGACTGTTTGATGAGCGGGTTGGAGCCGTTACCGATCGAGATAACTGCCATATCGATCGGAAGTATGAATTCAGAGTCTTTTATCGGTATCGGCCGTCGGCGTCCGGACTCATCGGGTTCCCCAAGTTCCATTTTGAGGCATTTAGCCCCTGTCAGCCACTGTTGTTCGTTGCCGACAAATTCCAGAGGGTTCATGAGCATAAGGAATTCAATACCCTCTTCCCTTGCGTGATGCACTTCCTCAAGACGTGCAGGCATTTCAGCTTCGGAGCGCCGGTAAACAATATAGGCATGTTCAGCGCCCAGTCTTTTAGCGGTGCGGACGGCGTCCATGGCCGTATTACCGCCACCGAACACCGCAACATTTTTACCCTTGCAGTTGAACACCGGAGTGTCATTGTTCGGGAATTGATACGACTTCATCAGGTTAACCCTGGTTAAAAACTCATTCGCCGAATAAACTCCGAGAAGATTTTCTCCCGGTATACCCATGAACCATGGCAGACCGGCTCCGACTCCAATAAAGACTGCATCAAAATCCTCTTCATTCAGAAGTTCATCAACAGTGACAGAGCGGCCAGCGAGTACATTGGTAATAAACTTGACCCCAAGTTGTTTCAATCCTTCAATTTCCTGTTTTACAATCTCCTTGGGAAGGCGGAATTCAGGAATGCCATAGACAAGAACTCCTCCGAGTTCGTGCAGTGCTTCAAAAACCGTTACCGCATGGCCCAATTGAATAAGATCGTTGGCACAGCTGAGTCCGGCTGGTCCGCTTCCGATAACCGCTACTTTTTTGCCTGTCGATGCTTTTACTGCAGGGAGTTCTACATTCCCGGTTTCCCGCTCGTGATCGGCCGCAAAGCGTTCCAGATTGCCGATTGCAACTGAAGTATATTTTTTTGTAAGAATACAGGCTTTTTCGCACTGGTCTTCCTGAGGACAAACCCTGCCACAGATAGCAGGAAGCACATTGTCTTCCTTGATCTTTCTTGCAGCACCCAGAAAATCTCCGTCCGCTATAAACTTGATAAACTGATCGATCTTGATGTTCACCGGGCAACCCTTGATGCAGGCTGGATCCTTACATTGAAGACATCGAAGAGCTTCCTTTCGAGCAAGTTCAGGTGTATAGCCAAGATTAACTTCCTTGAAATTCTTGTTGCGCACATCCGGGCTTTGGGAAGGCATTTCCTGTCGAGGAATGGCAAGGCGTTCTTTGGTCGTGATATGTTGTGGGCACATAATGTTGTTCTCTAAAAAAGATGGTGTGATTATCCGAAAAAAAGCCATCCCTGCAAAGAATTGAGGCAGGAAAGTCATCATGACAGAATGAAAAAAAGGCAAACAGGGTATACAATTTCTCGATTATTGCAGTTTGCATTTGTGTGCAAATGCTTCAGCCGATTGTTTTTCTTCCGGCAGGTACAATTTGTTCCGGTCAGTAAGGTTTTTAAAATCGACCTGGTGAGCATCAAATTCAGGGCCGTCAACACATGCGAATTTAGTCTCGTTGTTCACCGTAACCCTGCAGCCGCCACACATACCGGTACCATCAACCATAATAGGGTTGAGACTCACCATGGTTTTGATATTGTAGGGACGGGTGACCTCAGCTATGGCTCTCATCATCGGAATGGGCCCTATGGCAAGTACATAATCAATTTTTTTCCCGGAGTCTATCAGCTCCTGAAGTTTCTGGGTCACGAAGCCATGAAAGCCGTACGACCCGTCATCGGTAGTAATGTACGCTTCATCACTGACCGCCTTCATCTCTTTTTCAAGAATTACCAGATCTTTTGACCGGGCACCGTTAATGGTAATGACATAATTTCCGGCTTTTTTAAGAGCAACAGCGGTCGGATAAGCAATTGCTGTACCAACACCTCCTCCAATGCTGACTGCCGTACCGAAATTCTCAATATCTGATGGTGCTCCAAGTGGACCGACAATATCACTGATGGTGTCGCCAGCCTCTTTAGTGTTCAGCTCTTTTGTGGATTTACCCATTCCCTGGACAATGATGGTAATCGTGCCTTTTTCAGGATCAGCATCGGCAATGGTAAGCGGGACTCTTTCGCCCGTCTGGTTTACCCTGAGCATTATAAACTGGCCAGCCTTTCTTTTTTTAGCAATGCGAGGTGCCTCTATTTCAATTTTTTTGATATTTTCAGCTAAAAATATTGCAGCAACAATCTTATGCATTTGCTTTTTGATTTCGTATGATAATGGAGACTGTCTGGCTTTTCGGATAAGTGCAAAAGTCATTATGATAAGCATTATAGATTAAAAATAAAAATAGGCTGAAAGTTTGACGGTACGGTTATGAGTGCTTTGCCGACTGTTTTCCTGAACTATTAAAAGGGTTTTTATGGTTTTTATAGCGGATTACGGTGCCGGGAATCTTCGTTCTGTTCTCAAGGCATTTGACTACCTTGGGGTCAAGGCTGTAGTCAGCAGTGATCCGACTAAACTTGCAGGCAATAAAAAAGTTGTTCTTCCAGGTGTTGGTGCATTCGGGACTGCTATAAAGTCACTCAACGCATCAGGTTTTACTGAAGCAGTTGCAGAACATGTCGATAAAGGGGGCCAGATTCTTGGTATCTGCCTTGGTATGCAGCTTTTATTGACTGACAGTGAGGAAATGGGAGATAACAACGGGATGAACCTGATACCGGGGAAGGTTCTGCGTTTCAGGAGCGACACCGACAAGATACCCCAGATAGGCTGGAATTCGGTTGATCAGCAGAAAGAGAGTGTGCTTTTCAGGGGGATTGCGGATCGCTCGTTTTTCTATTTTGTGCATTCTTATTATTGTGAGCCGGTATCATCTGAGTCGGTGGCTGCAACCACCTGGTTTGCGGGAAAAAACTTTTGTTCAGCTATTGAAAAAAATGGTATTTTTGCAGTTCAGTTTCATCCGGAGAAAAGTTCTGATGCCGGGTTGCAGGTACTGAAAAACTTTGCTGAATGTTAAAATCGATTTTTGTTATTCTTTTATGTTGATTATTCCAGCTATAGATATTAAGGACGGGAAGTGTGTGAGGTTGACCCGTGGTGATTTCAGCAAGAAAAAAATATATCTCGACAATCCTCTCGACATGGCAATTATCTGGCGAAAGCAGAATGCCAAGATGCTGCATGTCGTTGACCTCGATGCCGCACTTACCGGGGAGATGGTAAATTTTGAGAAAATCAGGGAAATAGTCCTTAATCTCGATATTCCAGTTCAGGTCGGAGGGGGAATCCGCTCTGTCGAAGCGGTTAAGCGATATCTGGATATTGGTGTTGGTCGTGTAGTCATTGGATCGGCTGCCGTTACCAATCCGAAACTGGTTGAAGAGCTTCTGAAAATATATCGGCCATCAAAAATTGTTGTCGGTATCGATGCCGAGCATGGTGTCCCGAAGATTAATGGGTGGACTGAAAGCAGTGACTTGATGGATTTCGATCTTGGACTCCGGATGAAAGAGATGGGAATCGAGCGGGTGATTTATACAGACATAACCCGCGATGGTATGATGCAGGGGTTCGGTTATGACAGCACCAAAAGATTTGCTGAAAAAACAGGTCTGAAAATTACGGCTTCAGGTGGGGTCACTAATTCAGGGGATTTGAAGCGCCTGGATGAGCTTAAGTCTTGTGGTGTTGATTCTGTCATTATCGGCAAAGCCCTCTACGAAAACAATTTTCCCTGTCAGCAGTTATGGTATAATTATGAAGAGGGCATTTGCCTTGACCATAATTTCTCTACTGCCAGGACAAAGTAGTCTCCCTTCTTTTACCCTGGGGTGCGGTCTGGAATCCTCTTCTTTAACATCTAAAAGAAGCATGTGCAGAAAGAGGACTTACAATTGCAGCAAGATATAGAGGCTGTTATTTTTGCTTCTGAAGAAGCTGTTACCCTCCAGACGATCCGGCAGGTTACCGGCAGGGATCTTGATTCCGCTGAGTTTCAGTCAATTATTGAGAAACTCAATGCCGAGTACGCCGAAACCGGAAGGACGTTTCATATTCACCGGATTGCCGGTGGTTACCGTTTTCTTTCCAGACCGGAATTCAGTGACATCCTTAAAAAACTTCTTGCCCCTAACATCCGCCGAAGGCTTTCACAGTCTATACTTGAAGTTCTTGCCGTTATTGCCTATAATCAGCCTGTTACCCGGGGGGAGATTCAGCAGATTCGAGGCGTGAGCCCTGATTATGCTATCGACAGGCTTCTGCTTCGCGGCTTCATAGAGGTTAGAGGCAGGGCGGATTCTCCCGGTAAGCCCCTGCAGTATGGAACCACAAAGGAATTTTTGGATCTCTTTCACTTATCGTCATTAAAAGACCTCCCAAAACTTCGCGAAATAAAGGAAATTCTTCAGGAGCATGAAGAGCAGGAGTACCTGACCCGGCAGGATGACAACAGAGAGACCATTACTAGTGAACTATCAAGAGGAATCGATACAAGAGAATGAAAAACAGCAGTAAAAGTGATGACGTCAGAATCAACAGGTTTCTGGCATCATGCGGCATAGCATCACGAAGGGCAGCCGACCAGCTTGTGCTGGACGGGCGGGTGATGGTTAACGGTACAGTGATTACAACGCCGGGGATAATGATTAATCCTTCCAGGGATGAGGTTATTGTCGATGGAGAGAGGTTCGCTCAGCCAGAAGCCAGGAAGGTCTATATCTTGTTGAACAAACCCAGAAACGTTATTACCACGAACAGTGACGAAAAAAACCGGGAAATGGTGCTGGATTTTATTGATGTCAAGGAACGGGTTTTTCCCGTAGGCCGGCTGGATAGAAAAACTACCGGAGTTATTTTGTTAACCAATGACGGGATACTTGCACATAAACTGATGCATCCTTCGTCTAATGTAAAAAAAGAGTATATTGCTGTGCTTAATGAGAAATTTACGCCAAATCTCCTGCAGCAACTTACAGGGGGGATGCGTTTGAAAGACACCGGGGAAAAGGTTAGTCCCTGCAGGGCAAAAATACTCGACGAAGGTATGCAGGTATTACTGAGCATTCATGAAGGAAAGAATCATCAGGTCAGAAGAATGTTCGAAACCCTCGGTTTTGAGGTTAAACGGCTTGAAAGAGTTGCATATGCAGGTCTGCAGGCTGGAGAACTCCGGCGGGGCGAATGGCGGTATCTGAGCCGGAATGAGGTTCAGGAACTCTATAAGTTGACGGAAAGCCTATAAGCCATCCTCCGGTTTTGTTAACGCACAAAACCCTGAATGGTTATGAGAAAGCTTTTCATTGCTCTCAAACGTCATGTACTCCGAGCAGTCATGACGTTTTTTTTATTTCTGACACCTCTCTTTTTTTCTCCTTCCCTTCTCCATGCTGAAGATAGTGACCTTCAGCAATTGTTCGACAGCGCAGAATCTGAAGCAAATCTTGAGCAGTTGGTCGAATTGATTGAGAGTTTGAGACGAAATAGAATTTCTCTCAATGAAGCAGGTGGTGATGAACTGCGTCAGCTTCCCTGGCTGACAACCTTCGATGTTCATGCCATTCTTTCTTATCGCCGTGATAAAGGCCAGATCCTCTCCCTCCAGGAGCTCGACCCCGTTATTGGCAAAAATAAAGTTACCGCCATTGCTCCCTATATTCTCCTAAATTCAACCCCCAACCCTCCATCCTCAGCACTCAGCACTCAGAACTCAGCACTTTCGTTGTATAGTCGCCTGTGTTGGGAAACAACCGAGCGTAAAGGCATAATAAACGGAGCATACAGCGGGGATAATTACAAACTGTATCATCGCCTGCAGTTTTCTACTCCTCACGTCGAAGCAGTTTTTGTTCAGGACAAAGATATAGGAGAGCCTGATATTGCAGATTTTTCGTCACTGAGCATCCGTGCCTATGATTTTGGAGTGATAAAAAATGCTGTTATTGGTAACTATCGGCTGAATTTTGGAGAAGGACTGCTTATGGGACAAAGTCGATATTTTTCTAAAGGTTCCGAGCCGACAAGTAGTGTCAGGCTTTCATCAAAGCAGTTATCCGCATGCTCCTCAAGCTCCGAAAGCGGGTTTCTGCAAGGTGCTGCAACGACACTGAAGCTTGATCATGTTGAGGTTACTTCATTTTATTCGGCAAACCATGTTGATGCTGTCATCAATAAAACAAGTGGCTTAATTACCAGTTTTGATGAATCGGGGAACCATCGCACCTCTCTTGAAACAAGCCGAAAAGACAATGTTACGGAAACCGTCACAGGAGCAAATCTGCTTTACCGGTATCAAACAGGCCTCTTAAGCGCCAAGCTTGGCGGCACCCTCCTCTATTACAATTATTCCCAACCCCTCGCAATCCTCACCCCCCAAAACTCAGCACTCAGCACTCAGAACTCAGCACTATGTTATAGTATCCAGGCAGAAGCTTCCCTCGGCAAGGTCAATCTTTTCGCCGAAGCGGCATTTTCAGAAAAGCCCAATGGTAGTTCATGGATAGCAGGCGCAGAGTATGAGATTGTTCATGGTGTCAGAATGATTACTTCACTGAGGCGGTATGGAGAGAATTATTTTTCACCGTTCGCTGGTGCGTTTGCTGAAAGGGGAGTTGGCGCTTCAAACGAATGGGGAGACTATGTCGGCATTCAAGCAAAAGTAAGTGACAGGCTCTCCGTTGGTGCTTATTATGACCTGTTCACCTATCCATTGCTTGATGATCATTGTCTGTACCCTTCTGAGGGGAATGATTGCAGAATATTCATGACATGGAAGCAATCACCAGGAGTAAGCTGGAATCTGCAATTGCAGCATAAATATAAAGAAGAACAAGCTAATCAGGGGAGTTCGAGCACTCCGCTATGGACGGCATTGCCGAAAATCACCAATCGAAGCAGGCTGGATTGCGATGTAGACGTTTCCCGGCGGGTTCATTTGAGGAGCCGGGGCGAAGTGAAAAAAGTTGTCAATAAATATCAGTCAGGGGATACCGCATTGTTTGGATGGCTGATCTATCAGCAGGCGGGTTACCATGTGGGAACATTCACTCTGAAAGGGCGGGTTACCCTTTTTAATACGGATGATTATGACGCTGCACTCTATGCCTATGAAGATGACCTGCCACTGACCTCGACTCTCAGACTTTTCAATGGGCGCGGGAAATCTCTTTTTATACTCGCTTCATGGCAGGTCTTGGAGCGGATGAAGCTTGCAGCGCGTTACGATGTGACCTGGTATAGTGATCGAGAGGTTTATAGCAGCGGAAACGACGAGCGGGCTACAAGCGCGCCTGGTTCATTCCATCTTGGCTGTTTGCTTTCATTCTGAGCACATTGAGGGAGTTTAATGGCTCTCCGATGCCCTTATCAGTCTATCCCTGATCGCTCGGCCTATTCCAGTGTTTTCAGGCAGTTCGCAGTAAATCACGTTAATGCCCAGAGCATCACAGTGGCGGAAAAAGCTGAACAGTTCCCGGCCGTACTCCTCAAGATCAAGGCAGATTTTGAAGAGTGAAACTCCTTCAGGAGGTGCGGAAAGACCGATATATCCCGATGACGGTCCGATGGTTATCTTATCATTGGTCTGTAACAGACGAATCGATGCTTTTGGAGCATAATGCGGATATTTCAGACCGGGACTTTTTGGCGCTTCCCGGGTATCCGTGGGTGCATTTACTATGATTGCAGGAAGTACAGCCTGCAGTTGTTCAAGGGTTATGGCACCGGCCCTGAGCAGTATCGGCACAGAACAGGAACAGTCTACAATAGTTGATTCAAGACCGATAGCACTCGGCTGTCCTCGAAGGAGAGCGTTGATTTTTCCCTGAAGATCCTCATAGACCGTTTCCCAGCTTGTTGCGCTTGGCAGCCCTGAAAGATTTGCTGAGGGAGCAGCAACAGCGCATGAACAATGGCTGAGAAATTCCCGCGCAAGGGTATTTGCCGGGCATCGGACTCCGACAGTTTCGAGTCCTGCGGTAACAGAATAAGGTACACGTTGATTTTTTTTCAGCACAAGAGTAAGAGGACCTGGAAAAAAACGTTCAATCAGCAGCCTTGCACTCTGGTTTATTTCATCAGCGACATCAGGCAGCTGTTCCAGACTGTAGATATGAACTATTAACGGGTTGTCTCCCGGACGACCTTTTGCATGAAAGAGCTGTCTGATAGCCTCAGGATTGTCTATGCCGGCGCCGAGGCCATAGACTGTTTCTGTGGGAAATGCAACGACGCCACCAGAGTTAAGGATGTCGGCGGCTTCTTTAGCTGAATCGGTAAGAGTGGTCTGCATGATATGCTGCGGTTGTCCACTATCTGCCAATGGAGAGGAATGGAATTTGTTCAGGGAGAAAAAGCATATAACAGAGCATGCCGATCGATGCGCTGACCAGGGGGATGGAAAGATTATCGTCCACCTTGAAGTTTCCAATGCGCACAAAAAAAGTCTCAGTCAATGTTGCTGTAATGGCCATAACCAGACCGATAACGATATTAAGCTCTGGTACAACGGCAATAATTACCAGTGAGGAGAGAAAAAATGCAATACTTCCTTCAATACTTTTTTCTCCAAACCGGTGTTTTCCGAAGGCTTTTCCGATAATTGCAGCAAGGGTATCTGAAATGGAAACCATGGAAAAGGTTGCAATGACAATAATTTTAGGAAAAAAAATAACCAGGAGAAGAGCACCCAGTGTAATGTAGGTTGCTCCGTTCAGATAAGGTTTTTTTTCAAGTTCATGGGTTCTCAGCATAGCGTCAAAAGTGCTGTGATACCATTTTGAAACCGGGCCATAAAAATTTTTGAGCAGGTCAACGAGAAAAAACCCGGCAAAAAGCGGAACAAGCAAAAGCAACGCAACTTCTCTACTGATAAAGTAGTAGATCACTGGAATTGACAGGGAGGAGAGATGAATCGTTTTTCGCGCAACTTCGTAGCGAAGTTTTAACCGGTCGATTTTTTTCATAGGTGACAATCAGTGTGCAAGTAGCAAAAAAAAGATGCCGGTGAAATGGCAGTATATCGGTTCATATCAATGCTAAATATACACTGAAAACTCCGTAAGAGAAAAGGGCAGGTTTCCCTCGCTTTTCCTTTTCGGTTTTAAAACATGTATTTTGTATCGCTTTGTTTAATCGCCTTGAGACTATTGGTATGACAACTGAGAAATTAAGAGTAGCTGCTATTGACCTCGGCACCAACTCATTCCACATGATTATTGTAGAAGAGAGCAGGGGTAAGGGAATTGTTGAGATTGACCGTGTAAAAAATATGATTTGCATTGGTCGAGGCAGTATTTCGACGAAAATGCTTGATGAAGAAGCGATGCAGTCGGGTATTGCGGCATTAAAGAACTTTCTTGTTCTTGCCGCTCATCATGGCGTTGCACCGGAAAATGTTATTGCATTTGCGACAAGTGCTATCCGTGAAGCCAAAAACAGGCTGGATTTTCTTCGGAGGATTCGGGATGAAACCGGTCTTAAAGTCAGAGTTATATCAGGGCGGGAAGAGGCGGAGTTCATCTATTACGGAGTTCGTAAAGCTGTCAAGATAGGTACAACGTTTGATCTTCTTTTTGATATTGGTGGTGGGTCGGTCGAGTTTATTATTGCAAATAATAAGGGAGTACAACTTCTTGAGAGTCGCAAAATAGGCGTTGCCAGAATGTATGAACGGTTCGTTTATACAGATCCGATTGCCCCTTCTGATATCAAGATGCTTGAACAGTTCTTTTCGGCAGAGATGGTTTCTGCTGTCGCTAAAGCCTCAAAGCTGAAAGTCGTCCGCGCTATAGCTTCCTCCGGGACGGCTCAGAATATCGCCCGCATGGTAGGATCGATGCATGGCCGACCGAACAAAGCGTCACTCAATAATAGCGTCTTTACCCGAAAAGAGTTTCAGGCTCTTTACATGGCAATGATTACTCTTGACTCTCTTGAACGCAGGAAATTTACCGGTCTTGATGCAAACAGAGTCGATTTGATTGTGCCTGGACTGATTCTTGTCGATATGATTTTCAGGGTTTTCAATCTCAAAGAAATCGTTGTGTCAGATTATGCCCTGCGGGAGGGCATGGTACTTCACTATCTGAAAGATCGGGTTAATCCTTCCATTGAACAGGGGCATGAGCTTGATATCCGCAAAGAGAGTGTTTATGAACTTGGATGTCGTTGTGAGTGGAATCTGAAGCATGCAGAGCATGTTGCCAGTCTCGCCCTTAAGCTGTTCGACAGTCTGGCTCCGTTTCACCATCTTGAAGCACCCTATCGGGAACTTCTCGAATATGCCTCCCTTCTGCATAACATCGGATCTTTTATTTCCATCTCTTCCCATCACAAACACAGTCAGTATATTATCCTTAATGGCGAACTTCGCGGTTTTTCTCCTACTGAAATTGAAATTATCGCTCATGTTGCTCGCTACCATCGAAAATCGCCCCCTTCAGAGAAGCATCTGGCCTACAGTCAGCTTAAGCCTGTCCATAAAAGAGCTGTCGATGTACTTTCTGGAATTCTCCGTCTGGCTAACGGACTTGAGCGCGGTCATCGGCAGAACATCCAGAATATTCAGGTTACCGTGAAAGAGAGTGTGATTACCCTGCATGTTACACCTCGTTTTGAACCCGATATTGAAATCTGGGCAGCAGAACAGCTGAAATCATGGATAGAAACGGTTTTTCAAAAAACAATTGTCATTGAAGCTGCCTGATATGGAGGTATCGGCAATCACTGAAAGGATCGCTGATACCCTTACAAGGGACGGCTCACTTTGGTTAGAATCGGCTTTCTGTAAAGGGCTTAATGGCGGAGCGCTGTTTTTTTCTGATCCAGTGGAGGAGGTAAAGCTTTCGTCTCTTACCGAACTGGAGGGTTTCTTTCGTACCCTGGAGGAAAAACGTGCCAAAGGATATTTTCTGGCCGGATGGATGAGTTATGAGGTCGGCTATGGTTTTGAACCTGCTCTTTTTTCGATTGATGGTGCAAAAAATTCCCCTTCACCGCTTGCCTGGTTTGGAGTGTACAGGGAACCGGAGCATGTTTCAGAAAGGGTGGTCGAAGAGCTGTTTTCTGAACATGTATCGGTTGCCCTTGGCGCAGTATCGTTCAACCTTTCCAAAGACAAGTATGGAGAGAAGATAAGGGCGATTAGAAATGAAATTGCCGCAGGCAACGTTTATCAGGTCAACTTTACAGGGCGTAACAGGTTCAAATTCAAAGGCAATTCCTCAGCTCTTTTTGGTGTATTGAGGGGTGCGCAACCCTTATCATACAGAGCCTTCATTAACAGCGGTGACCGCACCATTCTTTCTTTTTCGCCTGAGCTTTTCTTTAGAAAACGCGGAATGGTTATTGAAACCATGCCGATGAAGGGAACTGCTCCGCGAGGAAGCAATGCAGAAGAGGACACGTGTTTGAGAGAGGGTCTTACGCAATGCAAAAAAAACCTTGCTGAAAATCTAATGATTGTTGATCTCTTGCGCAATGATCTTGGAAGGATATGTCGCCCGGGATCGATCGTAACGCAGGAGCTGTTCGCAACTGAAACCTATCCGACTCTTCATCAGATGGTTTCAACAATCCGAGGTGAAGCGAGAGAAAATATCGGGTTGTATGATTTGTTCAAAGCGCTTTATCCTTCCGGTTCGATAACGGGAGCTCCAAAAATAAAGGCAATGCAACTCATCCAGGCCCTTGAAACAGCGCCTAGAGGGGTTTATACCGGGGCCATCGGTTTTATCACGCCTGAGAGCGATATGGTCTTTAACGTGGCTATCAGGACGGTTGAGTTATCTGGAGAGGAAGGGCTCTATGGTTCAGGAAGTGGCGTAGTATGGGATTCTGATCCACAAGAAGAGTATCAGGAGTGCCTGCTTAAGGCGAAAATTCTTACGAAGGCCGGCACTTCGCATGTTGAACTGTTTGAAAGCATTCTCTGGGCTGGAAGTTATCTCTGGCTTGAGGAGCATCTTGACCGTCTTGCATCATCAGCCCGGGCATTGGAGTACCCTTATGACCATGCATCAGCAATGCAGATCCTGAGTCAGCTTGAAGAGGAGTTGCGTCGAAAAGGCCATCGCTTCAAACTGAAGCTTACCCTTTCATTTCAGGGAACATTTTCTACCAACTGTCACCTGGCAGAGGTAGATAATTCAGGCGCACCAGTTCGCCTCTCTCTTGCCACCCACAGAACTGACTCATCGACGCCCTCACTTTATCACAAAACAACGGAGAGGGCTCTTTATGACCGTTACTATAGTTTAGCCCGTGAAAATGGGTATGATGAAGTCCTTTTTCTCAATGAGCGTGGAGAGGTAACGGAAGGGGCAATCAGCAATCTTTTTATCCGTAAAAACCGATATTTCTATACTCCGCCAGTGAGTTGCGGGCTTTTGAACGGTATTTTTCGCCAATACTTTCTTGCCACCCGCCCCTACGCTTCCGAAAAACTCATAACCCTCCCGGACCTCCTCTTCGCCGACAACATCTACATCGCAAATTCAGTCCGAGGCTTAAGGCCAGCCCTCTTCACCGGCGATCATCTCTCTTTATAGGCCCTATAGGTCGTATAAAAAAAGAACGCTATATTTGTGGTAAGTAATCCACTCAACAACTTACTGCAAAACGATATGCGCGACCACACTCCTGACTTCAAAATGAATGAGCTTTCCCTTGAAAACAAGGCACTCATTCGTCAAACTGTTCAGCAGCTGATTGAAAAACTCTTTGCCGACGGCAAACTCACACCCCACACCCATCTCGAATTCTGGATCGAAGTTCCCGGCATTCAGCGTCCACGCGGCACCTTCAGGACCGGCTTTCTCATGCCCGACAGCTTCATTTACATCAGCGACTACTTCCAATCCGGCGATCTTACAGTCAAACCAGGTCAAGCCTATATCAACGACGGGCTCACCCTCGACAATGTCTGGGACGATCTTCTCGACGAACTATACTACCAGGTTGAAATTTTTACTTCTCAGGTAGTGTCAGGAAAAGGTGTGACACTTGAACTGTGGGCCGGTAATCGGCAGCGCCCGGAGGGTGAGTGGATCTATGCCGTCGATCGTAAAGTTGAACTCGGCTAGTTTTTTTCAGGATAATCGCAGACACTGCTTACACCACAACGAGGGCATTCCGGCTTTTTCGCCTTACACGTGTAACGCCCGTGCAGGAGCAGGTAGTGATGGAAATTAATGACCCATGCTTTGGGAATTATTTTCATCAGTTCCGTTTCAGTCTGCTCAACCTTGTCAGTTCTTACCAGACCGGTTCTATTAGAAACCCGGTGTACATGCGTATCAACTGGCATCACCGCCTGATGAAAAGCGCTGCTCAATACAACATTCGCTGTTTTTCTTCCCACCCCCGGTAAACTTTCCAGCTCCTCTCTTGTTTCAGGCACCTTGCCGTTATAGCGCGTCACCAGTAACCGGCTTACATCCAGGATGTTTTTCGCCTTCGTATTGTAATAATTGATCGAGCGAACAAAGCCGATTACTGTGTCAAGCTCCAACCGGCTCAAACTTTCGGCATCCGGTGCACTCTTGAACAATTCGCGGGTTATGATATTAACCTGCCTGTCGGTTGCCTGAGCAGCCATAATGGTTGACACCAGAAGCTGAAACGGGCTGTCGTACTGCAGTTCGCTTTTCGGATTCGGGTACTCGGCCCCAAGCACCTCGTTAAGAAAAACAATTTTTTCCTCGGGTCTCACAGGGTCAGCTATCTATTTCTGTTTTCTCAATATCACTCTCACTCTTCTGAAGCTTTGCAACCGACTGATCGATAAGTCCCCTTCCGTTTTTGTGGACTTTGCCTTCAGCTTTAAGGTCATTAAAGATGGCGTCCAGAATGCCATTGACGAACTTGCTGCTTTTATCAGTGCTGTTAAATTTTTTCGCAATTTCAATTGCTTCATTGATCGATACCTTTGGCGGAATATCCTCGCAGTAGAGAATTTCCGTCAGGGCCATCCGGATGATATTTTTATCGATGATGGCGATACGGCTCATATCCCAGTTAAAGGTGTGCTTCACAATGTAACGATCAATCTCCTCCATGTGCTCCTTGATGTTTTTCAGGAGCGTGTTGAAAAACTTCATTGCATTGCCGTCAGCAAGAATCTCTTCGGTTAAAAGCCAGCCTGCTGCAGAATCTATGTCGGTATCTCTTATTTCAATGGTATAGAGTGCCTGTAAAATCTTTTCACGTATTTGTCGACGGTAGGTCTTCATAAAAGAGCAGTTAATTTATTGAGGATTGGAGTATCTCACTGATAACAATATCGGTCGCAGTTAAGTTTTCATAGAGAATATGCGGATTGTGCTTTTTCAGTTCCGCCGATGAATAGGTGCCTGTTGCTACAGCTATAGACTTTGCGTTCAGTACCCTTGCACAGGCAATATCGTGTTCTGTGTCACCAATAATGATGATATTCTGGTCTGAAAATTTTTTCCCGGTGAGTTGGTATGCTTTATCAACAGCAACCTGAGGCAGTTCGTTGCGACTCGCTGCATCATCGGCGAAGGCGCCGAATGAAAAATAATGGTTTATATCGGGAAGTAGCAATTTATGCCGTCCTGAACCCTCAAAATTACCGGTCAGGAGGCCAAGCATCACTGCGGAACTTGCTGAAAGCTTGTCAAGGAGTTCGCGGATGCCTTGCATCAGGATGATGTCTGAGGGTTTGGCCTGCATGCGAAACATCTCAATATAGGTTTCCTTTGCCTTGTCAAATTTTTCCGCTATCGAGCCGTCACTCAGCCCTGTATTCTGCAGTACCTCATAGATAATGACACTGTCCATTTTGCCAGCGAAATTGTGAGTGCCTGCACTTCCTTCAGTGCCGTAGACCTCCCTCAACGCGTCCATAAGGATCCGGCGATTGATACTGTTTACCGATAGCAACGTCCCATCGATATCAAATAACACAAGTTTTTTCAGCATATCGCTATCCGGAACCTCTCAACCCTTTATTTTTTCAAGTCGTACAGGTATCAGTTTTGACACCCCTTCCTCTTCCATTGTGACACCATAAAGGGCCTGGCAGGAAGCCATGGTTTTTTTGTTGTGCGTAACAATAATGAATTGGGTGTTATTCTCAAATTTTTTCAGAAGTTTAATAAAACGGGTAACATTTGCATCGTCCAACGGAGCATCAACTTCGTCAAGAATACAGAAGGGGCTCGGTTTAACCAGATATATGGCAAAGAGAAGAGAAAGGGCGGTCAGCGCCTTTTCGCCACCGCTGAGCTGCTCGATCGAGAGTGGTTTTTTCCCTTTCGGTTTGGCAATAATCTCAATATGTGCATCCAATGGGTCTTCACTGGCATGAATGAGCAAATCCACTTCATCTTCCGCATCGAAGAGTTCCCTGAAAATAGTGATAAAGTTTTTTCTCACCGCACGGTATGTTTCGTCAAATTTCTCCAGAGCGGTTTTGTTGATTTCATCAATGGTCGAGCGAAGCTGTGCTTCTGCGCTGAGAAGATCATCTTTTTGTTCAGTAAGAAAATCAAACCGCTCTTTTTCTCCTTCGTACTCGTCCAGTGCGAGCTCATTGACAGCACCAAATTGTTCGCGTTGCCGGGTTAAAATTTCGAGCTTTTGCTGTGCCGCTTTTCTGTCGAACGACGCTTCAATAGCTGGCGGTGTCATCGAGGCAAGGTCGCAGTTGTATTTAAGCTGAGCCTCGGTAAAGAGATGATCCAGCGAGTGCTTGAGTTGCATACATTCGCTGTTGAGGGTTGAGAGCAGTTGCTGTCCTACTTCGTATTTTCGACGGAGATCGCGGAGTGTCGCCTGTGTTTCATGATGCCGGGCCTGATGTTCGCGATATGCTGATTCAAGTTCATTGACCGCTTTCTGTTGTTCGGCAGCAACAAGAAGCAGTGCATCAAGCTCTTCTTTTATTTTTTTTGCCGCATCGAGGCTGATCTGTTTTTTCTTTTCAGCAGTTTCAATGTCGGTGTTCAGTTTTTGGATCTCTTCCGAGAGTGAACGCCGGTTTTCTGTACAGGCGGCAATGTTGATCCGGAGTTTTTCAAGTTCAAGAAGCGAATCCTTATAGCGGCTCTGGCTGGCTTGAACTTCCAGTCCGAACTGGTGATGGCGGGCTTCAAGGGTAATCAGGTTTTCCTGCATCTGCCGGATTTTGTCTCCAGAAAGGGCGCTTTTTGAAACACCAATGCTGATTGCGGGAAGAAGTTCGTTCAGATCATTTTCACAAGCATTTTGTTGTTGAAGAATGAGAGCAATCTCCTCTCCTGTCTGCACTTCGTCCCGTTTTCTTTCGCTCTGTTCAGCCTCGAATCGAGCAAACCTCTTTTCAAATCCACTGAGTTCCGTCGTCAACAGCTCGATCTTCCTCTGTTGTTCTGCAACTTTAATTGATGCCAGTTTATTTCGCAACTGCAGAAGAATCTCCTCTTCCTCTTTGATTGACTTCTCAAGGCTTGCAAGCTCTTTCTGCAATGTGTTGCGTTCAGCTTTTTTTCCTAACCGCAGTCCCTCATTGCTTTTTGAGCTTCCGCCAAAGAGGACGCCTTTACCGGAAAATGTTTCGCCGCTCAGGGTTACAAATGAGCAGTCGCGGTGGACGAGGGCCAGGGTTTCGGCGGTTCTGAGATCCGGTACGATATAACTTTTATTGAGCATCAAAAAAAGCGCATCATGAAGTTCCTCTGGGTAGGCAAGTACCTCAAGAGTTTTTATGGCACCGCTGATGACGGGATAGTCGTTGTCACTCTGTCCGGCGACAAGATCGAGTACAAGAAAATTAACCTTTCCCTTGTTTGAACTTGTAAGATTTACTATCCCCGCTTTGGCCTCAATGAGCGACCGGCACACATAGTAGCTCATGCTCTCGCCAAGCGCAGCATTGACGGCTTTTTTGTATGAACCCTCCAGCGATAAAAGGTCAGTCATGCAGCCAAGTCCATGTTTTCCGTTTTTTTGCTTTTCAAGGAATCCTATTCCTTCCGGCATACCTTCAAAATTGTCGAGGATTGAATCAGCCAGTAAAATCTGGTTATGGATTTTATCCCGACTGGACCTCTGCAAAAGGAGAGATTCTTTTTTTGCCTCGATCCCAGTTGAAATCTCTTCCTGTTGCTCCCTTAACACTCTCTCCCTGCTTTTTGCTTCGGCGATTTGTGCGGTTCTGATGGTGATCTCTTTTGATAATTGCTCTTCATCCGATCGGGATGCGTTAAGCTTTTCAAGAATTGCCTGTTTCTTGATTTCAAGCCGTTCACCAGTAGTTCTCAGATACTCTTTTTTCGATTCAAGAGTGCGTTTTGTTAAAGCGAGCTGGTTCGATGCACTTTGTTCTTCAGCGCTTAATTTGCGCTCCAGAGAAAGTGCAGTTCTCTCTCTCTTCAGTGTTGTATTGAGCTGTTCGTGTTCAGAAACCAGGTTTTGAAATGCTGAGTGCAGTGCAGTGCAAGTTTCTTCGCAAGGTGCTTTGCGTTGTGTCAGCGCGCTATGGAGGAGCTCCTGCTCACGGATTTTCAGCTCCTTTTCACTGATGATTATTTTGAACCGTTCTGTTTCCGTCCCAAGATTTTTCTGATGCTCTTCATATTGCAAAAGCTGCTTTTCAAGAGCATGAATACGCTGATTGCTTTCGTTCAGCTTTTTCTGTATTTCGGATAGTTTCGTTTCTTCCTGAAGCAGCAGCAGTTCGGTTGACTGGGCGGTGCTGTCTTCAGAGGCTATCTTTGCAGCACATGCATGGTTCAGCAGTTCCTCTTCGCGGATGCGTTGCTGCATCGGTTCAAGCTTTTCACGGAACTCCTCCATGGCGAGCCACGCGAGGGTAAGATCGATACCTTGAATTTCTTTTTTCAGCTCCCTGAGCTTTTCGGCTTTTCTGACCTGCAGTTTGAGGCTTTTCACCTTTTTTTCAACTTCAGCCAACACATCATCAACTCGGGAAAGGTCTCTTGAAGCACTCTCAAGCAGCTTGAACGTTTGTTTTCGTCGTTGTTTATAGCGTGTTATTCCTGCAGCTTCCTCAAAAAGTTTCAGGCGTTCTTCACTTTTGTTGCTGATAATCTCTTCAATCATCTTCAGCTCAATGACCGAATAGGCATCGCTTCCCATCCCTGTATCGGTAAACAGGTCAAGAATATCCTTTAATCGGCAGCTCACCTGGTTTAAAAGAAACTCGCTCTCTCCGCTGCGGTAAAGGCGTCGGGTGACGGTAACTTCAGTATATTCTACAGGCAGGACGTTTCGAGTATTTTCAATCGTAAGAGATACTTCAGTAAGACTGAGGGGTTTGAGATTTTTTGAACCGTTGAAAATAATGTTTTCCATTTTCGCTGACCGGAGCAGCGAGGATTTCTGCTCGCCCAATACCCAGCGCATGGCATCGACAACATTCGTCTTGCCACATCCATTAGGTCCAACGATGGCTGTAAGACCCTTGTCAAATTTTATTCTGACTTTATGCGCAAAGCTTTTAAAGCCAAAAAGCTCAATTTTCGAAAGATACATAGCCTGTAAGATTTAGTTGGCAGTGGGCAGTCAGCAGTACTCATCACTGTTCTTTCCCCTCAGCCCCTATGTAGGTTGGGGTGATTCCTGAACCCCAACAAAACCAAAGTTATAGTAATTCAATCCCAAACCCTATAAACTCCTATAAGTTCTATTGGTACTATAAGCCCTATTCCTCAGCTTTTCCACTGCCTACTGCTTACTGCAGACTGCCAACTATCTTCAAACTCTGCACAGCCTCCCCGACATCATGCACTCTCAAAATACTAGCCCCATTTTTCAACGCAATAGTCCCCGCCGCAATACTCGCCGCCAGTCTTTCAGAAGGCGGCGGTACTTCTTCTCCTTCCCCCGCCAGAGCGTAACCCAAAAACGACTTCCTCGACACACCAGCTAAAACAGGCCTCCCAAGGTCCAAAAGCGACCCAAGCTCCCGAAGCAGCCTGAAATTCTCCTCTACACTCTTGCCAAACCCAAACCCCGGATCAATAATAATATCCTCAATCAAGTGCTCCCGAGCCCGGGCAATAGACTCCCGAAGAAACCTCATCACTCTGGTCAATATATCCTCCCCCTCCGCCTCTATCCCTCTGCTCCATCCCATCGATCCCGGCTTAACCTGCGTATGCATTAAAATCACCCCCGTCCCATACTTCCGGCAAACAGCCGGCAACCCCTCATCAAACGTGAACCCTGAAATATCATTAACAAGATGAGCACCTGCCCGCAAAGCCTCCTCAGCCACTGCAGACTTATAGGTGTCTACGGAAATCAGGACATCTGTCCTTTGGCGCAACATTTGAATAAGCGGCATGGTGCGCTCAATCTCTTCAGCTTCTGAAACCACTTCTGCACCTGGCCGGGACGACTCACCGCCAATATCTATAATTGACGCTCCAGCCTTGATCATAGCAAGTGCATGATCCATCGCCCTCTCCAGATCGACTCCACATACCTTTTTTTGAAATGTCCCTCCGTCATAAAATGAATCGGGAGTAGTATTCACAATGCCCATGATGACCGGACCCTTAGAGAGATCGAGTATACGGCCATTACAGTTGAGCCTGAACCGCCCATCCTTGATTATATCGCTGCTCATGAACTCGCGTTTCAGGTTATATCAAATGGTACTGGAGTAAATGTCAGAAAAAATATCACAATAGCTATCCATCCGACCACTTTTCTTGGTGTTGTCAATTCATGGTCATTCCATGTCGGAGGATGGCGTAAACCAATGACCCGTGAAAGAATTAACGCCCAAAGCAGCCAGCCTGACCATGACCAATGCAGAAGAAGAGGAGGAATTAACGACACAGCGTCCGGTTTGACGAGGCTAAGCAGCAGTTCCACCAAAGATGGAAAACCCAGAAGTACTATAAATAGCAGAAACGATCTGGCAGCTTTTTCATGACCTTTCCGGCCAAACATGGCGTAAGTGATATGCCCTCCGTCAAGCTGACCTACAGGCAGCAGGTTCAGTGCTGTTACAAGTGTCCCCAGCCAGCCAGTGAAGAGAAACGGATAGTGGTACATCTCAGTCATTGGCGGGAGGTTTTTAGGAGCTATACAATATTCCAGAGCTATCCACAGAAGATTTTTCCCAAGGCTAAGCGTCCCTTTAGGTACCAGGGTTTGCATACCGGGTTGTGTCAGGTATTCAGGATGAATAGTGTAAATAAAATTTGCCGGAGGAAGATTCAAAAACCCATAGACGAGAAGTCCCGAGCAAACGGCAAACCCGCTTAACGGGCCTGCAATACCTATATCGAACAGGGCATTTGTGTTCGGTATTTTATCTTTGATTTTGATTACCGCACCCATAGTTCCAAGGCTGAGGAGAAACGGCAGGGGAGGAACGGGAATGTAATACGGTAGGGTTGCACGAACCCGGTGGTGCAGTGTTGCAAAAAAATGACCGAATTCGTGAACGCTTAAAAAGAGAAGCAGGCAAAAAGAGTATGGGATTCCTGAGACAAGACTCTTCGTCCCACCCCAGAAAGTTCCTGCCCAAAGTGTTGAGAGTACCGTTAAAAGAAAAAGTGCAAGATGAAGAGGGTAGTTTTGTAAAGCAGGCGTGGTTCGTGCACGAAAAATTGGAAAACTCATGAAATTATTGCTGAAAACAGTTGCAAGGCAGGGGGATGGATTTGTCTGTGTACTATAAACTACCCAGCAGGATGCCAGGTAGTTTATAGCGTGGTTCTACTCTTTTTTCTTGCTCTTTTTTTCGCCGAACGTCGCAACCAGGCCATCAACGAGCTGCTTTTTTTCATCAGCATTCAACTTCGCATCCGGATGAGCGGGGAGATAGATAAAGAGGGGCATTTTGCCTTTTCTTACCTCAGCAGCAGCTTTATCACCTTCATTTTTGCCAGGTCGTCCCCATTCTGACGTGTTGAAGACACTACGTCCAAAAGAGACGTCGAGCTGGGTTAGCCACGATACCGGTGCATAAGAGCTGTACCAAGGCCAGACAGTTTCGTTCGAATGGCAATCTTTGCAGGCACGGTTATAAAGCTCATGGGTTCTTGGCGAATCCCATGAAGGTTCACCTGTGACCGGAGGGTTCTTGTGGTCCCGGCCGTAAGGCACAAACTGAATAGCCGCAAGAACAATGACACCGCCAACTAATAGCTTGACAACCTTCATGCGTAATGACTCCTTTTTATTTTTTCTTTAAAAAATATTCTATCAATATAATTGAATTTCCCAAATCCCCCTCTTTCCTTCGCTCAGCCTCAATGTAGGTTGGGGTGATTCCTGAGCCCCAACAAAACCAAAGTTATAGTTATGCATCCCCAAGTCTTATATGTCCGATAACTCTTATCGGTCCTATAAGCCCTATTCCCGAGCTTTTCCATTGCTTAAAATCTTACAGTAAGCACACTGAACGGCCATAAACAGTCTAGCGTATGCCCCCTTCTACCGGTAGCAATCTCTGAAATAATATCCAGTTCAAGTTCAGAATAGAATTTTCGTGCAGAAGTCAAACCGTCAAGGGTAAATGACCCTATCCCCTGCAGGCTGGCAATAAGAGGAACACCGCCGGCAAGCAGCATGCTGCGGTATCCGTCAATGCCGATAAAAGCAGTCGTGGCATGCCGGGCTGACTGGGCTATAATTACTGCCAGCTGCCCCGGAGTAAAATGGTGTAAACTTTGCGCCATAACCACTATATCAAATTCACCCTTCTCCAACTCGTTCATAGCAAACGCATTGAGCAACCGGAAGCTGACTGGAAGTTTTTTTTTCGCAGCTATGCCATTTCCCTCCTCAATAAATGCAGGAACAATATCCGAAGCGGTAATGCGCGCATCGATATTTTTCTGCACTACCGTCTCTGCGAGTGCGAAAGCAAGACCTCCTGCACCGCTTGCCAGTTCAAGCACCCTTACCTCCCTTTTGGCGTTTTCAGCCACTTCGGTGATTAATGGTAGAAGAGTGTCGATATATCGGGGGTAGAGTTGCATCATCACGTTTTGCCGATCCAAAGCCTGCACCATGTCAAGTCTTTCGCTGTCGGGCAGGTTCGGCATATCCATAAGTTCCTGATCCGAGGTACGTATTGCGGTATCAAGAAGCTCAAGCAGCCAAAAAACTCCACCAAGCTCACGGGAAACAGCGAAACGTTCTTCATGAAAACGAGCGACAGCTTTGTCAGCTTTACGATGCAAATCATCCATATTCAGGAATCCGGAGGCGAAGTTCCCCGAAGAAAGCAGATTCCCCAAGGCTTTAAAACCGGCAGTTTTCAGCTGGAGCATAGTATTTGTGATCCGGTTTTATAACGGTTTCCTCGAAATTTCAAACTTTTCAATCAATATACACAGCCTCAATGTTGTTTAGAAAAATCACTGTATCAATTCTGTATTTACCTACTTAGTTCCATGTGAAAACGTCTGTAATGCGTATATTCGAAAAAAACTCTTACTGGTAAATAAGGTACAAGATCAAGGTTTTATGGCATATTTTAAAAATATTTGCCTCGTAGAGGCCCCACAGACCATTATTATACCTTTTCCCCGATTTATCACCGACTGCATCGGAGTCTGCTACCTTGCAGCAGCAGTCCAGGACGATGTAGAAAGCCTCGTTATGCCCGAAAACTTTTACAACTACGGCATCTTCGACAGCCTGAGTTCACTCCTGAAAAAAAGTCCTGTAGATCTTGTTGCCATCTCCTCAATGACCGGAGCCTTTAACCAGGCGGAACGACTTGCCCGGATTGCCAAGGATGCCGGTAAATTTGTTATCATGGGCGGTTTCCATCCAACCGCACTGCCCGAAGAGGTTCTCAAGCTTTCCTGTGTCGATGTTGTTGTCATTGGCGAGGGCGAAGAGACCTTCAGGGAGCTGGTGCTCAAAGGCCCCTCCCGTGATGTCAAAGGAATAGCCTATCGTGAAGGTGGAGGCATTGTCTATACCGGTGTTAGGGAGACTATTACCAATATAGACTCTATTCGGTTTCCTTTGCGCTCTTTTCGTCCCGAAAGGTATGGCGAAAAAGGCGATGCCTACTCCATCGACACTATCTACACATCCAGGGGTTGCCCGTGGTCATGCTCCTTCTGTGCCAATGACCAGATGCATAAAGGCTGGAGAGGCAGAAGCGCCGAAAATGTTGTTGAAGAGATTGCCCTTCTGCATGATCCCAACAATAAAAAGCTTATTAAAATCTGGGATGCCAACTTCCTTACCAACATCGGCAGGGCGGAAAAAATCTGCGACATGATGATTGAGCGGGGGTTGACCAATTTCCGCATCATGACGGAATCCAGGGCAAAAGATCTTGTCAGAGCAGAACGGATTCTTGACAAGCTTCGCCGAATAGGGTTAAGCAAAGTAGGTCTTGGCATTGAAAGCCCGAACGAAGCTACTCTTGCCCTTATGAACAAAAAAAACAGCCTTGGTGACGTAGCCCGTGCCATAGAGCTTTGCAGCAAAAACAGTATCGGTGCCGAAGGATATTTCATCATCGGTCACTATACCGAAAATATCCAGGACACCCTCGCCTACCCGGAGTTTGCAAAATCGCTTGGTCTCCGGCAGGCTCTTTTCATGATCATGACACCCTATCCAGGCACCGGGATCTACCATGAGTACAAAAACGAAGGGAAAATCCGTTCATTTGACTGGGATCTCTACAATAACTACTGCCCGGTCATCGAGACCCGCAGCATGGACGGTGATACTCTCATTGCCATGCTGGCATACTGCAATGTTGCCTTCAATCGCTACAAGTCGGCAATGAAGCGCAACAGCACCAATGCAGTGCTCCTCAGTTTCCTGATCGACCTTTTCCAGCTCAGCTGGCTCATGAGGGTCAACAAAAACCTTTCAAACAAGCAGATCTGCGATCTTTTGTTCAATGCCCTTTTAAGGTTTCTTAATCACGAACATGGCATTATAGAACAACCCGCCACAGCTAAATGCAAACCCCTGCCACAGCCCATTGCCCTCCGGATAGTGCACGCATCAGGTAAAAGCATTGATTATTCTCTTTCAGAGCGGTCAGGTAATCGGGTGCTTTCCATGACGATTATACAAAATAATCAGCCTTTTACTGGTCCCCAGATAAGGCTTGATGAACTTATAGAGTGTGCCTGCGGTGTCTCTATGGACAAACTCATGAGCGTTCTCTATAGAAACGAGTGGATGCGCAACAACCCCGGACGAATGACAGGGTTACTCTTATCCCTTTTAACGGATCGTGAAGTTGTAGGTTTTGCTGCAAAGCTTATCAAACTCTTTCTTGGTTCATACCGTAAACTCAGCAGCTTGTAGAGAGCTCTTATCAATGATCATAAAAATTCATTCATCGTATGAATGATATCCTTAGTTATATTCTTATAAGTAAGGGCGTTATCTGTTATGGATTATATGCTTGCATGCTGATCAAACAATAATTTTTTTATCGAATGCCAGAAGTTCAGAATTTGCGATGGTATGCTGTGTATGTAAGGTCTCGTCATGAAAAAAAAGTGCATCAGATGTTGCTTGAGCGGGATCTTTCAAGTTTTCTGCCCTTGCTTGAAACATGGAAGCAATGGAGCGATAGGAAGAAAAAAGTGAGTGATCCGTTGTTCAGGGGTTATGTGTTTGTCAATATTGATCTTCGCAGGGATAATATTAAAGTGCTTGATACTGAAGGGGTGGTGAAGTTTATCGGGATTGGTCGGCATCCTTCGGTTATTGGTGAAAAAGATATTGATTGGCTGAGAAAGCTGGTTAGGGAACCTGATGCGATAAATGGCGTTGTACTCTCTCTTCCTGCCGGGCAGAGGGTCAGGGTGCTTGCAGGGCCATTTAAGGATTTGGAAGGTGTGGTTGTAAAACAGGGCAGAGAGACCAGAATGGTGGTTTATTTCGACACTATTATGCAGGGTGTGGAGGTCAGCATTTATCCTGATCTGCTTATGCCGATTTCCAGTGTTGCAAAGCAGGGGCATGGCAATTCTTCAGAGCTCAGCACTATTGTAGCAGTCGAAAAGCATTTTCTTCGGCTGTAAGACTCTTGGAAAGAGAGTGAAGCGATATACAACCATAATGGAGATATTTTGTGGATCAAAAGGAGCATGCATCTATTCGCAATATTTTCACTCTGCCGGTGATTGTTGCGGCTCTGGGTTACTTTGTCGATATCTATGATCTGGTGCTGTTCAGTATTGTCAGGGTGCCGAGTTTGAAATCCTTCGGGCTTTCGGGAAGGGAACTGATTGATTACGGGGTTTACCTGCTGAATATGCAGATGATCGGCATGCTGGTCGGTGGAATTCTCTGGGGTTGGCTTGGCGATAAAAAGGGTCGTCTGAAAATTATGTTTGCCTCTATTCTTCTCTATTCCATTGCCAATATTGCGAATGGCTTTGTTTCATCACTTCCTGCTTATGCTGCTTTGCGGTTTATTGCCGGTGTTGGTCTTGCCGGAGAACTTGGGGCGGGTATTACCCTTGTTTCGGAGGTGCTGCACACAAGGATAAGAGGATACGGTACAATGCTGGTTGCCTCGATCGGGGTATCAGGAGCTATTCTGGCTAACGTTGTGGCTCATGCTTATGAGTGGCATAATGCTTTTTTTATCGGAGGCGGTCTCGGACTCCTCCTTCTTGCAGCACGGGTGAAGGTAGCCGAGTCGGGGATGTTTAAGGCAATGGAGGAAAAAACCGGAGTCAGTCGGGGGAATATGCTTGCCTTGTTTACTGATCGTAACCGGTTTTTTCGTTACCTAAACTCAATTATGATCGGGGTACCGATTTGGTTTGTGGTTGGGGTACTGATCACCTTTTCACCTGAATTTGCTGCAGAACTTCATATTACCGGGCCGGTTTCAGCGGGAAACTCGGTTATGTATTGTTATCTCGGACTTGTGTTTGGAGATCTTTCAAGTGGATTGCTGAGCCAGCTGTTGCAGAGCAGGAAAAAGGTCATTCTTTTGTTTATGCTGCTTTCGGTCGGAGCAGTTGCGCTCTATTTTCTGCAAGGGCAGAGCAGCCCGCAATTCTTTTACCTGGTGTGTGCCGCCCTTGGTTTTGCCGGTGGTTACTGGGCAATTTTTGTCACCGTTGCAGCCGAGCAGTTTGGTACAAATCTGCGTGCAACCGTTGCAACAACGGTTCCAAATCTTGTTCGCGGGATGGTGGTGCCGATTACCATGCTCTTTCAGTTCTGCCGGAGCTTTTTGGGGCTCGAATCAGGCGCATTGCTGGTCGGAGCAATTTGCAGTATAGTTGCGTTCTTTTCGCTTGCTGCCCTTGAAGAGACCTTTCACAAGGAGCTTGATTATTACGAAGAATTTATCTGATATAAGGGGTCGTCCTAAGCAGATTTTTTTCTTTTTGATCTTTGTGCAGGCAGTCCATAAAGCATGCCTTCGGCACTGATATCTTCATCAATATCTGGCCAGTGGATGCCGATGCCGTTGCCGATGATTTCGAAGTTTTTTCGCTGTTTTGTCGATGCCTCAGACAAGCGCCATGACCATGTTAAGGGAACACTTATTGTTCGGCCATCTTCGAGAATCGCAGCAATCATATCATCCGTTATTTCAACAGCATTGATTCGTGGTTCACTATTGACCGCAGTGTTCATGCCAGCAATTTTTTATGAGGTTGTTTTTAAGTCGAATCTGTTTGTATATCGTGTTGAGTTCTTTCGATGAGAATCCGTAGTTTTTTGCTAATGAAACAGGTTCTATCCAAAATTTACAGATTTTGTTGTCCTTACTGACATGCACATGCATCTGTTCATTACAATCAAAGCTAAAGAAAAAAAATCTGAATCCATTCGAAAGTTCCTTAAGAGTAGGCATAGGTATTGAAATTTATTAGTCAAACCTTTTTCAGCCTTACAAGTTACTTTAATTCCAGCCATGTAAATGCAGGACACGCGCCCTTATGCTTGTTGCATTTCCAATTTCAGGAACTGCCCGGTGTAGGAATGTGTCATTTCGGCAATATGTTCCGGTGTGCCTTCTGCAATTATTTTCCCTCCTTCAAAGCCTCCTTCGGGGCCGATATCTATAATCCAGTCGCTGTTCTTTATGATGTCGAGGTTGTGCTCGATGATAATGACGCTGTTCCCTTTGTCAACGAGTTTGCGGAGAACTTCAAGTAGATGCTGAATATCCTGAAAGTGGAGTCCGGTGGTAGGTTCGTCGAGAATATAGAGAGTTTTGCCGGTCTGTATTTTGGCAAGTTCCGACGAAAGCTTGATGCGTTGTGCTTCACCGCCTGAAAGCATGGGTGAGGGCTGGCCAAGCTTGAGGTAGCCGAGCCCGACACTCTGCATGGTGGAAAGGATGCGGAGGATGCGGGGAAAGTCAGTAAAAAATTCTGCCGCCTCCGTAATAGTCATTTCAAGCACATCGGCAATCGATTTGCCGCGATATTTAACCAGTAAGGTTTCGCGGTTATATCGCTCGCCCTTGCAGTTTTCACATTGGACATAGACATCAGGCAGAAAGTTCATTTCGATTTTCCGGGTTCCAGCTCCCTGGCACACTTCACACCGGCCGCCTTTGACATTAAAGCTGAACCGTCCTGCTTTGTATCCCCTTATCTGCGCTTCAGGCAGGCGGGTAAAGAAGTCGCGGATAAAGGTAAATGCTCCGGTATAGGTAGCCGGATTGGAGCGAGGTGTTCGGCCGATGGGCGACTGGTCAACATTAACGACCTTGTCGATATTGTTTATTCCTTCAATGCTGTCGAAAGGATACGTCACCAGTTTTGATCGGTAGAAGTGGCGAGCAAGAATCGGGAAGAGTGTTTCGTTGATGATTGTTGATTTTCCTGATCCGCTGACACCGGTAATGCTGACGAGTGAGCGCAGTGGAATAGTGATGTCAATGTTCTGGAGGTTGTTCCCGCGACATCCTTTTAAACGAATGAATTGCTGCTCTTCCGTAGTATTTTTATCCTCTCCCTTGAAACAGACCTGCAGCACACCGGAAAGGTACTTAGCTGTCAGTGAGTTAGGGTCAAGGGATGTGGCGGCTCCCTGAGCGACGATTTCTCCGCCGTATTCTCCCGCACCGGGCCCGAGATCGATGATTTCATCAGCCTCAAGCATCGTATCCTTGTCGTGTTCAACAACAAGGACGGTGTTGCCGAGGTCTCTAAGGCGTTTCAGCGAGGTAATAAGCTTCTGGTTGTCGCGCTGGTGGAGCCCGATGCTCGGTTCATCAAGCACATAGAGTACACCGCTGAGTTGCGAGCCGAGCTGGGATGCGAGTCTGATACGTTGTGCTTCTCCACCTGACAGAGTTTGTGAACTTCTGTCAAGGGAGAGGTAGCTGAGTCCGACATTGAGCAGAAATTCAATGCGTTTGACGATTTCATGTAATATAGGAGTTGCAACAAGCCTCTCTTTTGCGGTCAGTTTCTCGGGCAGTGCTGAAAAAAAAGCAAGAGCTTCCGGTAAAGGCAGCGCTTCGGATTCAGCTATGTTGAGATCATTTAATTTGACCAGCAGGCTCTCTTTACGCAGTCTTGCGCCTTTGCATTCCGGACAGGGCTGCCGGATCATGTAGCTTTCAGCCCATTCCCGCACTTTTGGCGTACTGGCATTTTTCCGGATTTCATCAACATGGGGGATTGCTCCCTGAAAAGGCTGCGGGTAGAGTGTATCATGACCTGAGTAGCTGTAGCTGACGTCAAAGGTTCGGCTGCCTGATCCGTTAAGCAGGATCTCCAGCGCAGGCTTTGGAATATCTGCAATCGGGGTATCAAGGGTGAAGTCAAATTCCCTTGCAATTGCTTTGATCACCTGCCAGAGGTTTCGTTTTCCGGATTTACCGAATGGATCAATGCCTCCTTCGTTGAGCGAGAGTGTCGCATCCGGTACCATCAGTTCGGCTGAAAGCTGCATGAGCTCTCCTAACCCGTTACATTCAGGGCATGCACCATAGGGCGAATTGAAGCTGAAGTGGTTTGGTGCAAGCGTATCAACCGGTACGGATCCATCCGAATAGGCATACTGTGTACTGAAAGTCAGTTCTTTCAGCTCGCTTTCAACCGGTTCACAGATAACTGATGATTTGTGCTCAGACATGTTGATGGCGAGTTTGAGCGCCTTTTTCAGGCGTTCTTCAGAGTCGGGGCCGATAACTATACCATCAACAACCAGTTCAATGGAGTGGCTTTTATAGCGTTCGATCTGCATCTCTTTTTCCATTTCCCGGTACTTTCCGTCAACGCGGACCCGGAGAAACCCTTTGAGCAGCAATCGTTCAAAAAGTTCGCGGTAGTGACCTTTGCGGCCGGTTACGAGAGGTGAAAGTATCTGGATTTTCGTACCCTGTGGCAGGGCGAGAATGGCATCAGCAATACTTTCCTCGCTTTGCTTTTGCAGCATATGTCCGGTGACGGGATCGTAACGTCTGCCTGCTTTTGCATAAAGGAGACGGATAAAATCATGTATTTCTGTGATTGTTCCGACTGTTGAACGGGGCGAGCGGTTCGTACTTTTCTGGTCGATGGAGATGACTGGCGAAAGCCCTTCTATAAAATCGACGTCCGGGCGTTCAATGCTGCCGATATACTGTCGGGCATAAGGTGAGAGTGTTTCCATAAACCGGCGTTGTCCTTCGGCATATATGGTGTCGAAGGCAAGGCTTGATTTGCCTGATCCTGAAAGGCCGGTAATGACTACAAATTTGTTGCGTGGAATATCAAGAGAGATATTTTTAAGATTGTGGACTCTTGCTCCCCTGATATTGATATGACTGAATTCCATGTGTTTTTTTTGTCTCTCTTTCTTTTTGGCTGCCCAAACAGCAATTCTATAATGATGCTGTTTAGCTCAACCGTAAGATGAAGGCTATGGTTTCTTTTTTATAAAAAAACTTTGTAAAAAATCTTTCTGATTTATATTTGGTTCATCGGTCCGATGCTTATGAAGGTCAACATCGGATGGATACTGATTTGATTGAAAAATAACGCAAAACATAAAGCAACATTCAATATGGAAATTATTTACCAGAAGCAAGCTGAAAAAGGAAAACAGTGTCAGGATTGCCAGAGTTTTACTCCAAAGGCTGATAATCCGGCTGCAGGTACTTGTTTTGGCAAGGATGTAGTTGCCGAAGGTGGCTGCATGTTTTTTAAGAAAAAGGAAGCGTAAAGAAAGTTCTGAGTGCTGAGTTCTGAGAATATAAAGAGAAAGGCGGCCTTGGCCGCCTTTCTACTTTTACCGGGATGTTGTTGTAGCTTGTCAGCTTTTCAGTGCAGCTCTTGCTGCCGCAAGACGTGCGATCGGGACTCTGAACGGGCTGCATGAAACATAATTAAGCCCGATCTCGTGGCAGAACTCAACGGTTGAAGGATCACCCCCGTGTTCGCCGCAGATACCAAGTTTAAGGCCTGGTTTCACTGCTCGACCCTCTTTTGCAGAAATGCTTATCAAGCGTCCCACTCCATCTTTGTCGATCGATTCAAACGGGTTGCGAGCAAAGATATCCTGCTGCTGGTAAATAGGCAGGAACTGGCCGGAGTCATCGCGACTCATACCGAGTGCCATCTGTGTCAGGTCGTTGGTGCCGTAGCTGAAAAAATCAGCAGCGGTGGCAATCTGGTCTGAGGTGATGGCGGCACGTGGTACCTCAATCATTGTGCCTACCAGGTATTTAACCCCGGTACCTTGTTCGGCAATGACGCTTCGTGCTGTTTTGTGGATGATTTCACTGGTAATTTCAAGCTCCTTGACGGTGCTGATAAGTGGTACCATGATTTCAGGCACGACTTCAAGCCCTTCCTTCTTGAGCCTGCAGGCGGCTTCAATGATTGCCCTTACCTGCATGACCGTTATTTCAGGATGAAGGATACCGAGGCGACAGCCGCGGAGACCAAGCATGGGATTGAATTCGTGAAGATCGTTGATAAGTCCTTTTACCTCTTCAAATGATCTGTGCATCTTTCCCGCAAGAGTTTTGATTTCACTGTCGGTGTGCGGCAGGAACTCATGAAGAGGAGGGTCAAGAAGTCTGATGGTTACTGGACGTGAGCCCATGGTTTTGAAAAGCCCGTAGAAGTCTTCACGCTGATACGGGAGAAGTTTTTCAAGAGCTTTTTTGCGTCCCTCGATATCGTCAGCTAAAATCATTTCGCGCATAGCGTCAATACGCTCTCCTCCGAAAAACATGTGTTCAGTGCGGCAGAGACCAATGCCTTCAGCGCCAAACGTAAGGGCGATTTCAGCCTGATCGGGCTGATCAGCATTAGTGCGGATATTGAGTTTGCGGTATTTATCGGCCCATTCCATAAGCTGTTTGTAGATAGGCCATGTCGGCGCATCTTCCGGCTTGAGGGTTTTATCAACAAGTACTTCAATGATTTCAGAGTTTTTCGTGGCCACTTTACCGGCAATAACTTCGCCAGTGCTGCCGTCGATAGAGATGTAATCACCTTCGGAAAGCACCGTATCGTTACCGTGAACCCGCATTTCTCCTTTTTGATAGTCGATATTGAGCGCACCGCATCCGACAACGCAGACTTTTCCCATTTGACGGGCCACAAGGGCTGCATGGGAGGTCATCCCGCCGCGTTCGGTAAGTATACCTTCAGAGGCTGCCATGCCTTTGATATCTTCAGGGGAGGTTTCGATGCGGACAAGAATGACGGCTTCTCCTCGTTTCCCGGCCTCATAAGCATCCACTGAATTAAAATAGATTTTTCCGGTTGCAGCGCCAGGCCCTGCATTAAGGCCTGTTGCAAGGAGTCTGCCTCCTTCAATAGCGGCCTGTTTTTCCTTCAAGTCAAAGATAGGTCTGAGCAGCTGATTGAGCTGTTCCGGTTCTATGCGTAACAGAGCTTCTTTTTCATCAATAAGCTTTTCGTTATACATGTCATAGGCAATTTTTACCGCAGCCATACCGGTTCTTTTGCCAACCCTGCACTGCAGCATGAAAAGCTTGTTGTTCTCTATGGTGAACTCGATGTCCATCATGTCGTGGTAGTGGTGTTCAAGAATCGAACGGATCTCTTCAAGCTGGTTATAGATGTCAGGGTTTTCTGCTTTGAGCTGCTCTATTTTAAGAGGGGTTCTTGTGCCGGCTACCACATCTTCACCCTGGGCGTTCATGAGAAACTCGCCATAAAAGATATTGTCACCGGTAGCAGCATCGCGGGTGAATGCTACGCCGGTTCCGCAATCGAGGCCCATGTTGCCGAAGACCATTGCCTGAACGTTGCAGGCTGTGCCCCAGTAACCGGGAATGTGATTGAGCTTGCGGTAGACAATGGCCCGCTCGTTATTCCAGCTGTTGAACACGGCACCGATGGCTCCGATAAGCTGTTCGTTGGGGTCTTCAGGGAAAGTTTTGCCGGTTTTTTCAAGAATTGCTGCTTTGTACTTGGCAACGATATCCTGAAGGTCTTCAACCTCAAATTCGGTGTCGAGCGTTATGCCAAGTTCGTGTTTTTTATGCTCCAGTATTTTTTCAAAGGGATCAATCTGTTTTTTATCAGTCGGTTTTAAATCAAGCACAACATCGCCGTACATCTGAACAAAACGACGGTAGCAGTCCCAGGCGAACCGGGGGTTTCCTGATTTTTTGGCAAGGCCGGCGACAGTTTTTTCATTCAAACCAAGATTGAGAATTGTATCCATCATGCCTGGCATCGATGCCCTTGCCCCTGAACGGACAGAAACAAGCAAGGGGTTTTCGGGATCGCCAAACTTTTTCCCTAATACATCTTCAATTTTGCGGAGTGCATTCGGGATATCATGTTCGAAAAGATTTTTGGGATAATTTTTCTGGTTATCGTAATAGTGGGTGCATACTTCTGTTGAAATGGTAAATCCTGGAGGAACCGGCAGACCGATATTTGCCATTTCGGCAAGGTTGGCACCTTTACCTCCAAGCAGGTTTTTCATGGACGCATCACCTTCAGACGACCCTCCTGAGAAACTGTAAATGTACTTTTTGCTTGAAGCCTTTTCGTTGGTAATCTCAGATTTTGGCATGATTGTAAGCAGTAATTATTTTACTTTGCAAAATAAAAAACATCAGCAGGCGGCGAAAAAACAGGTAGAGTTTACTACTTTTATTCGGACTGAAATTTAATAAAAAATCCGGCTGTAAAAACTACCTGAAAGGATATTTCATACTGATTAATAATGGGGATTGAGCCTGCAGTCATTCTTATGCAAGTCTTGCGTCTAGCTGTGCCCTATACGCTAACTTCCGTCGGGGCGACATTTTCGGAACGGGGGGGTGTTGTCAATCTTGCCCTTGAGGGTATGATTCTTATTGGCGCTTTCGGTGCGGCTTTTGGTCAGTACCAGACTGGATCGGCGATGATAGGGGTTTTTCTGGCTCTTCTCTGTGGTCTTTGTGTTGCCTTGATTTTTGCTTTTATTACAGTTACCCTTAAGGCCGATCAGATTGTTGCAGGCATTGCCATGAATATATTCATCATGGGAGCTACCCGTTTCGGTCTTAGCCTCATTTTTGGAAGTTCAATGAACTCGGACCGCATAGCAGGAATTGACGTTCCTTTTCTTTTTATGGATCCGTTATTTTGTCTTGCTGTTATTTCAGTTGTTGCCGGTCAGTTACTGCTTTTTAAGACTCCTTACGGTCTGAGGCTTCGCGCAACAGGTGAAAGTGCTGAAACTGCCGACAGTGCAGGGATAAATGTTGATCGAATGCGGTATTCCGGTGTGCTGATATCCGGAGCATTGGCTGCACTTGCTGGGGCTTTTCTTGTTTTTCAGCAGCATACCTTTACCGATAATATGTCTGCTGGTCGAGGTTATATAGCGCTTGCCGCCATGATTATAGGAAAGTGGACTCCAGCGGGAGCTGCTCTGGCAAGTATAATGTTTGCCACTACCGAGTCTTTGGAAATATGGCTCCAGTCAGGATTAATCCCCTCGCAGCTGGTGCAGTCACTTCCCTATATTATTACACTTTTTGTGCTTGCGGGATTTGTCGGCAGAGCTTCCGCCCCAAGGGATGCAGGTATCCCTTTTGAAAAAAATCGCAAGTCAGAGTAAGCTGAGTATATCGGCAACCAGCTTTTCAATGCCCTTGGCGACCTCTCCTATTGTTGGTCCAAGCATATAGGCCGGAGTGCTGACGATTTTACCTTTTTTGCTGATAACGGTGTTCCAGACAGGGCAGTCGATGTGCCGGGCACCCATCGCGATAATATCTGAGGATGTTTCGAGATCGTTGCCGATTGTCAATTCTATGTGTTCTTTACCAAGTACTTTTGCCGCTATAATGGGAGAGATGCATATAAAACCAAGGGGTTTGCCGGCTGTATAGAACGATTGCACTGCCATCGCGACCTCTTCATTGACATCGCATTCGGCAGCTTTGAAGGCATAACTGCTCAGGTTTTTTGCTACACCGAATCCGCCGGGCATGATAAGGGCATCGAGAGAAAGCGTGTTGATCGCTTTGAGATTATGGATTGAACCCCTGGCAATTCTTGCCGATTCGACCAGGACATTGCGTGATTCATTGGCCATTTCCTGGTCGGTGTAATGATTGATAACATGGTGCTGCAGAATGTCTGGCGCCAGACACACAGCTTCTGCACCGGCTTTGTCGAGTGCAAGGAGGGTCAGAACAGCTTCATGGATTTCCGACCCGTCAAGAAAGCCGCATCCGGCAAGAAGAACCCCGATTTTGTTGATATTTTTTGTCATTAGATCCATGGAATGAATTTATTAACGTGATGGGCATAGTCGGTATACTCTGGATGGAGTTCGGTCAGCCATCTCTCCTCAAGTGAAGCTTTGTAATTGAAAAAAAGAAAGCCTGCGGCAGTTAAGAGGAAATGGGAAAGGCTCATCTGGAAAACTGTCCATCCAAAAGCAGCAAAAAGTTGACTGCTGTAAAGAGGGTGACGCACCAGGGAAAAAATTCCTTTTGTTTCAAGTTGATTGCGTTCGACAGGATAGGGAAGCGGGGTCAAAGAGTGCTTGATCTGGTACAATCCGGTTGTTCCAATAAGGATGGCGATTACCCAGCACACCGCAAGCACTGAAAATCTGATGAAGGTTACCAGTTTGAAGAGTTCAACACTAGAACTTGAGGGATAGACAGGAAGAACAATAAAAGTCAAAAGCAGCACAAACTGAAGTGCGACAAGGTATTCACCCTTTTTGCCCCATGGGACGTTGTTTTTTTCGGGGGGTTCGGTATTCATGGATTGCGGGTAAAAGCGTATCTTAAAAGTTACAATAATGTTGGTTTCTTCTTTTTATACTAAAGCTTCAATTTAATTATTTTTTTCATTGAGGATATTTTTATGATTACCTCCAAAGGATCGCTTCTCTTGATTATTGATGTGCAGGGCAGGTTAGCTCAAGGTGTTTTTCAGCCAGCCATACTGGAAAAGAATATCAGTAAGCTGATCAGGGCATGCTCAATTCTTGATGTTCCGATGTTGCTTACTGAACAGTACCCGAAAGGATTGGGGCATACCATCGACTCTCTTAAGGCACTACTGCCCGATCATGTTCCTGTTGAAAAAATTTCATTCAGTTGTTGTGGTAATGAGGAGTTTATGAGGCAGCTCCGCTCATTTAAGCGAAACGATATTCTGGTTGCAGGCATTGAAACCCATGTTTGTGTTTACCAGACAGCAGTGGATCTGATCGAGTTTGGCTATAATGTCCATTTGGTGACCGATGCGGTCTCGTCCAGAACTGAAGAGAACAAGTCGCTCGGGATTCGCTGTATTGAAAAAGCAGGAGCCTCTCTGACCAGTACCGAAATGGCTGTTTTTGAAATCTTGCATGTGGCAGAAGGTGATGGGTTCAAAGCGATTTCAAAAATCATCAAAGAGTAAATGCCCCGACTAAGGTTTTATTATTTGTCGATAACGGCTTTCAGCATTGCGTGCAGTATCTCTTTACCTTCGAAAATATCTGTTTCGATTTTCAGATAATAACAGGGTCTTGAAGTAATAATGCGGATCAGTTCAGGGTGGCCGAGCATGCGGAAGTAGTCTTTTTCAGTGGTAATCAGACTGAGTCCTTTTTCTTCAGCTTCCCGACGCACCGCCTGCAGTTTTTTTGCACTTAGGGATTCATGGTCACGGAAAAAACGGTATGCTGCTACGGTTACGCCCTCTGTTTTGAGACTATCCAAAAAGTTTTCTGGAGATGCGATACCTGCAAATGCAAGCGCAGTAAGCGTTTTTGGCAAAGGCGCTTCATCTGAAGATGCACATGTGCCTGAAAAGCATATCAGTTCTCCGTTTTTTACACGGGCTTTCACAACAGGGCGTCCTGTTTTTTCCGCCTCTTTCATGATACTTCCGGCTTGCTCTTCATCGGTGATTTTGTTCAGTATAACCAGGTCGGCTCTTGAAAGATTTTTCAGCGGTTCCCTCAGGCGTCCTTCAGGAAGCATTTTTGCTTTTGTAAAAGGTTCAGCACTATTGATGACGGCGATATTGAGCTCCCTCTCAATTGCCCGATGCTGGAAAGCATCGTCGAGGATGATAACCCCGGGTAATCTTTTGGCAAACCGACTGGCGATATAGGTTACTGCATCTTTTCGTTTTTCAGCGACTACAACAATGGCGTCAGGGTTGTTCCATGCGAGCATGGCAGTTTCATCGCCAGCTTCTCTGCTGCTCAACATGATTCTTACTCCATCAGACACAAGCTGCACACCTTTTGATTCCCGCAGGTAACCCCTTGACACGATTGCAGGTTTACAACCGATCGAGAGATAATATTTGACCACCCAGTCTACAAGAGGGGTTTTTCCTGTTCCGCCTGCAGAGATGTTTCCGATTGACACAACAGGAATTGGAGACTTCCATGCTTTGAAAAGCTTTCGATCGAAAAGTGCATTACGAAGCTGCACGATAGAGAGGTAGATCAGTGCGAAAGGTCTGAGAAGGAGAGAAAAAGGGTTATGCATGGCCGAGACGGTCTGAAAGGTTTCTGCTATAGTTGCGCAATTCTTCTTCACTTTCAAATGCAGGCAGATCAATACAATGAATAATTACAGTCGCTCTGCTGAAAGGTTTTGGAATTTCAAATTTGTCCCAGCTTTTAAGTTGCCATGCTTTTTCATAACGGATTTCAGCAAAAAAGAGGGGACAGCGTTTACCGGAGGCTACGCGCAATGTTCCATATTTGAACTGGCAGGCAGGCCCCCGAGGTCCGTCAGGAGTAACAATAATAATATTTTCTCTCTCGAGGGCCTTAAGCATGGCATCTTTGACCTCATCGCCTCCCTTGGAACTTGATCCCCGGATAAGCGAAAAATCAAGTTGCTCAAGAGTATCGGCAAGAGTACGACCATCTTCAGAAAGGCTTATGACGGCAACTGTTTTTTTTTCAGGAAAAAGTGCCTTGGCAAGGAGCCATCCGGCAACCATTTTTCCATGCCAGAAGGTAAAGATGGCACCATTGTCAGCAACATGATTGTTCCATGATCGAGGTGTCACTGATATCCGGAGGCTTGCATAGAGAAGCTTCAGGGAAAAGGGAAGGATATGGCGGGAAATCAGTGGTGAGATGGCCATAGAGGTAAATCATATTTGCCGGTAGAGGAGGCCTGTGTTGTACAGGAATAAATTTTTTTATTGTTTATTTTAGTGCTCTTGAATTATATACATGCTGTCAGCCGCAAAGACGGGAGTAATTTAACAAACCATGCCGAAAAACCACAGGGCCAATAGGGCTGAAAGGTTAAAATACGGTAAGTCCCTACAGAGAAAGCCATGAATGTTTTGATTATAGGAAGCGGCGCGAGGGAGCATGCTCTTGCCTGGGCGGTTGCGAAAAGTGAACGGGTGGATAAAGTTTTTGTTGCACCGGGCAATGGCGGAACTGCTCTGATTGGTGGAAAGGTTTGTAATCTTCCGTTGAAAGCAACTGCGCTGGAAGGGCTACTTGAGTTTGCCCAGAGTAACCATGTTGATCTGACAGTTGTCGGTTCTGAGCATCCGCTTGAACTGGGTATTGTGGATCTTTTCCGGAGTGCCGGCAAACAGGTTGTTGGGCCCACCCAGGCTGCTGCCCGGCTTGAGTCGAGCAAGGTGTTTTCCAAAGAGTTCATGAGGCGTCAAGGCATTCCTACAGCAGGTTATCATGTTTTCGGGGATCTGAATGCTGCCCGGAGCTATATCGAGTTCCCGGAGAGGGTGTATCCTCAGGTAATCAAGGCGAGTGGGTTATGTGCTGGAAAAGGAGTTTTTATTGCTCTCGACAGAGATGAGGCGTTGAAGGCAATCAGTGAATTGTTTGAAGAGCGTATTTTTGGTGATGCAGCAGATGAAGTGGTTATTGAAGATTTTCTGCAGGGTGAGGAGGCAAGTGTTTTTGCCTTGACTGATGGTATCCGGTACAGGCTCTTTCTGCCAGCGCAGGATCATAAACGTATCGGAAATGGCGATACTGGTAAAAATACGGGCGGTATGGGCGCCTATGCCCCGGCACCGCTAGTGACTTCCGAAGTTATGCAGAAGGTTGAGGAACGGATTATTCAACCTACCCTGAAAGGTATGGTTGAAGAGGGTTATCCGTATACCGGTTTTTTGTATGTCGGATTGATGATCGACCATGGAGAGCCCTCTGTTGTTGAGTATAATGCTCGTCTGGGCGACCCTGAAACGCAGGTGGTGCTTCCTCTTTTGAAAAGTGATTTTATTACGGTCCTTCAGGCAAGTGTTCAGGGTTCGCTTGGAGAGGTTCCTTTTGAGATGCACAGTAAATCTGCGGCAACGGTTGTTATAGCATCGGGCGGTTATCCAGACCATTATGAAACAGGTAAGTCCATCACTATTGCTGATGAAGTTTCTGGTATGGAAGATTGTCTGGTGTTTCATGCAGGTACCTCCTTGGAAGGAGGCAGGCTTACTACAGCAGGCGGACGGGTTTTTTCCGTGACAGCTCTTGGGGATACCCTTCGCGAAAGTATTGATCGGGCTTATCTTGCCGTGGAAAAGATAGGTTTTGATGGAGCGTATTACAGAACAGATATAGGGGCCAAGGCACTTTAAATTTTCAGTCAGTGGTTGTTCTATGAAACTATTCAGGCGTAAATTTGAGATTATTCAGGAACAGGCTTTTCGTGAGTTGCCTTATGAATGTTGCGGGTTGCTTGTCGGAAAGAAAAATATTGATCACAGAGGAAATATTGAAAACATAGTCCATGAGATTGCTCCCTGCAAGAATTGCCTTTATCATGGTAAGGAGCAGGGGTTTGAGATTTCCCACAATGAGTACCTTGATGTTGAGCGTGAAGCCAAAAGACTCGGATACGAAATTATAGGCTCCTATCATTCGCACATCAATTCACCGGCTATTCCCTCTCTTCATGATGTTGATTTTGCACGCTCAGGCCATACGCTGTTGATTATATCTCTGATGAATGCGCAACCAAAAGAGGTGACGGCATGGTTGAGGCGGGATTCTGGAGGCTTTCACCAGGAACAGATTCGGGTTGTTGAGTAGTTTGCGCCCGTTAGGGGAGACAAACTCCTTAATTATTTTGTACATTACTTTTTTTTAAGCTTACCAAGTATTAAACCCCGAAAATAACGTGCCAAAGCGGGAAGATATAAAGTCGATATTAGTGATTGGAGCCGGTCCTATTGTGATCGGACAAGCCTGTGAGTTTGATTATTCCGGTACTCAGGCATGCAGGGCCCTTAAGGAAGATGGTTATCGTGTTGTGCTGGTTAACAGCAATCCTGCAACCATTATGACCGATATAGAGTTTGCGGATGCTACCTATATCGAGCCTATTACCCCGGAATATGTTCAGAAAATTATAGAGCGGGAAAAACCTGATGCTCTCCTGCCGACAATGGGTGGTCAGACAGCTCTGAATATTGCTGTAAGTCTTGCTGAATCCGGAATTCTTGAACGTAACGGAGTTGAACTGATCGGTGCAAAGCTTCGTGCGATCAGAAAAGCAGAAAATCGAGAGTTTTTCAGCTCGGCCATGAAAAAAATCGGCCTTGAAATGGCCAAAGGTTTTTTTGTCCGCAACGAAAAGGAGGCCAAAGAGGCGCTTGAAGAGATCGGCCTGCCAATTGTTATCCGTCCATCGTTTACCCTTGGAGGTACCGGCGGTGGATTTGCAGAGACAAAATCAGACTATTATGAAGCGGTACGCAGGGGACTTGCCGAAAGTCCAATTTCGGAAGTGCTTGTTGAGGAGTGTCTCATTGGATGGAAGGAGTATGAGCTTGAGGTTATTCGTGACTTGGCGGATAATGTCATTATCGTCTGCTCTATTGAAAATTTTGATCCCATGGGTGTGCATACCGGCGACAGCATAACTGTTGCACCGGCCCAGACGCTCACTGATCGCCAGTATCAGGAACTCAGGGATGCTTCGATTCGGATTATCAGAGAGATAGGTGTCGAGACCGGAGGCAGCAATATCCAGTTTGCCATTAATCCTGTGAACGGTCGTATTGTTGTTATCGAGATGAATCCCCGTGTATCAAGAAGTTCAGCACTGGCGTCAAAGGCAACCGGCTTTCCGATTGCTAAAGTAGCCGCGAAACTTGCGGTTGGGTACACTCTAGACGAGATTATTAATGATATAACAAAAACTACTCCGGCGAGTTTTGAACCTGCTATTGATTACTGTGTCGTCAAAATCCCTCGCTGGGATTTTGAGAAGTTCAAGAATGTTGATGCACGTCTCGGTGTGCAGATGAAGTCGGTTGGTGAAGTCATGGCTTTCGGAAGAAATTTCAGGGAAGCTCTTCAAAAATCACTTCGTGGTCTTGAAATCGGTAGAGCCGGACTTGGTTCAGACGGTAAGGATGTCATGAATGTTCTCGATATGACTCAGCAGCAGAAAAAGTTTGCAAAAGAGGATATCCTTGAAAAAATCCAGATACCCAAAGCTGACCGGGTATTTTATCTTCGTTACGCCTTCCAGGCCGGCGCCACAATAGAAGAGGTTCATAAGTCTACAGGTATTGATCCTTGGTTTCTTGATAATATCTGCCAGATTGTTGAGCTTGAAAATGATCTCAGGGAATTGGCTGCGGCTGACTGATTGTTATGACTTATCTCTCCAGGATATTAGAGGAAAAAAAGCGGGAAATACAGGAACTTAAAAAAGAGAAACCCTCCCAGCGTTACGTTGCAGAGCAGGGCTCTTTTCCCGCGACCCGTGATTTTATCGGTGCGCTCAGGGGGGTTGATGGGGGGGTGAAGCTCATTGCAGAGATCAAAAAAGCTTCTCCTTCCCGTGGTCTTATTGTCAGTGATTTCGATCCTGTTGCCATTGCACGGCAATATGGAGAGCTTGGAGCTGTCGCTTATTCTGTGCTTACCGATCGCAATTTTTTTCAGGGTTCAAACGACTATCTTCAGCTGGTCAGTCGTTCCTTTTCCCTGCCGGTACTTCGCAAGGATTTCATTATCGATGAATCCCAGATTTATGAGTCCCGACTGATCGGCGCTGATGCAATTCTGCTTATTGTCGCGGCGCTTGATCCATGTCAGTTTGGCGATTATCTGCAGTTGGCACTGAGTATAGGTCTGCATGTGCTTGTGGAAGTGCATGACCGCAAAGAGCTTGACAGGGCTATTGAAAAGGGCGCTATGGTGATTGGAATCAACAACCGTGACCTGAAAGACTTTTCGCTCAAGCTTGAAACCTCAATAAATCTTCGACCATTTATTCCTTCAGAGGTTGTTGCTGTTGCTGAAAGCGGCATGAAAACCGCTGCTGATATTGCCCTTATCAGGCAGGCATCGTTTGATGCCGTGCTGATAGGAGAAGGGCTGCATACTAGTGCTGAGCTTCGTGAGGTTATCTGGTCATAGCCTTTATTGTAACTGCAGTTTTTCCCGGATCGGCTGATTTAAAGAATGCAGTACCGGCAATCAGAGAGTCAGCGCCGGCTGAGACTACCGCTTGGGCATTTTCTTCTGTTATCCCTCCATCAATAGCGATGATCAGGTTTTGGTTCAGCCGGGAACGCATTTCGTTGAGCTGCTGGATTTTTCCAATCGATGAAGGTATAAACTTTTGTCCACCGAAACCTGGATTAACCGACATCAGAAGCACAAGATCGAGATCCGGTAAAATAGACTCAAGTGTTGAAACCGGCGTTCCGGGGTTGATTGCAACACCGGCTTTTACACCGAAGCTTTTGATAAACTGAATGGTACGGTGTATATGCGGGCAAGCTTCCTGGTGAACGGTGATCTGATGTGAGCCTGCTTTGACAAAATCTTCAATGAAGCGGTCTGGAGCAGCAATCATCAGATGGGTGTCGATAATGAGAGAAGTGCATGCAGAAATAGCTTGCACAATAAATGGACCAAAGGTGATGTTGGGTACAAAGTTGCCATCCATGACATCGCAGTGTATCCAGTCCGCCCCGGCTTTTTCGGCTATCTCTATTGAGCGCTTAAGGTTGGTGAAGTCAGCGGAAAGAATAGATGGAGCCAGAAGCGTTGATGTTGCATGCATGATGATACTTCCTTAATCGTGAAAAAAGATTACTCCCGCCAAATAATTAAAATGCTTCACCAATTCCAAAATTGAAGGTAAAGTCTTTGAGCTTCCATGCTGCAATCCGCCATGCATCACTCTCAGTCGGGTCACGCAGTTTATAGGCAAAATCAAAGCGGAAAGGCCCGATAGGAGATCCTATTCGCAGGCCAATGCCTGCATCCCAGGCGTAGTTATTGACCATAGATTTCAAAGAAAAGGCGTAAGGTCCAGTCCTGTCCCATATATTTCCCATATCGGAAAAGATGGTTATTCCCGATGCTTGGCGGAACAGCTTGAAAAATTTCAGTCTGTATTCCAGATTCAGTTCAAGTTTTATGTCTGCGCCGAAATTTGCAGCAGCATTGCTGGCGCTGTTGTCGGGTCCAAGGGTATTGAAAAGCCACCCCCGCATGCTGTTTGCACCACCGGCATAAAAACGTCGCTCCTGAGGGGTCGTTGCAGCTTTTCCCCATGGCGTCATCCATCCGATATCGCCTCTTGCGGCAATTTGGCTTTGTGGAGAAATAGTTTGAATAACGCTTAGTCCCGGCTCAACTTTTATATACTGGGTGTAGGTTGTCCCGAATATCTGCGGGTCATTGATGGTGAACCCGCTATATGTTTTAGTGTCAATATATTTGTCAATCAGCCAGGGAATGGTTCCGCAATCTTCCAGCAGAAGGTCGAAGTTCCAGATTGTTTTTTCCGCCGGAATGCTCTTGCGGTTGGTGAAGTTGTAGCGAAGCCGGAAGGTTTGATCGATATGGGTTTGCAACAGGCTGTCAATTCCAGCATTGACCGCAGCGCTGTTGGCAGGGTTAATGCCGATATTCTGGGCAAGATTCTTTGTGAATAGCTGTTTGAATCCCCTGAGAGAGTCGCTTTTAACCAGCTCAATTTCAAAAAAATCAAAATTCACTCTTGATTTCGGACTCAATTTGGCACTGTAGGTTCCCCGTAGGAGTGCGTTCTTGGTTGAAAGTAGCACAGGCTGTATGGTACTTGCGTATTCTGCTGTAACAGCATAGGCGTTGCCTGGTTTTTTAAGAACCGGCATGACGAGGCTGCTTTTCAGATTGAATTCATAGGGAATCACCTTCGCGTATTGTGCAGTGTCAAGGTTTTGAAGTACATTGTTGCGGTTGCCTACCTGCGTGCCGAATTCAGTTGAGGTATTGAATTGTTCAGCTCCCCCAAGCAGGTTTTTGTTTTCATAGGCAAGTGAGCCAGCGAAAAAGAGGGATCCGAAACGATTGTCAGCCAGCAATTTTGGTTCTATCTGGTGCTTTGGTGCCGTTTCGAGATGCACGGTAGTGTATAGTTGACCGGAACGTACAGAGTCAGGACTAATGTAGATGGATGAAAAAATATTGGTAATACCAAAATTCTGCAGGGTGCGCTGTTCGAGACTTTGTCGGGTAGCCATGCCTGGGCGGAATTCAATGGCAGATGTAATAAGATCAGGGGATACCTTCTGTTGCCCGATAACTTTGCCGCTGATGTTATCCTTTGTAAAGGTTTTTTCTGCTGGCTTTTTGTCGCTCCTTATGGGGTTGTGAACGACTGCATGGACAGGTCCGTATGTAAGCTTTTCTGGCAGACTCAGTCTAAAGAGTACCCCGGCACGATTTCCAACAGTATCAACCTTGATGCGGATACTATCCTCATGAAAAAAAGCAAAACCCTCTTCTTTGAAAAAAGAAATGGAGCGGTTTCTTTCATCGATCAGTCGTTCAACGGAAAAAATATCGTTGACTTTCAGGCGCTTTTGAGCAAGATAATGGGCTTTCAGTTCCCTTGAAATCTTCTCAAGCCCTTCGTATTTCAGGGAATCAATTTTCGAAGGTTCATTTTCTCGGATCATTATGTTCAGATCCACCATCTTCCCGTTGTCTTTTTTTACAATCGTGGAGTTCACGTCAGTAAAAAAGTATCCCTTATAGGTATAGAGTTTTTTTATGAGACTGAGGTCTTTATCAAACTCCTCAGCATTGAATGGCTTAAAGGCTCCGCCGAAGAGGCCGAGCCCCAGAAAGGATGAGTGCTCAGAGGTGGCAATAACCTGCCTGAGCTCCTCGCTGGTGGTCGCTTTGTTGCCAGTGAAGCTTATTTTTCGGACAAATGGCACTATCGACGATTGGTCAGCGCCGATGCTTACTGACTGGCTATATGCCGGCAGGGCACAGAGCAAAAGAAGAGCAGCAAGACTCCATGCTTTTGCTCTGGAAAGGAAGGAAGTTGCTAAAAAAAAAACACGTAACTGAATTCCGTTATCCTATGTTAATGGCTCTTCATCACTGTAGCCGAAGTCTTCATCTGTAGGATAGTCAGGCCATATTTCGTCAAGACTTTCATACATATCATCACTTTCCGGAAGATCAATCAGGTTTTCGATAACCTGTTGGGGCGCTCCGGTTCTGTTTGCGTAATTAATCAGTTCATCTTTTGTGACGGGCCACGGTGCGTCTGCTATATAACGGGCTAGATCTAAATTCCAATACATACTACGTCGATTGATTTATTCAGGTTAAGAGTTATTGCCTTCTTCTTCAGGTGAAGTCTTTTTGATTGTGATGAGCTTGCCAGGTTTTCCATCAAAGAAATAAGCGGTCGGATTTACTATGACATTGTTTTTGTGGACTTCGTAATGCAAGTGCGGACCGGTTGAAACCCCGGTGTTTCCTGAAAGTGCAATGATGTCACCACGGTTAATTTTCTGACCTTGGCGTACCAGGGATTTTGAGAGGTGGGCATAGACTGTTTTATAGCCGTAACCGTGATTTATGGTGACTTTTTGCCCAAATCCCTTGTCATAGCCAGAAAAAGCTACAATTCCATCGCCTGTAGATTGCACCTTTGTACCTTCAGGTACAGCAAAGTCGATTCCTGCATGAAATAGAGGCAGATGATAGATCGGGTGCATCCGGACGCCAAAACTGCTGGTAATTGAGCCCTCGACTGGCTTGATATTGGGTATACTTGAAAAAAAAGAGGTCGGATTCGGGTTTTCAATCAGTTCATCTTTTTCAATCGTGTTCTCTTTCTGGAGATCAATCTGCCGGATGAGTTGCTCAATCATTTGTTCCGTAGTTGCCAGGAGTCCTTCGGTAGTTTTGGGGGTTGCGTTTTTTGGATCACTATCAACGATCTGTTTTTCTTGGGCAAGTATCAGGGTTGGTGTCAATAAAAGAGAGGAGAAAAGAGCAAGGGAGAAAAAAAAATTGTTTAAAGAGAGATGCATTACAAGAAATGTCCGCACTTTTCTGCTGAATCCAGAGAGAGTAATAAACGGTGTTGTTGAAAACATGCAGTATCCGTATTGTGTGCCTGAAAAAGGGCATTTCATGAATGATCGACAAATATAATTAAACTTTTTTTTATAAGTCAATGATTAGTGGGCTTCAAACCAGTTTTTTCCTATTCCGGTATCTACCTCAACCGGCACGGTTTTAAGCCCGCAAGTTATTGCTGCATCAATCATTGCTGTCTCAATCAGTACCGAAAGCGCCTCTTTTTCATCATCAGTAGTTTCAAAAAGCAGTTCGTCATGTACCTGAAGAAGCATGGTTGATTTCAATTTCTCGTCACGCATGCGCTGACTGCAGAGAATCATGGCGCATTTAATGATATCGGCAGCGGTACCCTGGATCGGGGTATTCATGGCGGCCCTTTCAGCAGCTTTTTTCAGGTTTGTATTTCTGCTGTTGAGATCAGCAATATATCGGCGGCGGCCGAGAAGGGTTGAAACATAGCCATTTGTTCTCCCGGCTTCAATAATGTTTTGCAGCGCATTGAACAGTCCGGGATATTTGGAAATGTATGTGTCAATAATTGCTTTCGCTTCCTTTTGGGTAATACCAAGCCGTTTCGAAAGCCCGAAAGGCATGATGCCGTAAAGCACCCCGAAATTTACCTCTTTTGCTTTGCGCCGCATATCGCTGTCAATCTCCGTGGTCCCGAAAATCACCCTTGCCGTTGCGGTGTGGATGTCTTCACGGTTTCTGAAAGCATCAAGGAGTTGAGGGTCGCCGGAGATTTCAGCAGCAATCCGAAGCTCGATCTGTGAATAATCCGCAGAGAGAAGCCATTTATCAGGCGATGAGGGAATGAATGCCCTGCGGATTTCTTTTCCGAGTGCGGTGCGTAGGGACTACTCTGGTTTGCGGAAGTGTGTTTCCGTTCTTGTTCTATTTGTTTATTCTTTCGGAATCATTTGGAAGCACGAAAGCTTGGCATCCGTACATTGATTTGGGGGTTTGCTGTTTTATCGCTTCAGGTCCAAGGATGCTAACTTCTCAGATTCAGCATCCTTGTAGCCTTGGGACGAAGGAAGCCTTGAAGTTGAAGGAAGCATCAGACTTGTACATGGCATGGTCTAAGAAGCTTTGAAGGCTACTGTACCGCACAGATATCAAGAGAGCATCTTCAATCTATCAGTGCGCCAGTGTTGCAGATAATGGGGAGAATCATGCAGGTGGTGGAG